>CAYPUQ010000318.1:0-7466 GCA_964413655.1 uncultured Solibacteraceae bacterium | reverse complement strand
GGAAGAAGAAGATCCCGTCGATGAACGACAAGTGCGCCGGCGGCACCGGCGCGGTGATCGACAAGATCAACGCCAAGTTGCGGATTCCCTCCGAGGAACTCTCCAACATGGGCTACAAGGGGATGAAGCTGCACCCCGTGGCCGGCAAGTGCGGCGTGTTCGCGGAAACCGATATCAACGGCTTGCAGAAATCCGGTGTTCCGCCCGACGAGCTGATGGCGTCGCTGTTTGAAGCCATCGTGATGCAGAACCTTTCGGTGCTGACGCGCGGCAACACGCTGCGGCCGGAGGTGCTGTTGCTCGGCGGTCCGAACACCTACATCAAGGGCATGCAGGACTGCTGGCGGTCGAATATCCCAAAGATCTGGGCGGAGCGCAACTATCCGCTGCCGGAAGGCGTGGACCCCGAGGAATTCATCAAGATCCCCGACAATGCGCAGTATTTCGCCGCGTTGGGCGCCGTCGAATTCGGCAAGGACGAGGATGCCGAAATCGGCCGCTACAAGGGCTGGGAAAAGCTGGAGTGGTACATCACCGTCGGGCGCGAAGAGGAAAAGAAAAAGAAGGGCGGGAATGGCGGCCTAGCCAAGTCGCCCGAAGATCTCCAGTCGTTTAAGTCGAGGTACCAGCCCAAGAAATTCGTGCCGGCCGCGTTCCGCGCCGAACAGGTGGTGGAAGGGTTCATCGGCATCGACGGCGGCTCCACGTCCACGAAGGCGGTCCTGATCTCGAAAGATCCGGAGCGGCTCATTCTGGCCAAGGCCTACCAGCTTTCCAAGGGCAACCCCATCGAAGATACGATCGAGATCTTCGACAAATTGGAACAGCAGATCTCCGATCAGGGCGCCACGCTGAAGGTGTTGGGTGTCGGTACGACGGGGTACGCGAAGGACATCTTAAGGGACGTGGTTGGCGCCGATGCCGCGGTGGTGGAGACGGTCGCCCACACCCAGGCGGGCCTGCACTTTTACGACAACGTGGACGTGATCTGCGACGTCGGCGGCCAGGATATCAAGATCATCATCCTGAAGAACGGGCGTGTGAAGGACTTCAAGTTGAACACGCAGTGTTCGGCGGGCAACGGATACTTCCTTCAATCCACCGCGCAGGGCTTCGGATACCCGGTGGAAGAGTTTGCCGATGTCGCCTTCGGCGCGAATGGTTATCCCAGCTTCGGCTATGGCTGCGCCGTGTTCATGCAGTCCGACATCGTCGATTTCCAGCGCCAGGGCTGGAAGCCGGAAGAGATCATGGCCGGGCTGTGCAACGTCCTGCCGAAGAACATCTGGCTCTACGTTTCGCAGATCCCGAACCTGTCGGCGATCGGGCGGCGGTTCCTGCTGCAGGGCGGCACGCAGTACAACCTGGCGGCGGTTAAGGCGCAGGTGGATTTCATCGAGTCGCGGTTCAAGGGGAAGGATCTCGCCGCGGAAGTGATTGTCCATAAACATTGCGGGGAGGCGGGCGCCATCGGAGCCGGGTTGGAAGCGGGCCGGTTATGGGACAGGGGCCGCAAGTCGACGTTCATCGGCATCGACGCGATTAAGGAAATCTCGTTCAAGACGACCCGTTCGGAAGCGACGCGCTGCTATTTCTGCAAGAACAAGTGCCTGCGCACGTTCATCGACGTGAAGGCGACGACGCTCAGCGAGAACGCTTACCGGCCGCCGAAGTCGAAGGTTCCACTCGAGGAAGGGACGCAGCGGCTGATCATCGCCACGTGCGAGAAGGGCACCGTCGAGGACATCACCGAGATGCGCTCGATCAAGGGCAACCTCGACCGGTTAAAGAAAGAGAATCCGAATATCGTCGAGATTGCCGCGCGCGGCGCGTTCCGCGTACCGGACTCGCCGAACGTGGCCGATCCGCTGCCGAAGATTCAGATCACCTCCGCGCAGCGGAAACGCGCCGAGTTGATGAAGAAGCGCGGGCAGATCCGGATCGGCATGCCGCGGGTTCTCAATATGTACTCGATGACGCCGCTGTTCACCGGGTATTTGGCCTCGCTCGGGGTGAAAGCGGAGAACATGATTTTCTCCGACTACACCAACGAGGAGTTGTACAAGGCGGGCGCCAAGCGCGGCTCCATCGATCCGTGCTTCCCGTCGAAGCTCGGCATCCCGCACGTTCACAATTTGCTGTACGTGCATCACGCGAAGAAGCCGCTGGACGTGATCTTCTTTCCGATGATCGACTGTCTGACGAGCGATCTGCGCAACACGCAGAGCAGCCGGTCGTGCCCGACGGTCGCCACCACGCCCGAAGCCGTCAAAGCCGCCTTTATGAAGGAAGGCGACTTGTTCGGCGAGAAGGGCGTCATCTTTCTCGATACGTTCATCAACACGTCGAAGCGCGATATGTTCGAGCGCCAGATGTTTGAGCAGTTCAAGGACATTCTCGGCCTGTCGCCTGAAGAGAACGCGCGGGCGGTGGATGAGGGATACAAGGCGCTCGACTATTTCAATAATGTCGTGCAGCGCGGGACGGGCCGCGAGGTTTTGGAGCAACTGGAGCGGGAAGACAGGCTCGGGATCGTTCTGCTGGGCCGGCCGTATCACAACGACCCCGGCGTGAATCACGAAATTCTCGAAGAGTTCCAGAAGCTCGGCTACCCGGTGTTCACCGAGGACTCGCTGCCGATCGACGACGACATCGTTTGGCGCCTGTTCGGCGAGGAAGTGGTGTCGGGCGAGATTCCGCATCCGATGGCGATTTCGGACGTGTGGAAGAACTCCTATTCGGAGAACACATCGCGCAAGGTGTGGGCGGCGAAGTATGTCGCGCGTCATCCGAACCTGGTGGCGCTCGAGCTTTCGAGTTTCAAGTGCGGCCACGACGCGCCGATCTATACGGTGGTCGAGGAGATCGTCGAGCACTCGGGCACGCCGTACTTCTGCTTCAAGGATATCGACGAAAACAAGCCGACCGGGTCGATCAGGATCCGCACGGAGACGATCGGCTACTTCCTGAAGCGCTACCGCGAAGACATGGTGGCGAACAAGAAGAAGCAGACCGATATCGATGCGCGGCTGCGGGAGTACGAACAGCGGCTGCGGCGGGAACTGCTGCGGGAGCGGCTGGCGGCGGTACAGCAGCAGGAAGAGCACCCCGATGGGGCGCTACCGCAGATTCACGTTTCGGTGGGCCAGCTTGCGGCATCGGCGCCGATGGCGCGTCCGCACGCGCATGGGGATTGAGCGGGGACGGCGCGGCGCGACGTTCGCCGCAGTCCTGCTGCTCTCGCTCGCCGTCTCCTGCAGCCGTTCGCCGGAAGCCACGGGCGAGGTGGATCGCTACCTATTGACCGGTGTCGTCGTCCGGGTCGACGCCGGGAACAAGACCGTTGTCGTCAAGCACGATCCGATCCTGAGCGCGAATGGCGAGGTTTGGATGGATGCGATGACGATGGAGTTTCCCGTCCGCGACGCAGCCGGGTTGGGGAAACTACGTGAAGGGCAGCGGATCAAGGCAGCGCTGTTTCAACGCCCGTCGGATCTCGACTATTGGCTCGGAGAGATCGAGGTGGATCCGGCGGGGGAACTGCTTCGTTGAATTCAGAGTCAGTTCTGTAATGATTATGTCCCCCACGAGGAGCATCTCGCGGAAGAGGTGGAGGCCCTGGGAAAGAACCAGTGGCGCACCACCATCGACCCCCAGCGCGACGAAATAGCTGCCGCTCGCCGAAGCTTTCCACACCGCGCGGCGAGGACACGCGACTGCGGGAAGTTGCATTTATCAAATTAGGCAAATATAATCCTCCAGACGGTTCGATTCGTTGAGTTAAGGGGGGATTATGGGACGCTTTGCGATTGCCCTTTTTTGCCTTTGGCTGCCCGTTGCGGGATTGGCACAGGACACCAGGGGAAACATTTCCGGGACCGTGACCGATGCGCAGGCAGCGACCATTTCCGGCGCCAGCGTGACGGTTCTCAACACCGGCACCGGGATGCCGGCACGCCTCACCACCAACGCAAGCGGCTACTACGAGGCGCCTTTACTCCTGCCGGGGAACTACAGCGTCGCCGTCGAGATGGAAGGCTTCAAGCGAATGGTGCGGTCCGGCATCACCCTGACCCTTTCCGAACGTTTGCAAGTCAACTTCCAGCTCGAGGTCGGAGGCGTTAGCGAATCCGTGACGGTCACCTCGGAAGCGCCGATGCTCGAGACCAGCAGCGTCACCACCGGACGCGCCATGACGCATCGCGAACTGATGGACCTGCCGGTGCTCGGCAACAATGTCTCGATGCTCGCCCGGATCGCGCCGGGTGTGCAGGTTCCCGGCACTACCCAGTTCCTGGTGCAGGGGCAAGTTGGCGGCGGGTCGGGATACAACATGCCCGGCGGCGTCGGCGGGAACGAGTGGTCGATGGACGGCGCCTCCACGAACGGAACTCAGCGCCGTGTCGCGATCATGCCCAGTCCCGACGTTATCGACGAATTCCGGATCGAGACCTCGAATTTCGACGCGTCCTTTGGGCACTCGACGGGCCTCAGCGTTTCAACCTCGACGAAGTCGGGGGCCAACGCGGTGCATGGGACGGCGACTTATCAGTACTTCAACCAGCGGTGGAACGCCGTGCCATTCTTCGTGAAACAGGGCCGGTTCCAGCAGATCGCGGCCGCCCGTGCGGCGGGCGACATCGCGTTGGCGGATGAGTTGGCGAACCGTCCCATGCTGCCGGCGGGCCACACCAACAACTACTCCGGCACGATCAGCGGACCCATTTACATCCCGAAGGTGATCGACGGCCGGAACAAACTGTTTTTCTTCCTGGGCTTCAATGGGCTCAAGAACCGCCAGGCGGCGCGGCCGAGCGAGATCAACTACACGGTGCCGACCATGGCCATGCGGGATGGCGACTTTTCCAGCTTGTTGCCGGTGGACGCGGTCCGCTATCAGATCTACGATCCGCTGTCGGTGCGTCCGGACCCGGCACGGCCGGGGCACTTCGTCCGCACGCCGTTCGCGGGGAATGTCCTTCCACGCAATCGGATGGTCAATCCGATGTACGACTTCTACACCCAGCGCATGCCCGTTCCGAATAACGACCCGACGGACCCCACTCGCGAGCCGTTCAACAACTTTCTGGCCACGGGCATGCCGAACAACGTCGACTACGACTCCTGGAACAACCGGATCGACTATCAGCCGGCCGACAAGCACCGCTTCTTCTTCCGCTGGCTCAAGAGCTACTTCATGGAAGACGCCCAGGACTACACCTATGCGTCCGAGCCCGGCCTCATGGCGTGGAACGAGATCCGGCCCACGGTGAGCGGTCTGGTGGATTGGACTTACACGATGAATCCCACGACCGTCTTCAACCTGGGCGTGGACGCGACCCGCTTCTACACCCAGAACCAGCGGCTGGGCACGCGGCGGTACCGGCCGACCGATGTGGGGTTGCCGGCCTACATGGATCAGAAGTGCGCCGGCAGTTGCGTGCTGCCACGCGCGGTCTGGCCGGGGATGACCGCCTGGTCGGGCAACATGCTTCTCAGCACGCCCGTGGATCCAGGGCCGCAAGGCCGGCAGCAGAGCGTGCGATTCAATGTTTCGCATATTCGCAACGCGCACTCGCTACGCGCGGGTATCGACTTCCGGCAACATTACCGCACTCAGATTCAGAATGGCGGGCTTACCTCCGGAGACTTCACGTTTAACAACTTCTACGTCAGAAGGGATGAGGACGGGTTGGCGCCGGCCGGCGGCCTGGGATTGTCGTGGGCGACGTTCGCGCTCGGAATTCCCACCGGAATGTTGGTGGATACGAATGACACGTATGCGCTACTGAATCCCTATTACGCGTGGTTCGTCCAGGATACGTGGCGGGCGACGCGCAAACTCACGCTGACGTTCGGCTTGCGGATGGAGTACGAACGAGGGCCGACTGAGCGATACAACCGGGCGCTGACCTATTTCGACCCGGATCTGGTTCTGCCAATCTCGGAAGCGGCGCAGGCCGCTTACGCCCGCAATCCGCTTCCCGAGCTGCCGGCCAGCGAGTTTGTGGTCCGGGGCGGCTCGGTCTATGCCGGCCGGAATGGCGTGGACCGCAAACTGTGGCGGAACGAACTCATGTTCCTGCCTCGACTCTCGGCGGCATATCAGGCCAATCAGAAGACCGTGCTCCGGGGCGGCTACGGGGTCTATTTCGACACGCTGAACGTGATGAACCAGGACGCGAACCAATACGGCTTTTCGCGCGCGACGAATACGGTGCTGACCAACGATTTCGGCGTGAACTGGCTCGCCGGAGATCCATCCAACGGCATCTCGCCGGTGACCGATCCGTTCCCGGTTCGGGCCGATGGGACCCGCTTCGACGTTCCGCTACAGGACGCTTTGGGGCCGATGGCTCGCGCCGGCCAGGGCTTCACGTTCACCGGCTTCGACCGGCGTCATCCGCGGGTGCAACGGTGGCGCGTCGGCGTACAGCGCGAACTGACGGCCAACATGCTTGTGGAGGCGTCCTACTGGGGCCAATGGACGGACCGGATCAATATCACTCGCCGGCTGGACGCGCTTCCGGGGAGCTTCTGGGCCACCGGCAATGTTCGCAACAACGCGATCGCTTCGGACATGAACCGGCAGGTTCCGAATCCGTTCCACATTAGCAACTTCGAATCGATCCGGACCGCCGACCCGGTGCTCTATCAACATATGTCGACGCTGGGGAATTTCACCAGTCCCACCATTGCGAAGAACCGCTTGTTGAGGCCGTTTCCGCACATGAACGGCCTGAACGACAACGCGGAATCGACCGGCAAGGCCCGGACACATGCGATGGAACTCACTTTCCAGCGCCGGCTGTCGCGCGGTTTCAACCTGAACGCTTCCTACACCCGGATGCACCAGGACAATCTCACGATATTCGAGAACGAGTTCGAGACCTTGCCGAGGATCTGGTGGCCGAGCAACACCGCGCGGCCGCATCGGATTACGTTCACCGCCATCGCCGAGCTGCCATTCGGCCGCGGGCGCGCCTACTTCCAGGGCGGGATACTCAACCACATTCTCGGCGGGTGGCAGGTCGCCGGCACCTACGAGTTCCAGCCCGGCCCGATGCTGCAGTGGGGCAATATCATTTACCACGGCGACATCAACTCGTTTGAAGCGGACGCGACATCCGGAACAAAGTCGCTCGAGCAGTGGTTCAATACGGGCCTGCCGTTCGAACGCGTTCCCGCCAACCAGCCGGCGGCCTTTCACACACGGATCTTCCCACGATTCCTGAACGGTCTTCGCGCCGATGGGTTGAACCAGTGGAACGGCAATCTGTTGCGTGAATTCCGAATCGTCGAAGGAGTTCGCTTCCAGATCCGCGCCGACGCCATCAACCTGCAGAACCGCTCCCAAATGGCCGGGCCGGACATCAATCCAGTGTCCACCAACTTCGGCAGAATCCTCAGCCAGACATCGTCGCTGAACCGTTTCTACCAGGTTCAGGCCAGGATCCAGTTCTGAA
>CAYPUQ010000317.1:0-7470 GCA_964413655.1 uncultured Solibacteraceae bacterium | reverse complement strand
GCTGCTTCAGATCCTGGATCGGCGCGGCGATGGGCCGGTCCGTCGCCTGCGTCTTCAGCGGCAGGTCGTAACGGATGTCCTCCCGCCGCGACGAACCGTGGTCCGCGCCAGCAGGCAGTTGTTCGCGAAGGAAACCTGGCCGGGCTGCGAACCGTAGACGTCGTGCATCCGCGCCCGGCTCCTTCGAGATGTCCATCGCCTCGGGCGCCGAAGTCTGCATCCGGTAGGCGAGTTCGTACTGAGAGATCCGCGCCGGCGTTTCGGGGTCGCCGGACTGCTTCTGTTGCAGCCGGTTCAGATCGGCCAGCGCGTCCAGGGTCTTCCGCCGCAGCGGCCGGCTGAAGCCATCGGGGTCCGGCAGAAACAGCACCGGGTCGCTTGTGTCAGTTCTTCCGCCAGCGGCTTAGTGTCCGCCGCGTAGGAGATGAAGACGTTCGCTTGTTAGCCATTCGTCCCTTCCAGTGCCGCCCGTTCGTCTCAGTGTCCCATGGGCGTGGCTGGCCAGCTTCGGCCGGGGTAGGACCGTGGCCCAGTGGCTGACGTAGCGGCGCCAGCGGGGGCCGGGAAAGAAGGTGACGCGTTCGAGTTCGACGGGGGTGGCGCCGAAGCCTTGTTTGAAACGGGCGAGGCCGGAGCCGGCAGGGGCGCCGCCGAGGTTGAAGACAGCCAGGCCGGCGGCGCGGAGGCGTTCGGCGATTTCGGAGGCCAGCAGGTGGGACGCGCCGTGCTTCATGCCGTCCGGCGAGGCGCCTGCCGAGTGATAATAGGCGCCGCGCGCGGCCAGCAGAACCAGGACGGAAGCGAGCGCGCGGCCGCCGAGGTGGGCCTGGTAGATCCGGGCGGCGCCGGCTTCGAGGAGAGCGCGGATGGTTTGAATGTTCACAGACGCGGCGACGGCTTCGTGGCGGCGGACGCGACGGTCCAGCGACTCGCGGATCAGGCCGGCGTGTACGACCCCCGCGGCGAGGGAAGTGGTTTCCTGCACGGCGATTCCCGCCGCGAGCGCGCGAGTGCGGTTGCGCTTGTGACCGGAGGCCAAAAGGCTGTCGCGGTCAAGGTGCAGGAGAAACTCCCGGCGCGCAGCCCGGCTTGTTTCCGAGGCGTGATGCGGGATGGACGTGGGCGGCGACGCGAAAGTGCCGGCCGAGAGTTGGGCAATTCGCTCCCGGCGGCAGTAGGCGAAGAGGTCCCGCCAGAAGGCTTCGGGCGCGGCGGGGCGCGGGAGAGATTCGATCTCCAGGGACGTAGTGACGCGGCCGCGGCGGAAGCGAGCAAGGCAGCCGGCTTCAAGGGTTCCGTCGCGGTGCTGGCCAACGACGGCGACTTCGGCGCCGAGCAGGTGCAGCGCGTGGGCGTAGGCGCGGGTGGCAAACGGGTTCTCGGGCGCGAGCCCCTCGATACCAGGCCAATCCGCGAAGGCGCGGGCGGAGACGGTCAGGAAGCCAGTGCCCATGTGGTTTTCGGTTTGGCGGGGACCGCGGCTTCCAGCGCCAGCCAGTCCATCACGGAGTCGGCGTAAAACTTCGCGGCCCAGTTGAGGAGGCACCACGATCCGTAGCCGCCGGCGAGGGGGAACGAGCCGGCGATGCCGCCTTCGAGAACGGGGTCGCTACCGGCCATCTCCTGGGTGAAAGTGACGAAGCCAAGCAGCGCGCGGGCCGCGTCGCGAAAAGCCACGAGGTGGTGTTCGCGATGGGCGCGGAGGAAAACACCGGCGAGTTGCGCGGAACCGGTGAGACAGGACCAGTTCACAGTGGGCTGCCATTCGGCGGTCCAGCGTCCGGCCAGAAAGCCGTCGTCGCGGATAAGCGAGCGGATGCGGTCGAGCGACTCGAGCACGGCAATCCGGTAGGACCGTTCGCCGAGAACTTCGCCGATCCCCCAAAGTCCTTCGAGCGCGTAGCCGATGGTGTGAGTGAGCGGCGCGCCGTTGTCGTTCAGGTCGTTTTCGTGGAACCAGCCGTTCGGCCGGCGGCAGGCGAGGGCGTAGACGGCCATGCGGCGGGCGGCGTCGAGGAAGCCTTGGTCCCCTGTCGCGCGGCCGAGGAGAGCCAGGGCCCAGCCGGTCCGCGCTTCGTAGGCTTTCGGGCCGGGGGCGCAGAAGTGGGAATAGCCGCGGACAAAGCGGCCGGAGCAGTCGAGGCAGGAGAGCAGGAAGTTGCCCGCGCGCCAGGCGGCGTCAAGATAGCGCGAATCGCCGAAAGCGGCGTAGGCGGCGAGGAACCCGAACAGGACCTGGCCGGTGACGAACGTGCTGCCGGCGACCGGCCGGGCGCCGGCCATGCCGCCTTGCGTTCCGCCGTCGGCGAGTTGGACGTCGATCTCCCATTCGGCCATGCGGCGCGCGCGCGCCCGGCAGACGGGGTCGCCGGACGCCTCGGCATAGCGGAGCATGGTTTCGATGATGTAGCCGGTGGTCTCCGGGTAGGGCCGCTCCCAGCCAACGGACAGGCCGGAGCGGATTGGAGTCCGAAGCCGGTAGCCCCAGGAGACGCCGCCGGAGGGGTGAGCGTCCTGGGCGCGCTGGATCCAGCCGATGGTTCTGTACAGGTGCTGTGAGCCGGGAGGCGTTGGCTGCGGCTGGGCAGCCTGCTGGCGGTGGGCGATGCGAAGGGCGGTCCAGTGGCAGGGACGGAGGGCATTGGCGGATTCTAGAACAGTCCGCGCGCCTCGTTTGAGGGTCGTCAGCATGGGTGAGCCGAGTCCTGTTTCAATAGGTAGTGGTGACGGCGAATCAATCTTCTCTACCGCTTGAGGTTTCCCCGGGCGAAGTGCGGCAGCGGCTTCAGGCCGGCGAGGCGATGAAACTGATCGACGTTCGCGAGCCGGAGGAATTCGCGCTGACGCGGATCGATGGCGCGGACCTGGTTCCGATGAACACGGTTCCGCAGCGGCTGCCCGAAATCGACGCGCTGGCCGACGATGCGACGTTGATCGTTTTCTGCCACCACGGGATGCGGAGTCTGAACGTGGTGAACTGGCTGCGGCAGCAAGGCGTGGAGAACTGCCAGAGCCTGAGCGGCGGCATCGACCGGTGGAGCGTGGAGATCGATCCGTCGGTGCCGCGCTATTGAGACGCGAAAAGTGATAGAGTGCGTCCCATGAAACGACGCACTTTCCTCGAGCGCGGCGCGGTAGCGCCTCTGGCCGGCGTGGGCGTGGCGCCCTTTCTTCAGGCGGCACAGGTGGGCACGCGACCGGCAATCAAGATCACGGATATCAAGACCTTTTTAGTGGGGACCGGGGGCCGGAACCTCTGTTTCGTGAAGGTGGAGACGGACCAGGGGATTCATGGAATCGGCGAGGCCTACTCATGCGGACCGGACGAGGCCACGGTGGCCGTCATCAACGACTACAAGAGCTGGCTGGTGGGTCAGGACCCGCGCAACGTGGAGCACTTGTGGACGCTAATGTACAACTTCACGCGGTTCCCCGGCGGCTCGGTGGTGAATTCGGCGATCAGCGGGATCGAGCACGCGCTTTGGGACATCTCGGGCAAGGCCGCCGGGCTGCCGGTGTATATGCTGCTGGGCGGCAAGGTGCGCGAGAAGATCCGGCTGTATCAGAGCGCGGGCGGCGGCACGCCGCAGGCGGTGGCCGGGCGAGCGAAGGAACTGGTGCAGAAGTACGGCTACACGGCGATCAAGATGCGGCCCCAACCGCCCAAGGACAACCAGTCGCCGTACAACGCCGTGACGCGCGGCGCGGAGCAAAGAGTCCGGGCGGTGCGCGAGGCGCTCGGTCCGGACGTGGACATCGGGTGCGACATCCACGCGCGGTTTTTCGAGGTGGTGCGCGCGGTGCGGCTGGCGAAGGCGATCGAGCCGTTCAACCCCATGTGGCTGGAAGAGCCGATCCGTCCGGAGAACGAGCATGCGATGCAGAAGTTGGCCGAGCACGTGAACATTCCGCTGGCCAGCGGCGAATGCAACTACATGCGCCACGAGTTCCGGAAGATTCTGGCGCTGCAAGCGCTCGACATCATCCAGCCGGATATCTGCATTTGCGGCGGGCTGATGGAGATGAAGAAAATCGCGGCGATGGCGGAGGCGCACTACGTGATGGTGGCGCCGCACAACCCGATGGGGCCGGTGGCGACAACGGTAAACGTCCATTTCGCCGCATCGACGCCGAACTTCCTGGTGCTGGAGTACCACCCGGACGACACGTCTCCGCGGAAGGACCTTTTGAAGGAGCCGTTGATGGTGAAGGACGGCTACATTCCCCTTCCGACGAAGCCTGGATTCGGGATTGAGTTGAACGAAGAGGCGTTCCGCCACTATCCGCCAAAGCCATGGCGCCGCGGCTTCGACTATCGCGTGGACGGGTCGGTGGCCTACATCTAATCACGGGCCGTACTCGCTGCGCTAACCTGAATTCATGATCGACACCGGCAGACGCCGCTTCCTCCAGACAACTACGCTCGCGGCCGGCTTCCCGGCCTTCCTCACCGGCGCCGGCCAGGCCATCAAAGTCGGCCTCGTTGGCTGTGGCGGACGCGGCACAGGCGCCGCCGCCCAGGCGCTCAAAGCCGACGATTATTCCGAACTCACCGCCGTCGCCGACATCGACCGCGAGCGGGTCATGGACTCCCTCGCCCGCCTCCAGAAAGCCGCCGCCGGCAAGGTCAAGGTGGAAGAGAAGAACATCTTCCTCGGCCTCGACGCCTTCCAGAAAGTGATCGACTCCGGCGTCGACGTCGTCCTGCTCGCCACCCCGCCCGGCTTCCGTCCCCAGCACCTCCGCGCCGCCGTTGAGGCCGGCAAACACGTCTTCTCGGAGAAGCCCATCGCCGTCGATGCCCCCGGCGTCCGCTCCGTGATCGAGACCTCGAAACTCGCTCGCGAGAAGCAGGTCTCGCTCGTCTCCGGCTTCTGCTGGCGCTACAGCAATTACATCCGCGAGACCTTCGAACAGGTCCACGGCGGCGGCATCGGGAACCTCGTCGCTTACTACGCCACTTACCTGACCACCCCCGTTAAGCCGATGCCGCCCGCCCACACGCGCCCCGAGGGCATGAGCGACGTGGAGTGGCAGATCCGCAACTGGTACAACTTCGACTGGCTCTCCGGCGACGGCCTCGTCGAACAGGCGGTCCACAGCGTCGATAAGATCGCCTGGGCGATGAAGGACCAGCCGCCCATAAGCTGCACCGCCGTCGGCGGCCGCCAGATCCCCGCCGAGGGCGGCAACATCTACGACCACTTCGAAATCAACTACCTCTACCCCAACAACGTCCGCGCCTTCATGGCCTGCCGCCAGATCGTCGGCTGCTACAACGAGAACTCGGATTACATCATGGGCTCCGACGGTGTCTGCACCATCGGCCGCGGCCCGCTTCCGCGCATCGCCGGCAAGACCAACTGGACCTTCCGCGGCCAGAAGAACGACATGTACCAGGCCGAACACGACGCACTGTTCGCCGCCGTGCGCCGCGGCCAGCCCATTAACGACGGCGAGTGGATGGCCCACTCCACGATGCTCGCCATCATGGGCCGCATGGCCGCCTACACCGGCCAGCAAATCACCTGGGACCAGGCCATCAACTCCCAGGAAGCCCTCGTCCCCGAGAATCTCGACTGGAAAGGCAGCCTCGAAGTCCGGCCGATGCCGCTGCCCGGCGTCAAGAAGTTCGTCTGACGATGCGCCTGCTCGCCTCCGCCCTGCTCCTCGCCGCCGCGGGCGCCGCGCAGCCCGTCGACTTCGCGTCGCAAATCCAGCCGATCCTCCAGAAAAACTGTCTCTCGTGCCACGGACCCACCCGCGCCCTCGGCCATCTCCGCGTCGACACCCGCGAAGCCCTGCTCAAGGGCGGCGCGAAGGGTACGTCGCTCGTCCCCGGCCAGCCGGACAAGAGCCCGCTCTACACTACGCTCGAAATCCCGCCCGGCAAGCCCGGCCTTATGCCCCCCGGCCGCCCGCTGCCCAAGGAACAGCGCGACCTCATCCGGCGTTGGATCGCCGGCGGCGCCGTTTGGTCCGCCGGCCTTGCCGCCAAAGCGGCTGCCCCGAAAGCCCCTGCCCAGCTCACCGAGGAACAGGCCGTCGCCCAACTCCACAAACGCATCGCTGCCAACCCTACCCCGCCCGCCATGAAGCCGTACACCCGCCAGCTCGAGGGCCTGGACGTGAGCTTCGATATGGTCCCCATCCCCGGCGGCGAGTTCACCATGGGCACGCCCGATTCGGAACCCGGACGCAACGACGATGAAGGCCCACAGCACAAGGTCCAACTCGACCCGTTCTGGATGATGAAGACTGAAGTCACCTGGGACCTCTACCGGCTGTTCATGTTCGTCGAACAGGCCAAGGACACCGGCAAGGACGCCGTCATCGACGCCGTCAGCCGTCCTACCCGCCCTTACGTCGAAATGTCCTTCGGGATGGGCCTCGACGGCTACCCGGCCATCAGCATGACCCAGCACGCCGCCAACAAGTTCGCGGAGTGGCTGAGCGCCCACACCGGCGAGTTCTACCGGCTCCCGACCGAAGCCGAGTGGGAGTACGCTTGCCGCGCCGGAACGACCACTGCTTATTCCTTCGGTGGCGGCGAGGGACAACTTCACGAGTACGCCTGGTACGTCGACAACTCCAACGGCAAGTATCAGCAGGTGGGCGCGAAGAAGCCCAATCCATGGGGCCTCCACGATATGCACGGCAACGTCATGGAATGGACCCTCGACCAGTACACGGCGAACTACGATCCGGCCTCCCGCGCCGTGAACCCCTGGGTCAAGGCCACCGAGCCCTACCCGCACGCCGTCCGTGGCGGCTCCTGGATGGATCCGCCGGAGATGCTCCGCTGCGGCGCCCGCATCGCCTCCGACCCCTCCTGGAAGATGCAGGACCCGCAGCTTCCGAAGAGCATCTGGTATCACACCGACGCTCAGGGTCTCGGCCTCCGCCTCGTGCGGCCGCTGAAAGTCCCCACGGCGAAAGAGATGCGCGCCTACTGGAACAGTGGCGTCGAAGAAGAATAGCGCCGCCCTCGCCGCCGGCCTGCTGCTGGCCGGTTTGGTCGCGGCGGAAGATCTCCGCCGCTTCGAAGCGGCGGAGCCCCACATGGGCACGCTCTTCCGCGTCACGCTCTACGCGCCCAACGAACGGCCGGCCATTACCGCCTTCCGCGCCGCCTTCAACCGCGTCCACGAACTCGACCGGCGCCTCTCGGACTACAACCCCGACAGCGAACTCAACCGCCTCTGCCGCGAAGCCCACCGCGCCCCGGCGCCGGTGAGCGGCGATCTCTTCCGCGTCCTCGACCATGCCCAGCAACTGGCCCGCCAGAGCTCGGGTGCCTTCGACGTCACCCTCGGGCCGCTCATCCATCTCTGGCGCGAAGCCCGCCGCGAAGCGCGTCTCCCCACTGCCGCCGCGATCGCCGAAGCCCGCCGCCGCGCCGGTTACCGCAAACTCCACCTCGACGCCGCCCGCCGCTCCGTCCGTCTCGACGTCCCCGGCATGCAGCTC
>CAYPUQ010000316.1:0-7472 GCA_964413655.1 uncultured Solibacteraceae bacterium | reverse complement strand
CGCGTTTTTGCTGCCGACGTTGACCGGAATCCGAAGAGCTACGCCCGTCAGAGCTTAACTTAACTTAACTTAACTTAACTTAACTTAACTGAACTTAACGTAACTTAACGCTTATGAGGGCCGAGCTCAGCGCCGAGCTCTGCGGCGGGCCCGCAGCCCGCCCTCAGCCCGGCGGCCTGGGAGGGGGTTTTGCTCACATCCACAAAAAAGCCCGGCCCCCACAAGGAGGACCGGGCGTGAGTCAAACGTTTAGGGTCTAGAAGTAATACTTAAAGCCCAGTTGCACGTTGCGCGGACCGATACCGGATTGATACCCGGTGATCTGCCCGAACGCCGTCGAGCCGAAGCTCGTATTTGGGTTCCCGAACACCGGCGTGTTGGTCGCATTTTGCGCCTCCAGCCGGAACTCAGCCCGCTGCCCTTCTTTCACGAAGAAGCTCTTTAGCAGCGCCGCGTCCATGGTCTTAATGCCAGGGCCGCGGTAGCTCAGGTTGCGCGGCGCGGTGCCCGGAACGTCAACGGCCGGCTGAGTAAAGGCCGCCTCGTTGAAGTACTTGTTGAGGCGGTTCACCACCGCGCCCGAGGTGCTCGGGTCGCCGATTAGGTTCGGCCGCTGTGTGCCGTCCCAGATGCTGCCGCCCGCCTGGGTCACCTGCAGCGGGTTGCCACTCTGGAACGTGGCCATGCCGGAGATCTGCCAGCCGCCGGCGATCCAGTCTACCAACCGGTTCCAGTTCGAGCCCCACTTCCGGTTCTTACCGAAAGGCAGCTCGTAAGCGCCGGTCATCACGACGCGGTGTGCAATGTCATGCGCGGATAGCGCACGCTCGCCCCGCAGATCCCAAACGTTCTGGATCGACGTCTGGCCACCCAGCCAGCCATAGTTACCGGATCCATGCGACGAGTTGTCGATCATCTTGGACCACGTGTAGTGGGCCAGCATAGTCAAACCGGTCGAGTAGCGCTTCTCCCACTTGGCCTGCATCGCGTGGTAGTTGGAATCGGCCCGCGGCGGTTCCGCGGTGCCAACACTCGCGCCATCGAAATGCGGCATGGGCCGCAGCAACCGGTACAACTGCACGGTCTGCCGGTTCAAGTTCGTCGCCTTCGGATCGGTGATGAGCCCGTAGAACGGATTCTCGACCCCCGCGTTCAGAGCCGTGCGGCCCAAGCCCCAGTAGGTCGGGTGAAGCGGCGTCAGCGACGTGAACGGGAGGAACAGGTGCGTCCCGCGGCTGCCCGTATAGTTGATCTCGAAGACCGACTGCCAACCCACTTCGCGCTGGATGGAGAGGTTCCAGGAGTGGTACTCGGGGTTGCGGTTGTTGCTCGGCAGAATGGTCCCGGTGCCGAGCCCGATAAACGTCCAGTCACCGAGGGAGCGGCCTGGCGGTAGCAGCATGCCATCCGGATACGGGTTGTTGAGCCTCGCGTACAGCGTCGCGTTGCTGTCCAGCGAGAAGTTGGACTGCGAGTTGACGGTGAAGCCCGCGCCCGTGTGGCCGAACACCGTCGCCCGGCTCAATTGGTAGAACAACCCATAACCGGCGCGGATGGCCATCCTCGGCGTCGCCGCGTACGCCAAGCCGATGCGCGGCTGCCAGTTGTTGTAGTCGCCATCAAAGGGCGACCTGCGATTGCTGTCGACGAACCGGAACACGCCGCGCGTATCCAGGCCGGCAACGGAAACCGGCGACTGCGCGTCGAGGTCCCAGTAGCTTTGCCGGTCCATGGTCTCCCAGCGCGGCACATCGAAGTCGTACCGCAAGCCCAGGTTCATCGTCAGCCTGCTCGTGATCTTCCAGTCGTCCTGGATAAAGAACCCGTAGTAGGCGGAGCGGGTGAAGACTTTCGGGTCGATGTGGAACTGGTTGCCCGTCCCCCAGCCGAACAGCATGGTCGCCAAGCCGTTGCCTTCGTTCCCAGGGCAAGTGAATCGGTCCCGGCAGGTAATGCCGCGTCCGAAGTCCACGCGCCCCGAGGGATAGCCCGGCTGGGCGTAATCGAGGAAGTTTCGCCGCGTCTCGGCTCCCGCCTTGAGGTTGTGCGCGCCGAAGAATTTCGACCACGAACCGGAAAGGTGGTGCACGCCTTCCTGCCGGTCCATGATCAGCCAGCCCTCGGTGCCGATGTCGGTGAAGCCGTCCGGAACGATCGTCGGGAACACGTCGAATGTCGCGTTGTCCTTCATGTACTGCGGAAAGCCCAGCCGGGTCAGGTCGAACGATTCCATCGCGTCGCGGTTGTACGTCGAGTACGTCAGCCCGTAACGAATGCTGAACATTGTCGTGGCCGTCTGAAGCCGGGTGAACTCGGTCATTACCGAATGCGATGTACCCCGGTTCGGGCCGTCGTTGAACGTATACGCGGGTGCCAGATCGCCGAACAGGTTCGGTGGATTCCCGGTGAATCGCGAGTGGCTGTAGCGCCCCGACATGCGGTTGTGGTCGTTGAAGTTGTGGTCGCCCTTCAGGTTGATCTGGTGGCTCGGGCTGCGGTTGATGCCCTCGTTGTACCAGTTGTTGGTGTTGGTGAACGGGGCGCCGGGTTGGTTCGGCTGCGGGAAATAGGCCAGGGCATTCAGCGCCACCGGGTCTTGCATCGACCTCGGGATGACGTTGCCCGGCATCGGACGCCGCTCGATGTTGCCGGCCGCATTAGTGAACGTGTCGAAGGGATTGTGGATCACCATGAGTTGGCCGGCGGTGTTGAACGTCTGCGAGAAGTCGCCTTCCCTTTGCAGCAAGGTGGGGAAGGACGCGGTGTAGCTGAGCGGGTTCTTCTGTCGCGTGTGCTCATAGGTGGCGAAGAAGAACGTCTTGTTCTTCACCACCGGACCGCCCACCACGCCGCCGATCTGGTCGCGGCGGTAGAACGGCCGGGCCCGGTTGGCGCGGTTCGAGAACCAGTTGTTGGCGTTCAGGTCCGCGTGCCGCAGGAAGTAGTAGCCCGTCCCGTGGAACTCGTTGGTGCCCGACTTGGTTACCATGTTCACCACGGCGCCGCCCGTCTGTCCGTATTCGGCGGCGAAGAAGTTCGTCTGCATCTTGAACTCCTGCACCGCGTCAATCGACGGCGAGTACTTCAGGTCGGTAATGCCCGAGTTCTGCTCGACCGTGACGACCGTCACGCCGTCCAGCAGAACGTCCGAGGTCGAGTTGCGCGACCCGTTGGCGACGAAGTTCGTGCTATTGTCGCCGCGCCGGCCGCCCGCTCCCACCACGCCCGGCGTGAGATAAGTCAGGCTCATCGTATTACGCGCGATGTTGGGCAGTTGGAGAATGTAACGGTTCTCGACCACTTGGCCGAGGTTGGCGATCGTTGTGTTCAGCAGCGGCGCCGTCCCCGCCACCTCAACGCTGGTGGCGACGTCCCCGACGCGCATCTGCACGTCGATGGTGGCTTGCTGCTGCACTTGCAGGTCGAAGGCGGTTCGGGTAAACCGGTTGAATCCGGCCGCTTCCACTGTCAGGCTGTACTGGCCCGGCGGCAGGGCGGTCACCACGTAACGGCCGAGTTCGTCGGTCGTCGCGGTGGACTTCACGTTCCGGTTCACGTCGGTGACGGTGACCGTTGCGCCGGGAATGGCGGCCGCTGACTCGTCGGTAACTACGCCGCGGATGCCGGCAGTGAAGGATTGCGGCCAAAGGGATGAATTGGCGGCCAGCAACAAGGCTGCGACGCCAAGGAAACGTAACGCTAGGCTCATGCGGTAGCCCTCCTTAGTTTCCAGGTGAAGAATTTGGGGAATGACATAGACCACCTGAAATTCTGGTCTATTGTGGCATTCATCAACAACAGAGTCAAGGGTCTGAAACACTTTTTTAATCTGAAGCCAGGCCCAAGGCGACTCCCGGATCCCCCTGAGACGCATTCCTATTCATTAACGTTTATTTGCAGTGGGGGGACGACAGCGATATACTGGCTCGGGGTTGGGAACTCCCAATAGTTTTCAGGAGGTTTGTATACCAATGAGCAACTTCTACCAACGAGCTGCCGCTGTCCTCGCCATGGCACTGATAACGGCTGTGGGCATGTATGCTCAATCGTTTACCGGCGGCGTGCGCGGTACCGTCGTGGACCAGTCCGACGCTGCCATCGCAGCCGCCCGGGTCGTGGTCACCGATGCCGACCGTGGCACAACGTCTAGCACGTTCTCCGATGCCGCCGGCCGCTACGCCGTGACGTCGCTGCCGCCCGGCAATTACATCCTTACCTCGGAAGCGCCGGGCTTCAAGAGGTTCTCCAGCGGCCGTTTCAGCGTCGCGGTCCAGCAACAGGTGACCGTGAACCCCAGGATGGAGGTCGGCGAGGTCGCCACCACCGTCGAGGTCGAAGGTTCGGCGGCGCTGGTGAACACCACCATCTCCAACCTCGGCCAGGTTGTCGACAACAAATACATCCTTTCGCTTCCGAACATCGCGCGGAACCCGATGGGCATGACCTATCTGACGCCGGGCGTGGTCGGCTCCGGCGGCCGGCGCGGCGACAGCAACACCAACTTCGTCGCTAACGGTTCGCGCAACTCCACCTCGGACGTTCTTCTCGACGGCGTCTCGGTCGCGACCGTTGAGCAGAACTCGGGCGTCACCGATCTGAAATTCTCTCCTTCCGTCGATGTCGTGCAGGAGTTCAAGATGCAGACCAACTTCTTCTCAGCCGAATACGGCCAGACCGGCGGCGCCGTGGTCAACATGGTGACCAAATCCGGCACCAACGACTTTCATGGCACCGCCTACGGCTTTTTCCGCCACTCCGACCTCAACGCCAACAGCTGGTTCGCCAACCGCGCCGGGCAGGCCCGTCCGGATTTCCGCCGCGACCAGTTCGGCGGCGTTCTCGGTGGCCCGGTCATCCGGAACAAGACCTTCTTCTTCGCCGGCTACGAGTACACCCGCCAATCGAGTCCGGTCAGCAACCAGACCACCGTGCCAACGATGCTGCAACGCCAGGGTGATTTCTCGCAGACCTTCCTTCCCAACGGACAGTTGATGCAGCTTTTCAACCCGTTCGATACCTTCACCGACGGAACCGGCAATATCGTACGGCGTCCTTTCCCCGGCAACATCATCCCCGCGTCGATGATGGATCCCATTTCGGTGGCCGCGCTATCCTTCGTTCCCCAGCCGAACCAGCCCGGACATCCGGTAGCCCAAACGAACAACTGGTTCGCGCAGGGAATCAACGATAGCAATAACCACCAGATCAACTCCAAGATCGACCACAACTTCAACGACAACAACCGCGTCAGCGGACGCTACAGCCTTACCCGCAGCCTCGGCAATCCACCGAACCTCTGGGGCGACGGCAACCCGGCGGTTCCTTGGCGCGGCGACAGCCGGACCCTGACCCAGGCCGCGGTGGTCGACTATACGCGCGTCGCCAGTGCAACGACGCTGTACACCTTCCGCTGGGGCGTCACCCATTCCGACTTCTGGCGCCTGCCCATGACGGACTTCGACCTTACCTCGGTCGGCCTACCCGGCTACATGAGGGACGCAGCCACGCACTCGGTCTTCCCGCGTTTCTCGCCGGCGGACTTCCAGGCGATCGGTACCGAGGGCTGGCTGATCATGGACCGCCAGGAGAGCGTCAACCACTTCTCCGGGTCGATGACCAAAATCTTGGGCGGTCACAACCTCAAGGCGGGTGGCGAATTCCGGTTCTATCACCTCGACTACAACCAGCCGGGTTACCCCTCCGGCAACTTCAATTTCGCGCGCCAGGCCACCTGCATGGACCGCTTCACCTGCCCCGCCAACCAGGGGAATGGCATGGCGACCATGATGCTGGGCTGGGTCACCGGCAGCGATTTCCACATCGAACCGAAGGCCTTCTCTCGGTCCGCCTACCTGGGCTTCTATCTCCAGGATGATTGGAAGGTCACCAGCAAGCTCACTCTGAACCTTGGCCTGCGCTACGACTTCGACAAACCGCGCTGGGAGAAGTTCGATCAGTACAGCTACTGGGATCTGGATGCGCAATCCAGCGTCCAGGTACCCGGCCTCGACACCCGCGGCGTCATGCGCTTCGTGGGTCCAGACCGGCGTTCGCCGTTCGATTCGGACCTGAACAATTTCGGACCTCGTGTCGGTTTCGCCTACGCGGTGAATCCGCGGACCGCGATTCGCGGCGGCTATGGCCTCTTCTACACCATCTCGCGCGCGACGGTGTTCGGCCGTCCAGGCGCGGGCTTCACCATCAACTCGCCAGCCATCTGGTCGCTGGATGCCAATGCCACCCGGTTCACCACGATGGCCGACCCCTTCCCGACCGGAATCCTGTTTCCACCGGGCAGCTCCGAAGGGGCTGACACGCTCCTCGGTTTTGGCGCCGGCCCGATTCTGCCGAGCAACAACCGGAACCCGGAATATCAATCCTGGAACCTGTCGATCCAGCGCGAACTGCCGATGTCCTCGGTTCTTGAGCTCAATTACACCGGAAGCCGCGGCACGCACCTGTTCATGCCCATCACAACGCTCTCGCCGCTGCACCCCACCTACTGGGGGATGGGCCGCACCGCGCTGAACGCCCAGGTCGATAATCCGTTCCTCGGGCAGATCACCGATACCCGTTCGCGCTTTGCGCAGCCCCGAGTCGAGCAGTGGCGCCTTCTCCGGCCCATGCCGCACTTCGACGGCGCCAGTGTCGGAACGGCCGAACCGCCCATGGGCGACTCCTACTATCACGCGCTGCAGTTGAAGTGGGAAAAGCGCTTCAGCCGCGGCCTCACCATGCTGACCCACTACACCTGGTCGAAGATGATCGATAACATCTCGCACACTTCGGGCAACGTGAACTGGCTCGGCGGCGGCACAAGCATCCAGAACATCTTCGACCTCCGCAGCGAGCGGGCCCTTTCGGCGCACGACATCGCGCATCGCGTGGTGCTGACCGGCGCTTGGCAGATGCCGTTTGGCCGGGGCCGGACGTTCGGTTCGAACTGGAACCGGGTTTTGGATCTCGTCGCCGGCGGCTGGGAGTTGAGCGGCATGGCGACCCTCCAGAGCGGCATGCCCCTGCACGTCACGCAGCAGGGCGGCGCGATCTGGAACGGCACGCAGCGGCCGAACCTCATCGGCGATCCGAGCAGGGACGGAACTGTTGTGGATCGTCTGACCGGCTACTTCAACAACGCCGCTTTCTCGCAGCCGGCGGCCGACGTGCCGGGCAACGGTCCGCGCACGCTTGCCTACCGCGGCCCGGGAATCCGGACGATGGACGCAGCACTGCTGAAGAGCTTCCCGACCAAGGAAGGCCAGCGCTTCGAGTTCCGTCTAGAAGCCCAGAACGCGACCAACACTCCGATGTTCGGCGACCCGAACACGAGCTTCGGCTCCGCCCAGTTCGGCCAGATCAACGGCCTGCGGAGCGGCGTCGGTGCTCGCAACGTCCAGCTTGGCCTGAAGTACTACTTCTAAGCCGAATGCGGTGGCGCCCCGATTCGGGGCGCCATCCCTTTTTCGGTGGCG
>CAYPUQ010000315.1:5442-7490 GCA_964413655.1 uncultured Solibacteraceae bacterium | reverse complement strand
TCAGCCTCAACGTCACCGGCGTCATGGAGTACAACGAAGAATCCGACGACGAGGCGACCTCGCCGATGACTCGCGCGTCCTCCGCCCGTCCACGCCGAAGAGGCCCTCGCCGACCGCCAGTACCAGCGCGCCCTCCGCAACCTCGCCATCCTCCAGGAAGCCCGCCGCCACGGTCAATGGGGCGCGCCGGAGAAAAAATCCGAAAAAAACCCGGGAACCCGGCAACCCCCACAAACGAAGCCACTTCTCCCCCATCGGGTTCCCCGCAATCCGAGCCGGCCGAACCTGCGCCGACAGCCGGGCAATCGATCTTAGAAGAAGAACCGCAGGCCGAACTGAGCCTGGAGCGGAGTCCCGGACTGCGCGTTGACACGGTCGTACGTGCCATCGGCGAGCCGGAGGCGCTGGAAGCGCGGATCGACGGGCACGGGCTGGCCCTGAGTGTTCATGCCGAGGCCGTAAGTACCGCCGAAAATGCCGCCGTTGACCCCGGAGTAAACCACGTTATCCAGGTTCAACAAGTTGAAGAACTCGGCCGAGAACTGGATGCGCGTCGTGTCCCGCCCAAGGTGGAAGTTCTTCAGCACCCGGAAGTCGTTGTTCACCACCGCGCGGTTGCGGAACGAGTTGCGCGGGAAAGGTACGCCGGGAGCCTGGAACGCGCGGTCGTTGTTGCCGAAGTCCTCGTTGGTGTCGGCGCCCGTGAGCGGATTGACCGGCAGCCCGCTCCGCACGCGGAAAGTGCCGGAGACTTCGAATCCCCAGGGTAGCGAGTACGTCGCGTAACTGGTGTACTGGTGGCGGATGTCGCCGCGCGCGTAGCCGTAGTCCTGGCGGAGGTTGAACGAATCCATGTAGTTGAACCCGGTCGCGTCGCGCTCCGAGTCGTCGTCGGAGAAACTCTCCGACCACGTGTAGAACGAGCCGAATTGCAGCTTGCGGGCCCGGTACTGGGCCGAAAACGTCACGCCGCGGAACATCGACTGGGCGGAGGATTCACGGGCCCAGATGCTGCCCAGGTTGGGAAGCGGCCGGCGCCCGCCGGTGCGAAGACCGAAGTTGGGACGCTGCGAGAGGTCGCCGTCGCGGAGGAAGGGTACCGGCAGGTTGTAGTCGCGATTGCGGAGTAGGTTCACCGCATTGACGTAGTTGAACTGGGCGCCGACCAGGAAGTTGCTGACCACCTCGGTGTCGAAGCCGATGCCGGCCTGGAAGGCGCGCGGGTTGCGGAAGTCGCTCGCCATGACAACCAGGTTCGCCCCGGCAAAGGGATCGCGCGCGGCGCCGCCGAGCGCGAGCGCCGAGGCTTCCTGCACTTTCTCGATCGGAATCACCGGGAGCGCATTCAGCGGAGACTGATTGAGGTCGATGCCGACGGCGAGGAGTTGTTGGTAGACGGTCAGGCTGCCAATCGGGGCGAGGCGGATCGAAACGTCGCCGGGCGGCAAGCGGAAGTTATTGGTCGGCCCGGCGACCACCAGCAGCGGCGTCGGCCCGTAGAACACGCCGGTGTGGCCGCGGATCACGGTGCGTCGCGAGCCCGAGAACGGGCTGTAGGCGAACCCGAACCGGGGCATGATCTGTTTCGTCGAGTCGTTGATCCGGGTGGGATCGAGTTGCGCGCCATTGGGGAACGTGAAGCCGCGAACCTGGTTGATCAGGTCGTTGTTGTTGGCTTCGGGCGAAGGATTGTATTGCGCTTCCCAACGGAGGCCGAAATCGAGGTTCAGTTTGCTGTTGACGCGCCAACTGTCCTGGGCATACAGGGCGAACTGGTGGAGACCCATCGATGCTGTGAGGTTGCCGAGTTGGCGGTCGTAGTTCACCGCCGTGCTGTCGAAGCGGTTCGGGATGGTGCCGCCCGTCCCGAGGATGTCGAGGATGGTCTCGACATTCGAGCCGGCGATGCTAAACGCGCCGAATTGATTGAAGCCGAAGATCTGCGCGGCGGTGATGCGGCTGTAGTCGACACCGAACTTCATGGTGTGCGTGCCGCGCGTCACCGACAAGCCGTCGGTGATTTGCCAGCGCTTATCGTTCTGCGTCGT
>CAYPUQ010000315.1:0-5342 GCA_964413655.1 uncultured Solibacteraceae bacterium | reverse complement strand
AGCCCGCCGCCCACCGAGACGGCGTTCACCGCTTCGGCGTCGGAGAAGTTGTAACGGAGCGTGAGCCGGTGGCCCTGGTTCGTTTGGTAGTCGCCCCGGATCGTCGCCGCCAGGCCGTCGTTGGTCTGCGTGAACGGCCGCTGCTCGGACTGGAAGAAG
The DNA here is from genome assembly GCA_964413655.1 of uncultured Solibacteraceae bacterium. Taxonomy (GTDB): domain Bacteria; phylum Acidobacteriota; class Terriglobia; order Bryobacterales; family Bryobacteraceae; genus CAYPUQ01. The sequence continues at coordinate 5,183 of CAYPUQ010000315.1, read as the reverse complement.
TCGAACGCTTCGCGGGAAGCCGCGGTGGGAGTGAAATTGATGAGCTGCGAGAACAGAACCTGCCGGCCTTGGCTGGCATCCTGGCGCTCGATGGCGCCGAAGAAAAAGAAGCGGTCGCGCATCAGCGGGCCGCCGATCGATGCGCCGTACTGGTGCTGTGTTTCGAGCGAAGCGATATTCTGGACTGGGTCCTTCGCGCCCATCTCCTTGTGGCGGAGCAAGTAGAACGCGTCGCCGTGGAACTGATTCCCGCCGGACTTGGTGATCGTGTTTAGGATGCCGCCGGTGGACCGGCCGTATTCTGCGGAGTAGCCGGTGGTGATGACTTGAAACTCCTGCACGGCGCTCTGCGGAACGGTGAAGATGCTGTTGGAACGCTCGCCGCCGCGAATGCCGCCGAAGAACGGCTGGTTGTAGTCGGCGCCATCGAGCATGATGTTGGCGTAGATCCCACGCTGGCCCGCGAAGGAGAGTTGGCCGCGCTGAGGATCGACTTGGACGGTCGGAGTCAGGACCGCGAAGTCCTGGAAGCGGCGTCCGTTGATCGGCAGGTTGGCGATCGCGGTGGAAGAGATGGTCGTCGAAGGCGCGGGTAGCGCGGTGTTGATCAGCGTGGCGCCAACCTCGATGGTCGTGGTGGTTTCCTCGACCCGGAGGACGATGTCGGCGTTCACGGTGCCGCCGACATTGAGAATCAGACCTTCGATCCGGTTCACGGCGAAGCCGGAACTGGAAACTTCGATGTTGTAGTCGCCGGCATCGAGCAGAACCGCGCGATACTGGCCAAGTTCGTTCGTGGAGAGTTCACGGCTGAAACCGGTGCGCCGGTTGACGATTTTCACGGTCGCGTTTGGAATAACGGCTTGGTTCTGATCGTAGACCGTGCCGGCGATTTGACCCTTGTTTCCGTCCGCTTGGGCCCACAGGTTCGTGGACGCAAGGAGGGCGGGGAGGAGACACAATGCAAGCGATTTCATAGATTCCCCTGATCGATTCGTTAAGCCAACAAGGCAGTGCAATGCAAAGCGTGTCGAACTATAGGATAGCCCGATTTTGTGACAAAAGGATGAAGAATCCACTGGGAAGTGGTGACCGCCGGTTGGACGGTATTCCGGGCCTTGATAGACTAGGTAGTTTGAGGCTTCTGCTGGCAGCTGTAGTACTGGTTGTGGGCCTGACCGCGGAGTCGTGTCAGTCCCGGCCGGGGCAGGCCAAGGCCGTCGGGGAAGCCTTCGTCGGCCCGATGTCGCTGCATCTGCGGGAGGAACTCGCGCAGCGGGCGGCGGTCACGGCGACCGTCGAGCATGGCGAACGGCTGGCGATTCTGGCCACTCACCGGCGGTTCGTTAAGGTGCGCGCGGCGGATGGTTCCGAAGGTTGGACGGATAGCCGCTTGTTGCTGAACGAGGGCCAGATGCGCCGCCTGCGGACCCTGGCCGAGCGAGCCGCCGCGATGCCGTCGCAAGGAAGGGCGACTCCGTTCGACGATCTGAACGTCCACACCGAGGCCAATCGCCAGTCGCCGAGCTTCTATCAACTCCAGGAGGGCGAGACAGCCGACGTATTGGCTCAGCGCGTGATGCCGCGCATTCCATACACGGGCGAGGCTTTGCCAGCGCGGCCGGCCCGCGAAGACCCGCAAGGCAACCCGCTTCCACTGGACGACTGGATGCTGCTCCGCCTGGCCGACGGCCGTGCCGGTTGGGTGCTTTCCCGGGCGATCATGATGGCTATTCCGGACGAAGTAACGCAGTATGCCGAAGGCCACTACATCACTTCCTACTTTGCGCTCGGCGGCGTAGCGGCCGGCGAAGACGCGAAGAAAAACTGGCTTTGGACGACGCGCGCCACGAGCCTGCTCGACTACGACTTCGATAGCGTTCGCGTTTTCGCTTACAGCCAGCGGCGCAAGCGCTACGAGACGGTTTTCATCGAACGGAATCTGACTGGCTACTATCCGGTGGAGGTGGAACAGGACGGCGCTGAATACCGGTTCCGCGTGATCTGCGCGGGCAAGGACGGCGTCGTCGAGCGGCGCACCTACGGCTTCTCCGGCCAGCGGGTGCGATTGCTCGGACGCGAGCCATACCAGCTACCGGAACCCGGGGAGGCGGACTCCCCAGCCGAGGCTCTCCTCAGTGAATCCCAACCGGGCTTCCTGGAACGCGCCTGGCGGCGAATCTGGGGGAATTAGCCGAGCTGCACCCGGTCCATCGCCAGGAACTCGGCGATGTGCGGATGCGGTGACCGCTCCAGATCCTCGATCGGGCCGAGGAAGATGACTTGGCCCTCGTAGAGGAACACGACGCGATCCGCGACCTTGTACATCAGGTCGAGGTCGTGCGTGACGACCACCGACGTGAGATGCAGTTGGTTCTTCAGCCGCAGCATCAGGTTGCCGAGGTGGTCCGACATAATCGGGTCCACCATGGTCGTGGGCTCGTCGTACAGAATGCACTGCGGTTGCGCGGCCAGCGCTCGCGCGATCGCGACCGCCCGCTTGTAGCCGGTGGACAGATCGGTGGGAAACACGTCGTAGTAGTCGCCGAGATCGACCATGGCGAGCAGGCCGCGGACGATCTCCTCGCGGTTCTCGCGGGTGTAATCTTCCCGGAGTTCGAGGGAAAACAGGATGTTCTCGGCCACCGTGAGAGAATCGAACAGCGCGCCGGACTGGAACACCATCGTCACTTTTTTGCGGATTTGTCGCAGTTCGGATTCCGGCGCATCGGTGATGTCGATGTGGGCGACGATCACCCGGCCCGCGTCGGGTTTCAGGAATCCCATGATGTGGCCGAGCGCGACCGACTTGCCGACGCCCGACCGCCCGATGACGGCAACGGTCTCGCCCGCGTTTACCGCGAAACTCACATCGACTAAAACGGGTCTGTCGAACGTCTTATACACACTGCGGAACTCGATGTAATGCGGGAAGGATTCTGCCAAGACCGTTCAGCTCCTATGGGTAACCTGTTCTTTATCATTGAGATAGGACTGCCATTCCGCTTCCGTGTTCAGGTTCGCGAACACGCGCGGATCGGGCGCCGTCCACGCTGCGATGCGCAGACCTTCGAACGCTTCGGTACATTTGCGTACCCCGGCATCGAAGGCGCGTCGCAGCGCCGGCAGCGCCCGCACATGGTAAACGGCGCAAAGGGGCTCGGCCCGGTCCGGCGCGGTATAGGGCAGGCAGCAATCGGCTGGGTGAGCCGCGGCATGTTCCAGCAGTTCTCGCAGCGCCGCCGTTTCGAGCGCCGGCATGTCGCAGGCCACGACCAGGTTCCAGGGTGCCAGCCCCAACCCGAGCGCGGTCAGGATGCCGCCGAGCGGCCCTTCGCCCGCAACTTCATCCGCTACCACGGGATAGCCGAACCCGGTGTAACGATCCGGCGCGCCGATGATGTGGACCGGTTGCGCCACCGCTCGCACGGTTTCAGCCATGTGCACCACGAGCGGACGCCCGCGCCACGGCAGCAGCGCCTTGTCCGTTCCCATGCGGTGGCTGCGGCCTCCGGCCAGCACGAACCCCGCGACCATCATGGCTTGATTGTAACGCTTCCTCTCTCGGCACATCACAACTAAGGAAAATACCGACTTGGAAATGTATATTTTTGAAGGTATAATCCAAGGGAACCTAAAGATGAGCCTTTGCTTTACCATCGTAGGCGCTTTACTGGCAACCACATCGCCGGTTGAGGCGTCTCCTGTCGATGTGGCGAAGGAACCGGCTGTGACCACCGTCGTCAAAGCGGACCCGAAGAGTGGTCGACTGGTCCGCCGAGTGGCCGTCAACCCCAGAGCGCTCCAGAACGGATCGCTCGTGCCGCGCGCCGCCGCGGAACCGTCCGGCGGGCGGGCGGTCGTGGCGGGTAATGGCCTCGACACCACCATTGACGAGGCGGCGCGCCGGCACGGGATCGACCCGTTGCTGGTGCACGCCGTGGTTCACGTGGAGAGCCGGTACAACCGGCTGGCGCTATCGCCCAAGGGAGCCGAAGGACTGATGCAGTTGATTCCCTCGACGGCGCGGCGCTTTGGCGTGAAGAACAGCTTCAGTTCGCACGAAAACATCGAAGGCGGAGTGAAGTATTTGCGGTTCCTCCAGGACCGCTTTCAGGATTTGCCGCGGGTGCTCGCGGCTTACAACGCCGGGGAAAATGCGGTCGAACGGTACAACGGGATTCCGCCGTATCCGGAGACCCAGAACTACGTGTACCTGGTCGGCCGCCGCTACCAGGAACTGCGGCGGCAGAACGCCGTACCTTCGATTGCGGTGAAGAGACCGGTGGAGACGAATGTAGAAGCGGAAGAGTTCCGCCCAGTGGAAGCTTACCTGGACGAAGACGGAAGGCTCCATTTGCGCACTCGATGAGAGCCGTCCGGCACACCCGGGCGAGTGGTTGGAAGAGGGAGTTTGAGCCGTGACGGAGAGAACGGCAGAACCGGTGCGGAGGGCGGCGGCAGCCGCCAGGGTGACGTGCATCCTGTGGACCGCCTCGTTGGCCCTGGCACAGACGCCCGGTTATCTGGCGCTGAGCGGAGTGCGTGTTTGGTCGCTCGGCGAGGCCAGCCGGGTGGCCATTGAACTCAGCGGTGAGACTCACTTCCGCCACGAGACTCTCCAGAATCCCAGCCGGGTGTTTATCGACATTGAGAACTCCCGGCCGGCTCGGGGCCAGCCCTTGCACAGGACTATCCCGGTGGGCGACGGTCTCGTCGACCGCATCCGCGTTTCTCAGACTCAGCCGGCTGTCATGCGGGTGGTGCTGGATCTCACCGGGTCCGTGGACTACTCGATTTCCCAACTCACGAACCCCTACCGGGTGCTGATTGAGGTGAAGCGGAAGTTGGACGCTTCCAAGTCTCCCCTGCTGGCCAGCATTGAGCGCGAGGTCGAGGCGGGGCAACCGCCCGCAACCTCTCGAAGCGAGCCCGCCCCGCAGCGCGTGTTCCGTGTGCCCGAGCGTTATTTCAATCCGCCTCGCCCGGAAACCCCGTTGATCGCCAGCTACGCGCCGCCACCATTGATCTCAACCGCTCTTCCGTGGCCCGGTACAGCCATCGAGGGAGCGTTTCGCGTAGCCTCGCCGTCACGGCCGCCCGCCGTGGTGCGAAGAGCGGCGGCGCCGAAGCCCGTGCCTGCCAAGCCCGCTCCCGCGCCCGTGGCGGCCGCCAAGCCCGCG
>CAYPUQ010000314.1:0-7510 GCA_964413655.1 uncultured Solibacteraceae bacterium | reverse complement strand
TTTTTACGGTTCTGTGCGCCTCGGCAAGTACCACGCCCGCTTTCGGCAACTGGACCGGCGGATATGAGCCCGTGGCTCGTGCGGTCTCAACCCACTCCAACCACTGCTCATGGACAGGGCGACGGACCACCAATGCCGCAATCTCGAAATCGTGGCCATCGTCCTCTGGCCCTCCGTATTTGACCTCTACCCTCCACCACCCATCGGCGACGGATAGGGACCCTCCGCTTTGTGGCCACCAGCCGTTTATGTCCTTCCGATGTACCAGCACCCAAAGGTAGGCGTCGCCCGGCAAAGTGACGCGGCCCTCGACAAGACCGGCTCCGGCGACGCGATTGCCTGTGGCTGGCGAGCCAATTTGAACGGAACACCCGCTGCTACCTCGCATGATGCGATGCCTAAAAGCGTCGAGACGCCTCCGCATCGACAGTGGTAGCGCATTCGCAGCTTTTGATTCCCATTCGTAGCGGAGTAAAGTGCGTTCGTTGTATCGCTGCCGACGCCAGTCGTCTCCCATCGGATCAAATGTCGGAGCGCTCGTGCGCGTGAACAGCGCCGTGGTCCGCACAACCTCATCGAGGCGGAACATCGCATCGCGGCGCAGAAACTCGAAGAGATTATGGATGCTCCGAATCTGAATATCGTCCAGAATCAGCAGAGCCCCAGCTTCCAGATGAGGGTACAGAAAATAGTGCTCAAGATCCGGGAACGGATAAGCGTGAGGGCCGTCGATTAGAGCCAACTGAAGGTTTTCAGAGAAGCGATGCTGGGGCAGAGTGCGCTGGGATGGGCCCTCGATAAATGTGACAACCCCCGGCCGTAAGATTCGAGATCGACGCACGTTCGTTACGCTGGCGCCAAGGTCGAGAGAAAAGACCGTGTGATTCTCGCTTAGGTGAGAAAGCAGCAGCGCTGTCGCACCACAGCCCGTCTCCGCGGAATTTCGAATTGTGCGCATGCTCGCGTGCTCCGCGATAGCCGCAAGCGCGTTGGCGGAGAGCGTACCCGCTCCGTGCAGTGTCGACTGCACTGCCAAGATCTTTTCCAAAAGTTCGCTTATTGCCGGTGTCACGTTTGCATCGCGCGCAACTCGCAGTGCCGGCTTCCACCCATGTGAGCGTGCAGGCCGCCGAAGCCGAACCGTGGAGAGCGGCCGGGGCGTGGCTCGACCCGCTACGTCCGGTTGACGTCCTTCCAGGTCATCTCGCGGCCCTTGACGCACGCTTCCAGCGCCATCACCGCCGTCAGCGTGCTCTCGGCGGCATGGAAGGCTGCGTTCTCGAGTTTGCCGGTGCGCGCGCCCTCGATGAACTCATTCACCGCGTCGACCGTAATGTCGTACGTAGTCGTGCCGGTCTCGGGCTCCTTCTGTCCCTCGCGCCAGATGGTGTAGCCCCGCCGCGAGACGGTCGCCGCACCCTTCTCGCACATGAACGTTTCCGACACATCGGAGAAGCCCGGTGCGCGGAACTGGTTCGCGCTATAGCTGAAGATGCGTCCGTCGTCGAACTGGAACGTGCAGGCAAGGTTGTCGTAGATGTCGCCGTACATGCGGATTTGCCGGCTGCCGTACCCGTTCACCTTCACCGGATGCTTGCCGAGGAACCAGTTGACGACGTCGATGTTGTGGCAGTCCTGCTCGATCAGTATGTCGCCCGAGAGTTCGCGATAGAAGAACCAGTTGCGGATCTTTTCTTCGCTTTCCGGATGCCCGGTCTTAATCGACGGCCCACCGCCGATCCACGCTGCACGGACCATCTTGAGGCCGCCCAGTTCTCCGGAAGTCACGACCTGATGCACCTTGCGGTAGTCCTTACCGTAGCGCTGCTGGAAGTCCACCGAGATGCGCTTCGTGGGGTCGGCCATCCGGGCGGCTTTCAGTACGCGCTGACAGCCCTTGGCGTCCACCGCGGCCGGCTTCTCGAGGAAGATGTGTTTCCGCGCCTTCACCGCCGCCTCGAAATGTTCCGGATGCAGGTAGGCCGGAGTGGCGATCAAAACCGCGTCCACATCGGAGGCGAGCAGGTCGTTGTAATTCTTGAAGACCCTCGCGCCCGAGTATTTCTCCTGGCCCGCCTTGATCCGGTCGTCGTAAATGTCGCAGATAGCGGTAACCTTCAGAAACTCGTGTTTCGCGAAAATTCCGCTGACGTACATGCCGCGCCCGCCGCAGCCGATAACTCCCAGCGAGAGCGCCGAATTGGCCTGTGAGCCGCGCGCCGTTTGAGAGTTGAGGATCAGGAAACCAGCGGCCGCGCCGCCGCCCGTGATGAAATGCCGCCGATTTGCGCCTTCGCTCATGAGAAAACCTCCTGGTGAAATGACTGCGCCGCGACCTCCACTGGGGCCGCGAGAAAAGGGGCCGAATGGCCGATTTCATTATACTGAGGATTTGGCGTGAAACTGTCGATTCTGATCCCGGTCTACAACGAGCGAACGCTCGCCGGCCGCAGCTTGTCCGCCGTCCTCGCCGCTCCATTGCCCGAATCGATGGAGCGCGAACTGGTCGTTGTGGACGATTGCTCCACCGATGGCACGCGCGGAATTCTCGAACAGCTCGCCGCCGCCAACCCTGAGATCCGGCTGATTCGCCACGAAGTCAACCAGGGGAAGGGCGCCGCTGTGCGCACCGCGATCGAACATGCGACGGGCGACTTCTGCCTGATCCAGGACGCCGACCTCGAGTACGACCCGAACGACTACCCGGCCCTACTCAGACCTTTGCTTGACGGCCACGCCGACGCCGTCTTCGGATCGCGCTACCTTTCCGGCGCCCAACGCCGCATCCTGCCGTTTTGGCACTCCAACATCAATCGCTTTCTCACGTTTTACTCCAACATGTTCTCCAACCTGGACCTCACCGATATGGAGACATGCTACAAGGCCTTCCGGACCGACCTGTTGAAAAGCATTCCTATCCGTTCCAATCGCTTCGGCATCGAACCGGAACTGACCATGAAGTGTGCCAAGCGCAAGCTGCGCATCTACGAGGTCCCAATCAGCTACCACGGCCGCAGCTATGAAGAAGGCAAGAAGATCGGCTGGAAGGACGGGTTGAAAGCGCTGGCCGCCATCTTCTACTACTGGCTGATCGACGATCTCTATGCCGAACCCTACGGTCGAGCCTATCTCAACAACCTGACCGGCACGCCGCAGTATGTGAGCTGGATCGCTTCGCTCGTCCGGCCCTGGCTCGGCGACCGCGTCCTCGAACTCGGTGCGGGCATTGGCAATATCAGCGGCCGGCTGATGAGCAAGCGGCTGTTGTACGTCGCGACGGAGAAGGATCCGCTCTATCTCCACTCCCTGAACAACCGCTTCCTGCGCACGCCGAGCGTCTCCGTTTACGCGATGGACGCCGAGTGCCCACAGGACTACGAACCGCTCCGCGGATCCTTCGACACGGTCGTGTGCCTCAACGTTCTCGAATACCTGGAACACCCAGGAATCGCGCTGCGCGGGGCGGCCGAAGCTCTTGTTCCCGGCGGACGCCTGGTGCTGCTGGTACCGCAAGGACCGGCGCTGTACGGCTCCGTTGACCGCACGCTCGGTCACCGGCGCCGGTTTAAGGTGATCGAACTGGCGGCCCTGCTCGGCGCCTGCGGCTTCTCCATCGAGCGCACCATCCAATTGAACAAAATCTCGACGCTCGCGTGGTGGTTTAACTCGCGGCTGCTCGGCTCGGCGTCGATCAGCAAGCCGGCGCTGAAGATCTTCGACAAGACCGTCTGGCTCTGGAAGCGCCTGGACCGTCTGATGCCGTGGCCGGGTCTGTCGCTGGTCGTGGTGGCCACCACTCTGGCCGGTTCCGGCCGGCCGGACGTTGTTGAGCGAGCGTCGGCCCGCGCCGAGTAGCTATCCGCGCTTTCACCACCCTCCGGTACAATTCATTAGCTTATGAAGAAAATCCTCGCCCACTTAGCCTGGGGCGGTCTGGCCGTTCTCGGCGCGTTTGCTTTTTCGGGCATCGCCCTCAACCGGGGCGAAACCATCAACAGCTTCTGGCTGGTGGTGGCTTCGGTCTGTATCTACCTGATCGGGTTCCGCTTCTATGGGAAGTTCATCGCGACGCGCGTATTGATGCTCAACGACCAGCGCGCGACGCCGGCCGAGCGGCTCCGCGACGCGCACGACTTCGAGCCGACGAACAAGTGGATCGTCTTCGGACACCACTTCGCCGCTATCGCCGGGCCGGGCCCGCTGGTGGGGCCGACCCTTGCCGCCCAGTTCGGATTCCTTCCGGGCACGCTGTGGATCATTGTCGGCGCGGTCCTCGGCGGCTGCGTCCAGGACTTCGTGATCCTGTTCTGCTCCATGCGCCGCGACGGCAAGTCGCTCGGGCAGATGGCGCGCGAGGAGATCGGCAAGGTCGGCGGCATTACCGCTTTGCTGACCGTGCTGCTGATCATGATCATCCTTCTGGCCGTCGTCGCGCTCGTGGTGGTGAACGCCTTGAAGGGTAGCCCATGGGGCACGTTCACCATCGCCGCTACCATGCCCATCGCCGTGTTCATGGGCCTGTACCTGCGCTATTGGCGGCCGGGTAAAGTGCTGGAGATTTCGGTCATCGGCTTCGCGCTCGTCGTTGCCGGTATCTTCAGTGGCGAATGGATCGCGCACTCGGCCACGTTCGCGCCGTGGTTCACGTTGTCCGGCATCGCGCTCGCCTGGGCGATCATCATCTACGGATTCTTCGCCAGCGCGCTTCCGGTCTGGCTCTTGCTCGCGCCCCGCGATTATCTAAGCACTTTCGTCAAACTCGGCGTCGTGCTGATGCTCGGCGTCGGCATCCTGTTCGTCCGGCCCGACCTCCAGATGCCCGCGTTCACGCAGTTCACCGACGGCACGGGCCCCATCTTCGCCGGCAAGATCTTTCCGTTCTGCTTCATCACGATCGCCTGCGGCGCCATCTCGGGCTTCCACTCCCTTATCTCGTCCGGCACCACGCCGAAGCTGATCGCCAAGGAGTGGCACGCCTGGCCCGTCGGCTACGGCTCGATGGCGCTTGAGAGCTTCGTCGCCATCATGGCCATGATCGCCGCCTGCGTCCTCTCGCCGGGCGTCTTCTTCGCCGTCAACTCACCCGCCGGTGTCGTCGGCGCCACGCCGGAAGCGGCCGTCGCCACCATTAGCTCCTGGGGCTACCCGGTCACGGTCGAAACGATGCGGACGCTCGCCCAACAGGTCGGCGAAGAGACGCTCTTCTTCCGGACTGGCGGCGCGCCTTCGCTCGCGCTGGGCATGGCCAACATCTTCGCCGCTGGCGCCGGACAGACGCTGCTTGGCTTCTGGTACCACTTCGCCATCATGTTCGAGGCGTTGTTCATTCTCACCATCATCGACGCCGGAACCCGCGTTGGGCGCTTCATGCTCCAGGACCTCGCCGGCCACGTGTGGCCGCCACTCGGCCGCACCGGCTGGAAGCCGGGGGTCATCGGCGCCAGCGCCGCCATCGTGCTGGCGTGGGGCTATTTCCTGATCCAGGGCGTGCGCGACCCGCTCGGCGGCATCAACTCGCTCTGGCCGCTGTTCGGCATCGCCAACCAGTTGCTTGCCGCCATCGCGATGTGTGTTGCCACGACGATTCTGCTGAAAATGCATGGGGCGAGATACATGTGGATCACTTGCGTCCCGCTCGCGTGGCTGGTCGTCGTTTGCTACACGGCGGGGATTCAGAAGATCTTCTCGACCGAGCCGCGCGTCGGCTTCCTGGAGATTGCCCGCGAGTTGGAAGCTCAACTCGCCGCCGGGCAGATCCCTGCCGCGCAGGTGGCCGCCGTGCAGGCGCAGATCTTCAATAACCGGCTCGACGCCGTCGTCTGCGGCATCTTCCTGATCCTCGTGACTATCATCCTGTTCGACTCCATCCGGCTGTGGTGGAACATCCTGCGCGGGACCGCCGATGCCCGCGTCAGGGAAGCCCCGTTTGTCGTTTCGCAACTGCGCCCGGAGGAAGTGTGATGCACTACCTGAAGAGCTTCGCCCGTATCGTAATTGGCCTGTTGCGGGAACTGGCCGACGAGAACGCCTATCAACGGCACCTCGCCGCCCACGGCGTGGTGCACTCGCCCGAGGAGTGGCGCCGCTTCTGCGAGCACCGGCTCACCGCCAAGTACGCGCGGGCGAAGTGTTGCTGAGCCGGCGCTGCCGTGCTTCGTGTCAGTTCAAAAAGTAACTGCGGTACAAAGTATCCCGCTGCTTCGGAACAAACCCGGCATCGCGAATAATGCGGCGCAGATCTTCCTCGGAAGCATGGTGGCGGGCGCCGGCTGCCGACACCACGTTCTCCTCGATCATGATGCTGCCCACGTCATTACCCCCGAACCGAAGCCCCACCTGGCACGTCTTCAGCCCTTGCGTCACCCACGACGACTGCACGTTGAGAATGTTCGGAAGAAAGATCCGCGAAACGGCGAGCGTCTTCAGGTACTCGACGGCGGTGGCCTCTTCCTTGACGAAGCGGCCAAGCGAAGTGTTCTCGCGCTGGAAGCTCCACGGGATGAATGCCGTGAAACCGCCGGTTTCCTCTTGGAGCCGGCGGACAGTCTCCAGGTGATTGACGCGCTGTTCCAGCGTTTCGCCGCAGCCGAACATCATCGTCGCGGTGGTCCTCATGCCGAGCTGATGCGCCGTCCGGTGGACCGCGATCCACTCTTCGGTGTTGCACTTCAGCCGCGCGATGCGATGGCGGACGCCGTCGTCCAGGATCTCCGCGCCGCCGCCGGGAATCGAGTCGAGACCGGCGTCGCGCAGGCGGGCGATGGCCTCCCGTAGGATCAGTCCGCTGACCTGGGCGATATTCAGCACCTCGGGCGACGAGAAACAATGCAGATGGATGCGGAATCGGCTCTTGATCGAGCGGAGGAGATCCTCGTACCACTCGATCTTGAGATCCGGATGGAGCCCACCCTGCATCAGGACGCCCGTGCCGCCGAGGTCCAGCGTCTCCTGGATCTTCTCAAAGATCACTTCCTTCGGCTGAATGTAGCCTTCCTTATGGCCGAGCGGCCGGTAGAAGGCGCAGAAGCTACAGTACTCGGTACAGAAATTCGTGTAATTGATGTTGCGGTCGATGATGTAGGAGACGATGCCTTCCGGGTGCAGTTTGCGGCGAATGGCGTCGGCCTCCATGCCGATGCCGATCAGGTCGTCGCTGCGCAGCATGTCGACTGCCTGCTGATGCGTCATCATAAAGCGATTGCCTCCGGTCGAACCGGACGATCCAGTTCGGCCGCAAACTGAAGGAATTGTCGCATACCGGCCTCCTCCTCGGTGCCGATTTCAAACTGGATGTGGCGGCAGAGGTACGAACGTACCAGGTCCTGGCGCAGGCCGCGGTTCCGAGATTCCATCTCGACGATCGTGTTTATATTGGTTTGACCGTGCCGCAGCGAACCATGGAAGGCTTCCGGCATCCACGGCTGAATAATAGCGGGCCGGCCGGCCCAAACCGCGAACACCATCGGCAGGCCGGTCAGCGCCGCCCACTCGGCGCCGAGGTCGAGGACTC
>CAYPUQ010000313.1:0-7564 GCA_964413655.1 uncultured Solibacteraceae bacterium | reverse complement strand
GCCGCACCACCTCCCTCGCCCTCGACGGCGAGATCGTCGCGAACCTGGCAAGCGCGCAGCCGGCCGCCAGATCCTCGCATCGCCGCCCTACGCACGGCTAAAGCAAGGGTGCCGCCGCAGCCGCAATGCGGCCTTCGACCCGATTAAGGTTGGCCAGCGAGGCGTTGGTGGGCAGGACGAGCACCATGAAACCGGCAAGACCGTTAACCGGGAACGTCCAGGCGGCAAGGTCGATAGGCGTGGGTTCACCGCCGTTGGCGAGTTCCATCGGAATCTCCTTCGCGATGTTGACTCCTTGCCGCAGCGTGACCAGGATGGCGTTGAAGAGGCCGCAGTGGCGGCAGTTCGAGCCTGCGCCGCAGTAGTACGGCGACTGACGCGTGCTATGACAGCCCAGCAGGTCGCCGATGAGGTGACGGAACATTTCCTCGGGCGTGGAGCCGATGAGCCGCGCCATCGGGTGATTGGCCAGCACCACTTGACGCGCGCGGTTGAGGACTACCGCGGGCTCGCCGAGTTCGACGAGCGCCCTGCCGATCGGGTGATGCTCGATCAGGCAGCGTTCGGCGGCCAGACGCTGGACTTCGTCGCCGGCGAAAGGACCTCGGGGCAAGGTAGCGAGTTGCATGGTTACCTCACAAGCCGGGGTCCGGCAAAGCGGGCGGGGCGTTGGCGGGTATCGTGACTAGACTCCGGAACACCGGCATATCCTCTTTATCGGCAGGAATGAGGTTGTTCTTGACAGATTTGCCGCATCGGTCTGAGTTTTGTGGCGGCGCCGGCGGTGTTCGGACGGGCGCGGAAGGTTCTATCTCAAAGTCGCCCTGGCCGGCCCCGCATCGCGGAAGCACCACAAATGCGCGACGGTCCGGACAATGATCCGGTCCCCGGAGAGCGCCGGAGTGGCGAAACACTCCTCGCCAAGATCGTTGAGCGCCAGCGGTTCCCATTCTCTGCCGGCCTTCAGAACCGCCGCTTGGCCGGCTTGGCTGATGGCGTAAACCTTTCCTTCGGCGGCAACCGGCGACGCGAACATCGGGCCAAAGCCCGGCGCAATTCTGCCCTCCTTCAGGAGGGCTCCGGTCTCCGGGTCGAGAGAAGTAACAATCCCACCCTCTCGGATGGCGTAATAGACTCCCTCGTACACCAGCGGCGACGGAACCTGTGGCACGGACCTATGGTGTTCCCAAATCATCTTGCGGGTCGCGTCTCCGGACACCCTGGCTGGCACGGCGCCCATCAAATGAGGACGCCGGGAAACGCCGATCAGCTCCGTGTGCTCCTCCCGGTCGAAATAGCCATCGCCATTGATGTCGAACTGCGGGAATGCATCCGCCGGTCCCTTGCGTTCGGCGAATTCGGCCTGTGTGAGCTTGGAATCGCCGTTCACGTCCCACATTTCCAGCAGCTTGTCGAAGTTCTCCAATGCCCGCACCATCCCTTCTTCCACGTTTTGTGCGGACACGAATACGACGCCTCCGTCCGGAGATACGACAGGGCTCGACTTTGGCATATACGGGATCTGCTGGAGCCACCATAACCTTTTGCCGTCTCGCGGGTCGAAAGCGATCGCCTCCCCCGTTGACACCACCACCAGCGCAGCCGGCTCGGCGACGGCGGGCGTTGCGTAAGTCACGCCGCGGAGCGAGCCCTCCCAGCGTTTGCCGCCTGTCTTCCGGTCGAACGCCAATACGCGGGATCCGGTATCGCCCGCCACTACCTGAATGGCCAAATCGCCCACCAGGACTGGCGAACTCCCCATGCCATGATTGTTACCCAGCGGCTCCAGCGGAACCTCCCAGGCAGGCTCGCCATCGGCGGAGTAAGCCAACAGTCCGAAATCCTGAAAGAACACCACGACGCCGTCCGCATCGGCCGCCGCCGACGGGGAGGCGGGGTTGTTCAGTTTGTGGCGCTTGCTTTCGCGGGTCGGCGCAACTGTCCGCCGCCAGAGTTCGTGGCCGGTGTCCCGGTCATAGGCCAAAGTCAGCAGGGTGCCGCCCTCGAAGCCGGTGATGTACACGTGCCGGCCCACGACCACCGGCGAGGAGTGTCCAAGGGGCGTCGGCGTTTTCCAGGCCACGTTGTTTTCCGGACCGAACGTGACGGGCAAATGAGAGGCCGTTCCAACTCCCGAGCCGTTGGGGCCCCGAAACCGGGGCCAGTCCTGCGCTATTGCGGTGCATCCCAAACAAAACACGACTAAGATCGCTTTTCCGGCCATTTTGGACTCCCTCTCTGAATTCTCGTCAGAGTAACATGGAATTACTTGTAGAACAAGGAAATTTTGTCGCCGCGCCAAGCCGGCTTTCGGGATCGCCTTGGAGC
Source organism: uncultured Solibacteraceae bacterium (assembly GCA_964413655.1). Lineage (GTDB taxonomy): Bacteria > Acidobacteriota > Terriglobia > Bryobacterales > Bryobacteraceae > CAYPUQ01. The sequence goes on along the minus strand of CAYPUQ010000313.1, from coordinate 5,236 downwards.
GAGTATCCAGCCCTCTTCGCGCTCTACCTCTTCGCGGTCCGGTTGAGGGAGATCGACGGCGAAGCAGGCGCTGAGCTTGCCAGTTGCCTCTAGTTCGGCGAAGTGGCGGGCGAGGGCTTGCACTTGATCGGCGTCCTTGATGGAGTGGCCGCCGCGCGGCGGGGTCAGCGAGGGGTAGACTTCGGCGTACAGGATGCGCCCGCCTCGGCCTGTCCGGGTGGGCAAGCGCAGAGCCGTTTCAAACGGCCAGACGCGGGACCTGGGCGCAAGTTCGGGGTCGAGGCGAAGCGCCGCGCGGGATTCCGAGCAGCGCTTGGCTGCCGGCCCGCCCGTGGTGTACAGCTTCCAGACCGGCTGCGCGCCGCGATGGCGCTGTTCGGTCAGCCGGCGTTCGGACAGGATGGGCGCGGCGGCGCGCCAGCCGTCCTTTCGGGGTGAGAGGAAGTCCGTTGCGTGGCCCGGCGGGCACCCCCAGAATGGGAACGCTCTGCCGCTGCATATCCTGTTCAGCGGCCACTTCGAAGCGGTTATTGCCGTTGCGCTCGTCGTCGCGGATGGCGCCCGCGAGGTAGTCCCAGATGGCACGCCACGGGGCTGGACCGCCTAGTAGCCCCAGGCGCGCCGCGAAACCGCGCGGATATCCAAACGGGAAGTCGAAGCCCACGAGCACGGAGCAACGTTCGCGCACGAGCCGCCCCAAATGGGCGCGAATCCCGTCGGTTGCTTGCCGCCGGGCTGGAGGGTTCTCCAGCACAACCCGGCCATTCCGGCCACGCAGGCAGTACCAGATGCAATCGGCGCCGCGTTTCGGAATGCTGGCGGCGCTCCAGTCGACGATCAGGTAGGCGTCGAACGGGCGCGCCGTCACACTGGTTCAGGCGATGATCTTGTGTGCGACGTGCCCGGCAACGTCGGTCAACCGGAAGTCGCGGCCGGTGTAGCGGTACGTCAGCTTCTCGTGATTGAGTCCGAGCAGGTGCAACACCGTCGCGTGGAAATCGTGGATGTGCATGCGGTCCTCGACGGCGTGGTAGCCGATCTCGTCGGTGGCGCCGTAGATGAAGCCTGGCTTCACGCCGCCGCCGGCCATCCAGATCGTGTAGCCGTACGGGTTGTGGTCGCGGCCGTCCCCGCCCTGCGACACCGGCGTGCGGCCGAACTCGCCGGCCCAAATGACGAGCGTGTCCTTCAGCAGGCCGCGCGCCTTCAGATCCTTGATGAGGCCGGCGATCGGCTTGTCCACTTCGAGCGCGTTCTCGGTGTGCTTCTCTTGGAGCTGGCCATGCTGGTCCCACTTATAGCTGTGGGTGCATTGGATGTAACGGACGTCGCGTTCGGCGAGCCGCCGCGCGAGAATGCACTGCCAGGCGAAGTCGCGCGTGACGGGGTCGTCCAGGCCGTACAGTTTCTTTGTGGCCTCGGACTCTTCCTCTTCGACGCGGAACGCCTCGGGTGCTTCGGTCTGCATGCGGAACGCCAGTTCGAAGGCCTGGATGCGTGCTTCGAGTTGCGGGTCGGCGGATCGAAGGGCCAGGTGCCGCCGGTTGATGTTCTGGATCATCTCCAGTTCGAACTTCTGCTGTTCCGGCGTGAAGCCCTTGCGGATCAGATACTCGATCGGTTCGCCGACGATGTCGTTCAGCTTCATGCCGGCGTTTCCGATCGCTGTCCCCTGATAAGCGCCGGGCAGGAAGGCCGAGCTCCAGTTCTTCGCGCCGCCGTGCGAGAGCGCCGGCTTGATGGTGATGTAGCCGGGAAGGTTCTTGTTTTCCGTGCCGAGACCGTAAACCACCCAGGAGCCCATGCTGGGGCGGATGAAGGTGCTGGTGCCGGTGAACGTCTGGAGCAGCGCGGCGCCGTGATCGACTCCTTCGCCGACCATGGATCGGACGATGCACAGATCGTCCACTACTTCGCGCGTGTAAGGGAACAGATCGCTGACCGGAATGCCGCTCTGGCCGCCGGCCTTGAAGGCCCACGGCGACTTCATCAGCGGGCCCGGCGGGCTGTCGTCGAACGCGAGCGGCCGCTTGATGGGCAGGGGTTTGCCGTCGTCCTGATCGAGCCGGGGCTTCGGATCGAACGTGTCGATGCTCGACGGTCCGCCGTGCATGAACAGGAAGATCACGCGCTTCGCCTTCGGCGCGAAGTGTGGCGGGCGCGGCGCGAGCGGATTGCCCGGATCGGATGCGGTTGAGGCGAGCAGGTTGCCCGTCTCCGCGAGTAACCCGGCGAGGCCGAGATAGCCGAAGCCGCAGGCCGCCGCGCGCAGGGCGGCGCGGCGCGACATGGGCTGCTCTTCGGATTGGTAGAAGTGCGCGAGAGGGTTCTTATTCATCGCCGGTCAGTCCACATAAACAAAGTCGTTTGAGGCAAACAGCACGCGCGACAAGCTCTGCCACGCTTCCAACTCGCCAGTCTCCGAGGGGAACCGTTCGCGGTAGCGCGCGAGATACGTCAGCGCGTCGTCGACCTCGGCCGGTTTCGCCTCCCGGTTCAGAATCCGCACGTAAGCGCGGCCCACGCGCGCGGCCGGCGCGAGCGAGTCCTCCTTGCGCCAAGCTTCGGCGAGGTTGCGGGTGCGCTCGGAGAGGAATTCGCTGTTGAGCATGAACAGCGCTTGCGGTGCGACGTTGGTGAGCGGCCGCTTGCCCGTCACGGTCGTAGCGTCGCCGAAATCGAAGAGGTTCAGCAGCGCCGGCAGATTCGCGCGGCGGAGCGGAACGTAAACGGTGCGGCGGGTAAGCGATTCGGGCTTGACGCTGAGCCGGGCGGCGCTGTTCTCGCCGTCCGTGCCGAAGCCGCTCTGCAGCGAGCCGCCCATCGTGAGGTCTATGGAACCGTCGATGGCGAGCATCGCGTCGCGGATCTCCTCCACGTCGAGCCGGCGGCGGAAGAAGCGCGTGTAGTAGCGATTCTCGGGGTCCGCTTCCACGGAGCCCTCGGCGGGTTCGGACGCCATCTGGTAGGCGCTCGACAGCATCATCAGCCGGTGCATCTGTTTCATCGACCAGCCGGATTCGACGAACTGCCGGGCCAGGTAGTCGAGCAGTTCGGGATGTGTCGGCTGTTCACCCGTTGTGCCGAAGTTGTCCGGCGTGCGGACGATGCCTTCGACGAAGTGCCCCTGCCAAATACGGTTCACCATGACGCGCGCGGTGAGCGGCTGTTTGACGAGCCATTCCGCGAGTTGGAGCCGGCCGCTGCCGCCGTTGATGCGCGGATCGGTGTCGCGCGCAAGGATCGTGGGAAACGCCTTGGGTGCGTCCTCGCCGGGGCTGCCGTAGTCGCCGCGGATGAAAACCTTCTGATCGACCGGTTCGCCTTCTTCCACCGCGCACGCCATGTCCGGCTCGGGCGGCGCTTGCTGCTTGAGCGTTTCGCCTTCGGCGCGGAGACGCTTCAACTCCGCGCGGGCGTTGGCGGAGAGCACCTTTTCCTGATCGCTTTCCGAGAGCGCGAACGGCCCGTTCTTGGCGAAGTAGACCTCGTGGAAGAAACGGTCCTCGCCCGGTTCGAATCTCGGCTTCGGCGGCGGAGGCATGTTCATCTCCTGGAGCATTTTCCGCGTACGCTCTCGCCACTCGGCGATTTTCTTGTTCCAATCCGAGAGCCGCTGCTGGTAGCGCGCCTGATAGCCGGCCGCTGCCTGGCGCGCGGAAGCGCGATCCGCCTTGGTCCATTCCTCCAGGTGCGGACGGGCCTTGTCGAGCGCGTCGAGATACTTCACCCACTTCTCGAGAATCTCGGCCTTCAGGCCACGAGCCATCGCCGCCTGTGTGGTCTTCGCCCCTTCGGCGTAGACCTCGCGCGCGGCGAGCATGTAGGAAGCCAGATGCGGAACCAACTGCTGGTTGTAGCGCTCCTTCTCCTGTTCGAGGACATCCTCGATGGCCATCTTGTTGTTGCTGATCTTCTGCTGGTATTCCCGGTAGCTCTCGTACTCGGTCTTGTGGACCAGCGGAACGAACAGCAGTTTCGAAACGTGCGCCTCGGAATCCTGGAAACTGCGCGTCGAGGCGAAGACGGAGATCAGCGAGTAGTAGTCCTTCGTGAGGAACGGATCGAACTTATGATCGTGGCAGCGGGCGCAGGCCAGCGTCTGGCCGAGGACGGCCTTCGAGACGACGTCCACCTGCTCGTCGTAGACGTCGTAGAGCATTTTCTTCTTGTCCTGCTGAGCGATGGCTTTCGCACCGAGGGCCAGGAAGCCGGTGGCGACGATGCCGCGCCGGTTCACTCGGCCACCTTCTCCGGCGGGCAGCAGGTCGCCGGCGATTTGCTCGCGGAGGAACTGGTCGTAGGGCAGATCGTTGTTGAACGCTTCGATGACGTAGTCGCGATAGCGCCAGGCATAAGGATACCGGTGGTCTTCGTCGTTGCCGGTGGAGTCGGCGTAGCGGGCGACGTCGAGCCACTTACGCCCCCAACGCTCGCCGTAGCGGGGTGAGGCGAGCAGTCGATCGACCACCTTGGCGAAGGCGTCCGGGGATTCGTCGGCAACGAAGTCGCGGATCTCGCGTTCGGTGGGCGGCAGGCCGGTGAGATCGAAGGTGGCACGGCGCATCAGGGTGAGCTTCGAAGCCGGCGGCGCGGGCTGGAGACCGCGGGCTTCCAGGCGCGCCAGAATGAATTGGTCAACCGGCGACTGAGCCCAATCCTTCTCCTTCACGGCCGGGGGCCGCGGCGAGGCCAGCGGCTGAAAGGCCCAGAAACTCCTTTCGGCTTCAGTAAACGTTTTAGTAGGCTCGCGCAAAGAGAGCCCCTGCGCCTCGCCCTGAAATCCCGGCCACGGCGCACCCATCCCGATCCACGCCGCGAAGTCGGCCACCGCTTGCGCGGGGAGCCTGCCGGTCGGCGGCATTTTGAGCCGTTCGTCGTAGCTGGTAACGCGGAGCAACAGGCTCTTTTCGGGCTCGGCGGCGTTAATGAGCGATCCCGCCTCGCCGCCCTTGAAGAAGCCTTCAGCCGAGGACATGTCAAGCTGCGCCATCTTCATACGCGGGTTATGGCAGTTCTGGCAGCTTTGGACGAGAACCGGGCGAATCTTCTTCTCGAAGAACTCGATTTGCTCCGGAGTTTGCGAAACAGCCGGGATGGCTGCCAATAGCGACAAAAAGACTGCAAGGCCCAGACGAGGCATTGCCCTCTATTTTAGCGAACTGAGCCCGGCGGGAGAGATCCGGTTAGAAAAAGTGGGGCTGGACACAGCCGGCCACCTGGCACCCCTGGCACG
>CAYPUQ010000312.1:0-7569 GCA_964413655.1 uncultured Solibacteraceae bacterium | reverse complement strand
TTGTCGAGAATCCGCGCGAACAGGCTCGGAGAATCGAAATGGGGCAGACAGCACCAATCGATGGTTCCGTCCATCGCCACCAGGGCGACGGTGTGCATATCCCCGATTACGCCGCACGCTTCGATAGGCCGGTATCCCAAATACTCCTCCCGCGACTCACCGAAATATTCTTTCATAATTGGCCCAGCGGATGACTCAGAAGCGGAACTGGAGGCCGAGTTGTGTTGGTCCGCCGGGAATGCTCCCGGTGCGAGGACTGTGCCAAATCAGGCTGGAAATTGCGGAAAATGGACGGAAAGGAGATAGACCGCGGTGCAATTAGAACGGAAGGATAGGTGGTACGGGGTGGAACAGGTTGACCCGTACTTCCACGTTGATGTCGAGACCTTTACTTACTATGCCGACGGGACGCCGGACACGCGACTGCGCCCGCGCCGAATTCGCGGCGCCGTTTGGAATGTAGGCGGCCGCCTGCGCGACGACCTGATCGCGCTTCCGGACATTCGGGGAGACCGCTCGCTCGATGTGAGCCACCCGAACTTCTCGGTGGGAGGGCATTTGATCGCCGTCATGCTGACCGGAGTGGACGAGCCGGCGAACCTTGTACCGGTTTCCAAGTCGACGAACGACAAGATGTCGGCCGTCGAACGCGAACTTGGCGGGGCGCAGAATCCCCACTGGCTGGACGTCGAGGTCACGGGATACTACGACGAGCCCGACAAGGACTCGCGCGTTCCGCAAGGATTCCGTTACTCGTTGTACAAGGGAGGAACCGCGCCAGGCGGCACGCAGGCGCCACTCAAGGTATGGTCCGTCACGCAGGATTGGCTACACGTAGGACCGTACGACTACCCGCAGAAAGACGTCGCGCTGGTGAAGAAATTGCAGACCGGCATGAAGCTGGGATGGAAGATCGAGGACGCGAACTCGGCGGGAAGCAGCGGCCGCGATCTGCGGTTCCTGGCCGGCCACCTTCCGCCTCCGAGCCAGCGGCCGCTCGCCTTTCTGGACTACTGGCTGATTGCGTACCAGGGCCTCGGGAAAGTGGATCGAAACCTGATCGAAGAGTATATCCAGTCGATCGCCCTTGGGGCTTCGTTCAACAAGAAGTGGATCCGGGAACTTGCGATCAAAGGCAACATTCTCGCCCATAACAACCACCTGATCTCGGACGCGTTCGGCAACAAGGAGGCCGCCGTCGAGTTGAAGGACTCGGTGGTGATTGAAACGCACGAGGATCTCATCGTTGGCGGCGGCGGCAACGCGCCCCACGTCGATCACATCGTCCCGGAGAGCCTCGGCGGCCCGAACTGTTTCTCCAACGCCAAGGTGACCAGCATGCAGTACAACGTTCAAAAGGGGAATCAGACAAAGCAGTTCCAGTTCCGTGACGATCGCTGGAAAGAGGAAATGCTGAAGAAGATGACCACCGATCCACTGATCAAATGGCATACGTGAGCGCCGCTTCTTCTACAATGACAGTTCAGCCCACTGTGGAGGTTCGCCATGCGACTAGGTTCGGTCACCTACAACGTCCTGAAGGACTGGGACGTGGAGACGATGATTACGAAGCTGGAGGAGATCGGCGGCTTCGAGGCCGTCGAATTGCGGACCACGCATAAGCATGGCGTGGAACCCTCGCTCTCGCCGGAAGAGCGTGCGAAGGTGCGGCAGCGGTTCGAGCGAAGCAAGATCCGGCTGGTGAGCTACGGAACGGTTTGCGAGTTCCACTCGCCGGACGCGGCGGTGCGGAAGAAGCACGTCGAGGACGGCAAGCAATTCGCCGACCTGGCTCACGACACCGGGGCCTGGGGCATCAAGGTGCGGCCAAACGGCATGCCGGAAGGCGTTCCACGGCAGACGACTATCAACAACATCGCGTCTTCGCTGCGCGAGTTGGGCGACTACTGCGGCGGTCGCGGCGTCGAGGTCTGGGTGGAGGTTCACGGCCGCGTGACCGCCGAGCCGGAAGTGATGGCGGCCATCATGAAGGCGACGCGTCACGACCATGTCGGCATTTGCTGGAACTCCAATCCGCAGGACATCAAGAACGGCAGCATCAAGCAGAGCTTCGCGATGCTGAAGCCGTGGCTCAAGAGCGTCCACATCAACGAACTGGCGAATAACTATCCCTGGCGGGAACTGTTCACGCTGTTGAGGGAGGCGAAGTACGAGCGCTACACGCTGTGCGAGGCGCAGGAAAGCAAGGAGCCGGAACGGTTCCTGCGGTGGTACAAAGCGCTTTGGACAGAGTTGGCGCGGCCATGCGCGTGAGGCGGCTGGCGGGCGCCGCACTGCTGGCGCCGGTCCTCTGGGCAGCCGTTCCCACTCCGGAGTCGCATTTCGGATTCCGGATGGGCGAGGACCGGAAGCTCATCCGCTGGGATCAGACGGTGGCGTACTTTCAATCGCTCGACCGCGAGAGCGACCGGATCGTGGTCCGCGAACTGGGCAAGTCCACCGAGGGGCGGCCGTTCATCGCCGCGTGGATCTCCGCGCCCGAGAACCTGCGGCGGCTCGACCACTACCAACAGATCCAGAAGCGGTTGGCCGATCCGCGCAAGACGCCGCCCGAGGAGGCCGCGAAGCTGATCGCCGAGGGCAAGAGCATCGTCATGATTACTTGCTCGATCCACTCCTCCGAGGTCGCTTCGACGCTCTCAGCGGTCGAGTTCGCGCACCGGCTGTTGACCGAAGACAAGTCCAAGTTCCGCGCCATTCTCGACAACGTCATCTTCATTCTCGTTCCGTCGCTCAACCCGGACGGAGTGGATATCATCGAGCGCTGGTACGCGAAGACGCTGGGCACGCCCTACGAGGGTACAAGCCCGCCGGAGCTGTATCAGAAGTACGTCGGCCACGACAACAACCGCGACTGGTACATCTTCAGCCAGCCGGAGACGCGGATCGCGGTGTCGCGGCTGCACAACGTGTGGCATCCGCAGATCGTGTACGACGTTCATCAACAAGGGCCATACGCGTCGCGGATGTTCGTACCGCCATGGCTCGATCCGATCGAGCCGAACGTCGATCCGCTCATCATCCAGATGTGTAACGCGATCGGCGCGGGGATCGCGATGGACCTCACTGCGGCGGGGCGAAAGGGAGTGGCCATCAACGCCATCTACGATCTCTGGACGCCGGCGCGGCACTACCAGTCGTTTCACGGGGGCATGCGTATTCTGAGCGAATCGGCCAGCGCGCGGTTGGCATCGCCGATCACCGTGAAGCCGGAACAGATCCTCGAAACCGCGCCCGGCTATTTGCCGCGCCAGAGCAGTTGGAACCACCTGGAGCCGTGGCTCGGCGGCGAGTGGCGGTTGGGCGACATCATCACGGACCAGTTGATCGCGTTCGAGAGCTGTCTATTTCAAGCCGCGATGCGGCGCGAGGATTTGCTGCGCAACTTCTACCGGGTGGGCGTGAACTCGGTGCAGCGCACGCGTCCGTACGCGTTCGTGATTCCGGCGGCGCAGGCCGATCCCGGTTCGGCGCGAAAATTGCTCGAGACGCTGGCGTTCGGGCTGGTAGAGATTGAAGCGGCAGCGGCGGCGTTCAGCGCGGATGGGAAGGAGTATCCGGCGGGCAGTTACGTGATCCGGATGCAGCAACCGTACGGCGGTTTCGCGAAGGCGCTGCTCGAAACGCAGGATTATCCGGACCTGCGGCTGTATCCGGGCGGGCCGCCGAAGCGGCCTTACGACGTGACCGCACACACGCTGCCGCTGCTGATGGGGGTGGATGTGGCGACGGTGACCGACCGGTTTCAGGCGGAGCTACGGCCGGTCGAGGGTTACCGGTTCCGCGACCGCCGCCAGATTCCCACAGGCGCGCTGTCGAGTTACAACGTGGATTCGTGGCGGGAGGTGAATCGGTTATGGCGGTCGGGTGTGAGCGTTTGGCGCGATCCGGCAACCGGCGATTTCTACAAGTCCGCCGCCCCGCGCGGCGTGGAACTGAAGAAGCCAAGGCTCGGCTTGTACCAGAGTTGGCGGCCGAGCATGGACGAGGGCTGGACGCGTTGGCTGTTCGAGCAATTCGGCTTCGACTATGCGCGTGTCACGAATCCGGAGATTCTTAAGGGGAACTTGAACGGGCGGTTCGATGTGATCGTGTTCCCGGACCAACCGCCAGACGTCATTTCGCGAGGGTACCGTCAGGGCGAGATGCCGCCCGAATACACCGGCGGGCTGGCCGACAAGGGCGCGGCGGAGTTGAAGAAGTTCGCCGAGAACGGGGGCCGGCTGATCTTCCTGAACCACGCGGCGGGCTACGCACAGCGCGATCTCGGCCTACCGCTGAAGAACAGCGTGCAGGGCGTGTCTAATCGCGATTTTTATTCGCCGGGCTCGCTGCTGAACGCGACGCTCGACACGAGCCACCCGCTGTCGCGCGGGCTACCCACAAACATCGCGGTGTGGTCCGAAGGCAGTCCGGCGTGGGAGGTAAGCGGATCGTCGATCCGTTCGGTGGCAACCTATCCGGCGTCTGGCGTGCTGGCGTCGGGATGGCTGCTCGGCGAGCGATACCTGGCCAACCGTTCGGCGCTGGTGGAGGCGCAAGTGGGCCGGGGCAAGGTGATTCTGTTCGGGATGCGGCCGCAGTACCGGGCGCAGAGCTACCAGGCGTTCAAGCTGTTGTTCAATGCGATCGCGGAACGGTGAGTGATGGACGTCCGGCTGCAACACCTGCACACCTACTTCCTGTTCCCGTTTTCGATTGACCGCGAGGCGGTGGTGGAGGACCATCAGCGGAGCTGGAACAAGCACCGGACGTGGATCGACGGGCTGGACGACTGGATCGCGGAGGCGGGGAGTCCATTCGTGACTGCACTGGGCGGCTGGCGGCGCGCGGCGTATACGCGGTTCGACATGGAGTCGCCGGCCTACCAGGACATGGTGTTCTTCCACCCGTTCGTACGGCGGGTGTTCTTCGACACGATCGGCGGGCTCCCACCGGATTACGTGGAAGACGAGGAACAGGACATCTACGGCCGCGGCGAGTCGGTTTCGTTGCTGCGCTGCTATGCATTGCCGCTGCCGAAGAACGGAAAGCTCCACCTGGAAGCCGAGGATGTTCGCGGCCGTTCGGCGCGCGTTCAGGTGACCGACCTGCGGCTGTTCCTCTTCGCCAACGGCATCGGGATTCTCTCGATCGGGGTGGAGGCGTTCGATATCGCCGCTGCGGACGCGCTGTGGATCAACGAGTCGATGCGCAAGGTCTACCCGTCGAGCAGCCGCCAGCTTCGCGAGGGGCGGGTGCCGAACCGCGTGGCGTTCCTGCTGGAGCGCGACGGAAGCACGGAGAAGCTGGTGGAGGAGGGGTACGAATATTGCGCGATGATCGGGTTCCTGCCGCCACTCTCTCGCATCGTCACTTCCCTGCTCTACTTCGCCAACTATCAGGAACAGGAGTTCGAGCCGGTGCTCGACGAGCGGATGATCGTGTACACCTACGCGTCGATCGATCCGCGGACGATTCCGGCGGACTTCAGCGACTCGCGGGCATACCAGGTTCTGCTGAGCCGGCTGCTGTACGTCGATCGCGAAGGCGACGATTTCCGGTACGAAGAGGTGTTCACGACGGGCCAGATGCGGCGGCAGTTATACCGCCGGTGGTCGCATCAGGGGACGTGGTACGGCTTCACGAGCTACAGCATCGTCGCCTGCACGATAGGCACGTTCACCTGCGACGAGCACGACCTGCGCGAGGGCTTCCTCATCCACCGGATGTTTCAGACGCGGTACTACCTGCTGACGCTGATCGCGCTGTTCTATCGCGTGACACTACTCGATTTCGCCGAACGCACCGCGCTGGTTTCCGGCCGACTGTACCGGGACCAGTTGGAGCAGCGGTTCTCGCAGTACAACATCCGGCTGGCGAGCGATCTGCGGGCGGACTTCCTCCATTTCTCGAACTACTGGTACTTCGAGGAACTGGCGAACAAGGACGAAGAGATGGAGCACTTTCTGATGATGTGCCGGGAGACGCGCATCGAGCAGATGAAGTCGGAGATCGAGGAGGAGATCGAGAAGCTCAACGCGAGCTTGCACAACTACTACCAGTACCGGAACACGGAGTCGATCAACCGGCTGGCGATGCTGAGCATGATTCTGGGCGGGGGCGCGGTGGTGACCGGGTTTTTCGGGATGAACTTCGGACACCGGTTCGAGGAGGCGTTCTTCAATCCGCCTTCGCCGCTCGGTGGCGTCCACGTGGCGGCGATCATGTTCGTCGTCGTCTTCGCGATGAGCAGTTTGATGTTCAGCGTGTACGTGGTGATGTCGAACTGGGGCGACTACCGGCAGAGCCTGTTGCCGCGCTGGTGGCTGACGCGCACGGCCGAGAAGAACCGGAGTCTGCGGCGGGTTTCGGGCGGATCGCAGTAAGTCAGGCGTCGAAAAGTTCCCGGGCGGCGAAGAACGTCGCGGCGTGGGCTTGGACGGTGAGTTCGATGGGCGCGGCGTAGCCGCCGCCGAGGGTTACCACCACGGGGACGCCGGCGCGGCGAGCGGTCTGGAACACCATGCGGTCGCGGACTACGAGTCCTTCGTGCGTCAGGTTGAGGCGGCCCAGTTTGTCTTCGGCGAGCGCGTCGACGCCGGACTGGTAGAAGACGATGCCGGGCTGGTGATCGAAGGCGCGGGGAAGAACGGCTTCGAGCGTGTGCAGGTACTCCTCGTCGCCGAAACCGTCGGCGAGGCCGATGTCGATCCGGCTGCGCTGCTTGCGGAACGGGAAGTTGTTCCGGCCGTGAACGGAGAGCGTGAGGACTTCGGGTGTGCCTTCGAAGATGGCGGCGGTTCCGTCGCCCTGATGGACGTCGAGGTCGACGACGGCGGCACGGCAAATCCGGCCATCGCGGCGGAGTTGGGCGATGGCGACGGCGATGTCGTTAAAGACGCAAAAGCCGGCGCCTTCGGCAGCGAAAGCATGGTGCGTGCCACCGGCGAGGTTACCACCCCAGCCGGTTCGCAGCGCTTCTTCGGAGGCGGCGATCGTTCCACCCACCGATCCGAGGGTGCGCAGGACCAGGCTCTCGGACCACGGAAAGCCGATGCGCCGCATCGCGGCGGCCGGCAGCGATCCATCGAGGAAACCGGCTACGTAGGCGGGATCGTGAACGAGTTCGATGGTTTCGCGGGGGGCGGGCGGCGCAGGCGCCGGCGCGAAGCGGCCAGTGGCGGCCAGCGCGGCGCGCAACAGGTGGTACTTCCGCATGGGGAACCTATGCCCGGGCGGCAGCGGAATCTCGTGGTGGTCGCAGTAGAAGAGGCGCTTCGGCGGTGTCATGCAAGAGACTGGAGGGCGGTGGCGTCCCTACGGGGATTGTACGGGGAATCGAGGCGTGGGCACACGGCGGGCGTAACGGGCCGAAGTAAGGTTGGAGCCGGCGGGGATTTTCGGGGTTATTTTCTCCTTTTTGTCTGGATTTACGGCCGCAACGCGTTACCGCATGTTTTCGAGGATGGCTTTTTCCTCGGGCGTCAGGTCCGACGCCTTGGCGACGTAGGCCGCCAAGTCGCTGGAAGAGTGGGCCTTATCGGCGGCCCGGGTCCGTTTGGCGAC
>CAYPUQ010000311.1:0-7576 GCA_964413655.1 uncultured Solibacteraceae bacterium | reverse complement strand
GGCCTAATCCGGCCATCCTCCCGGAAGTATGCCTCCATGCCAAACACCTGTTCGTAGAAGCGGAAAGAGCGCTCGGTATCGCAAACCGCCAGAGCGATAAGAGTCAACCCGTAGGTCCTGACCATGGCTACGGCTGCACCGTTCGGTCGGGTGGGATGCCGAGCTTCTCGTACAGCTTTCGGCGGCCGGCCTTGTCTCCTTCGAGAACCTTGCGGGCAGCTCGCGCCACCGGCTCGGCGTGCTCGCGCGGAACAACCACCACACCGTCGCCGTCGGCCACGACAATATCGCCGGGACGCACGAGCACGCCGCCGCACATCACCGGCCGGTTGACCGACTCGATCTCGTTGCGGCCCGGCCGGATGCCGCGCGCCGGGCGCCGGTAGTAAAGCGGAATCTGCTGTTTGATGATCTCATCGGTATCGCGGGCGCCTCCGCTTGTCACGACGCCACGCATCCCGCGCGCCTTCCACGCCAGGATGTTGTTCGAGCCGATGCTGCCGGTGTCGCCGTCGTCCGCCGCGTCGATCACCAACGCGGAGCCCTCGCGCAACAGCGGCGTGAACGGTTCGGACGAGATCTGGTTGTACCATTGGCCTTCCCACTTGGGGAACTCCTCCATGGTGAGTTTGGGCCGGACCCGATTGGTGGGCACGTAGCGCGCAGTAACGGCGATGCCAACGAAGAGGTGTTTGAACGCGTCCGTATCGCGCCAGAGCGGGCGGATGGCCGGGTCCATCAAGCCGGCATCGGGTAGGCCGACCATGTCGAGCCCGTCGGCAACGTCGGCGACGCGCAGCCCTTCGTACAGTTTGAGGACCTTGCGATCCTCCTCGATCGGATAGGTCTTGCCGGATAGAAAGGACCGCTCGCCCTCGGCCTGGGCCAAGAGGCAGGCGGGGATCAAGATGACGAGGAATTGGGAAGTAATGCCGTTCATGGCAACATCGTAACCGGAATTTCCCGGCAGCGGAAGCCAAATTTCCGGCTTATTTGATATGCTGGCGAGGCATTGATTGGGGGTGCATTATGCGACAACTGGTTCTCTGTCTCACTCTAACCATCTCGGTGGCTGTGCCGGCCTTCTCGCAGGCCGTGAGGGGAACCCTCCTCGGGACGATTACCGACTCCTCCGGTGCGCTCGTCCCGTCCGCGTCCGTGACGCTGACCGAGATAAACACCGGAATCGGCCGCAAAGGCGCTACGAACGCCAACGGCTATTACGTCTTCTCGAATCTCGAGAATGGCCTTTATCGGGTTACGGTGGAACAGCCGGGCTTTCGCACGGCGGTTCGCGACCGGATCGATGTCCTCGTCAACTCCACGGTTCGCGTGGATATCGAACTGCAGCCCGGCGTTGTGTCGGAAACCGTGACGGTGGAAGCCGGCGTGGCGCTGTTGCAGACGGATCGATCCGACACGGGCCGCAAGATCGAACGGCGCCAGGTCTCGGACATGCCGCTGACGTTCAACCGCAATTTCCAGAGCTTGATCAACCTGGTTCCAGGCGCCACGCGGGCGTTTCGCCCTCACTCGGAGTTCTTCAACTCGCAGGACAGCCTTTCGACGCGGGTGAACGGCCAAACCCGGCTGGCGAACAACGTTCAAATCGAGGGCGTCGACAACAATCACCGGAGCGGTTTGCTGACCGTTCTGATTCCTCCTATCGAAGCGCTTGCTAACGTCGACATTACGACCAGCAACTACGAGGCGGAACTCGGCCGCGCGGGTGGAGCCGTTACGAACGTTATCCTGCGCTCGGGAACCAACGAACTGCACGGCAGCGTTTTTGCTTTCAATCGCGTGGACCGGTTGGCGGCCCGTAATGTGTTCGCGCAATCCAAGGCGCACACTGTCTACAACCAGTTCGGCTTCACTCTCGGCGGGCCGATCCGGCGGAACCAGACCTTCTTCTTCGGCGATTACCAGGGAACCTACGACCGGCGCGGCGACATCAACCGCGCCACCATTCCCACCATGCCCTTCCGGAGCGGCGACCTGTCGCTGTCTCCGACGACAATATACGATCCCACCACGGGCGACTCCAATGGCGCCAACCGCCTGCCGTTTGCCGACAAGCTGATCCCGGCCAGCCGGATCAGCCCGATCTCGCAGCGCCTCCTCTCCTTCATTCCCGAACCGACGTTCGCCGGACTCCAAACGAACTTCGAACGCCCAACCACGCGGGAAAAGGATACGCCCTCCTTCGATGTGAAGATCGACCATCAAATCAATTCGCAGAACAGTCTCTCCTACCGGTATAGCTTCCAAGAACCAAGACTCTACGATCCTGGAATGTACGGCCTCTACGGAGGCCCGCGCAGCGGCGGGTTCGCCGGTACCGGAACCAATCGGACCCAGAGTTCCGCGTTGAACTACACGCGGATATTCTCCCCTACGTTCATCAGCGAGTTTCGCTTCGGCTTCAGCCGTTACCGTAACGACGCCCTGCAGGAGGACTACGGGACTATGATTTCGCAGGAGCTCGGCATCCCTGGTATCAATCTGGACGAAGGCACCAGCGGTCTCACGACCATCAACATTGACGGCTACACCGGGCCAGTGCTGGGTTTCTCGAACAATCAACCTTGGGCGCGCGCGGAGACGAATTTTAACTGGGTCAGCAACTGGACCCTGATCCGGGGCAATCACACGATCAAGTGGGGCGCCGATGTCCGCCGCTTGCGCGATGATCTGAAAGCCGGCATCTTCAATCCGCGCGGCCAGTGGGCCTTCCGCGCCGGTCCGACCGCGCGCAACGGCGATCCGCAGACCAGTTTCGGGAACTCGTTCGCCGCGTTTCTCCTCGACTTGCCCGGCTTTCTGCAACGCGACATTCCCAGCATGTACTCCTCTGTCCGCCAAACGCCCGTCTTCACCTACCTCCAGGACAAGTGGCAGGTCACGCCCAAGCTGACGCTCGACATCGGACTCCGGCACGAGCTGTGGATGCCGCCCACTCCGGAGTTTCCCGGCGGACACTCCAACTACGATCCGTCCAACAACACGCTCCGCCTTGCCGGGATCGGCGGGATTCCAATGAATCTCGGCCGCCAGACCGTTTGGCGCAACTTCAATCCGCGCTTCGGCATGGCATTCCGCATGAACGAACGAACCGTGCTGCGCGGCGGCTACGGAATCAGTACGATTCCCTTCCCGGATAACAGCTACGCCTTCAATTTCCCGGTGCTGCAAAACAACACATTCAACCCTATCAATACGTTTCAAGCCGCCGGCAGCATGGCGCAAGGGTTTCCGGCGCCGATTGCCGCCGTCATCCCGTCCGACGGGATTATTCCGAATGCGCCGGACGCTAACCACTTCGTGGTGCCACTGGATCTGAAGGAGGCCTACCTGCAGAGCTGGAATCTCGCCGTCCAGCGGTCGCTCAAGGGCGGGTTCGTCGCCGAGCTTGCCTATGTGGCGAATCGCGGCGTGGGGGTTCTCGGAAGGCGCGACTTGAACGCTGCCCAGGCGCCGGGCACTGGAACGTCGGGCCAGCCGCTGTTCCAAGCCTTCGGCCGCCGTTCGGCAACCATTACTTGGGTGCCGACGAGCACGGTCTATCATTCGCTACAAGCCAAGTTCGACCGGCGATTCTCCGCCGGCCTTCTTTTGACTACCGCCTTCACTTACGGCCGCGCCATCGACCTTTCGAACGACAACGCCGGCTTCTTCAACCAGATCGACTGGCGCTCGAACCGCGGGCGTTCGGACACCGATTCCACGCTCGTGTACGTTCAGAGTTTCATCTACGAGCTTCCGTTTGGCCGGAACCGGCGCTGGCTGCAGTCCGGCGTCGGGCGTTGGGTGCTCGGCGACTGGCAGTTGAATGGTATCTTCACTTCGCAAAGCGGGACGCCCTTGAACGTCACATTCTCCAATGCGACTTTGAACGCGCCGGGCAATAACAACCGTCCGAACATCGACGGCAAGCCGGAGATCTTCGGCAATGTGGGCGTTGGTTCGATGTGGCTCGACGTGAGCCGCTTCTCGGCGCCTGCCCCGAATACGTTCGGCAATGTTGGGCGCAACATTCTGAACGGTCCGGGGATTGTGAACCTGGACTTCTCCGTCTTTCGGAAGTTTCCTCTCACGGAGCGATTCAACCTCGAATTCCGGATGGAGTCGTTCAACTTCACGAATACCCCCCACTTCAACAACCCGAACATGTCGTTCGGTTCGGCTGGCTTCGGCCAAGTGACGACCGCGCAGCAAGATCAGCGGCAGATCCAATTCGCGCTCAAGCTCACCTTCTGACTGGCGTTCGGTCTGTTTTCAGTGGGGCAACTGAGCGGCGCAGCGGAAGCGTCGACGTAAAGCTGACGACCATCGTGTGGTTGTACTCCATGATCCGTCCGTTCCGTTGCGCCAGGATCTGGTTGAGATAGCCTATCTCCAGTTGACCCTTGTCACCGAAGGAGTGGCCGATTCCGATATAGGGGCGATTCTGGTCGAAGATGCTCGCCCCGAAGTTCGGCCCGAAATGAATAAGAATCTCGTTTGAAACGGGCACGTACCACTCCAGGCCGCCGCCATTACCCCGTGTGATGGGGATCATCGCCCGCAACTGGTAGCGAAAGCGATTCTGGTGGCGCCACGCTTCGACTTCGGTGGGCTGCGCCGGGTTCATCTCCCCAATGAACCTTTGCTCCAGCCGGTAGCGATGACTCAGCAGTACGCGGCCGATCGGTTGGCGGACGAGCACTTGCTGGTAACTGCGATGCTCGGGAAACGTATACCGCGCCGGGACATCGCCGTAGGGGTATGTGTTCGTGAACACGTACCCCATGGTCAGCATCACCGAGTCGTTCAGCCAATAGTTGACGCCGGGACGAAGCTGGTACTGCTGCCATCGCGTCACCAGCGAACTCCGGCGCCACTGCCCGTCGAAGTGAATGCCCCACCGGCCGGAAACCGGGTGGTCGCCACTGTAGAAAAACCAGCCGTGGCGATTGAAATCGGCCAGGCGCGGCGCGCCCTGGCCCCGCAGCAGGGATGGGCAGACAAACAACGCCGCCAAGTAGCCGAAGATGCACTGTTTGAGGAGCAAACAGTGCATTGTAGCGCAATTGTTACATTTCCGTTACAAGGGCCGGACGCCCGGAATATTGAGACGAATCCGGTACAGACTCGTCCGGGCAGTCACGTACAGCATCTGCCCGTCGGCGTCGCCCCAATGCAGATTGGCAGGCGTCTCCGGGAAGTGGATGACGCCGAGCGCCTTGCCGGCCGGAGTCAGCACCCAGATGCCGCCTGGCCCGGTACAGTACAGGTTGCCCTCGCGATCGATCTTCATGCCGTCGGGCATTCCATCGCCCGTCTCGCTGGTGGCGTCGAAGAAAACCGCGCCGTTGGCGAGCGTGCCATCGTCCTTCACGTCGAACCGCATCCAGATCTTGCGTTGCGGATCGGAATTGGCGAGATAGAACACCTTCTCATCTGGCGAAAACGCCAGACCGTTTGGCCGCCGGAGGTCTTTGAACAGCAGTGTCAGGTGCCCATCCTGGAGCCGGTAAAGACCATTGAAATCGAGTTCCTTCTTCGGGTCCTCGTCCTGCTGCACGAAGCCGTAAGGCGGATCGGTAAAATACAATGCGCCGCCGGAGTGATAGACCAAGTCGTTGGGCGAATTCAAGCGCTTGCCTTCGAACTTGTCCGCCAGCACCATCAAAGAGCCGTCGGCCTCCAACCGGGTCACCCGGCCGTTGCCATGCTCGCAGATTACCAAGCGCCGCTGGCTGTCGAGCGTCAAGCCGTTCGAGCCAATGAAAGCACCTTCGGGGGCGTCGTCGAGATCGTAGCCGCTCGGATGGCGGAACACCACCACGGCGCCATCCGGCGTCCACTGGTGAATGTTGTTCCTGGGAATATCGCTGAATAGCAGGGTACCCTCGGCGGTCCAGAGGGGACCTTCCGTGAAGGCAAATCCGGTGGCCAACCGCTCAATTCTGGCCGAATTCGGAACGATCTTATGTAGGCCGGGATCTTTGGTAGTGACGGGTACTTCCCCAATGGTTGCGCTCATGCGGGCGATTGTATCAGTGGCGGCCCGGCGAACGCCGGGCGCGCCACTGCCCGCGGCTGTCCAAATCGCGTGCAGTTCGGATACACTGGCTCAATCGTTCTGTTTGCCTTGGAGGCCTTGTCGCCGGATGAATAAGAAGCGCCTGTTCGTCGCCAGTTGTGCCGCGATCGTCACCACCTCGATGGTCTTCTCGATCCGCGGGGATATCCTCGACGCACTCGGAGCCGACTTCCATCTCACCAAGGCGCAGATCGGCCTGATCCTCAGTCCGGCGTTCTGGGGCTTCACCCTCTCGATCCTAATCGGCGGATCGCTGGTGGACTTTCTCGGCATGCGCCGCCTGCTGCTGCTGTCGAGCGCCGGCTACGTCGCGGCGGTCCTGGCGATCGTCTTCGCGCCGAGGCCGGCCGGGCCGGTCGAGTCCGTCTACACGAGCCCGCCGTTTCTCATCCTTTACGCCGCGATGCTTACGCTCGGACTCTCGCAGGGCCTCGTCGAGGGCGTCGTGAACCCGCTCTGCGCGTCAATGTACACCGCGAACAAGACGCACACCATGAATATCCTGCACGCCTGGTGGCCGGGCGGGCTGATCATCGGCGGTCTGGCCGCCTATGGCGTCACGAAACTCATGGGCCTCGACGTCCCAGGGGTGGCGGCCTCCACCATCACGCTCGGCTGGCGGATCAAGCTCTGCCTCATCCTGCTACCGGCCCTTCTCTACGCCTTCCTCGCGTTTCGCGAACAATTTCCGCCCACCGAGCGCGTGGCGGCCGGTGTCAGCAACAGGGACATGGTGCGCGAGGTTTTCCGTCCGATGTTCCTGCTGTGGTTCGGCTGCATGTGGCTCACCGCGGCTACCGAACTCGGGCCGGACCAGTGGGTGGGCTCCATCATCACCAACCTCACCGGCATGCAGGGCGTCCTCATCCTGGTCTACACCGCCGGCATCATGTTCGTCCTGCGGTTCTTCTTCACCAGCGTTGCCTTGAAACTCACCCCGCTTGGTCTGCTCGTAGCCGCGTCCGTCCTTTCGGCAGCGGGCCTCTGGGCGCTGTCCGCCGTGCGGACGCCGGTGGAAGCCTTTATCGCCGCCACCATTTTCGGCGCCGGCAAGACCTTCTTCTGGCCCGTGATGCTCGGCGTCACCTCCGAGCGCTTCCCGAAAGCCGGAGCCCTCGGCTTGGCGATCATCGGTGGAACCGGAATGCTCTCGACGGCGGTAATCCTGCCCATCATGGGCGAGTGGTATGACCGCTTCGGCGCCGCCGCCGCGTTTCGCTACGTCGCCATCCTCCCGATCATCCTCACCGTCGTCTTCGGGCTCCTGTTCTTGTACTACCGCGGCCGGGGCGGCTACGAGGTCGTCCGCTTGGAGACTGAGGCAGCGGAGGCGGACTGAATTCTTTCGACTGTGTTCCAACTTCGTGTCGTGATCTTTTTGCCGAACTGTTTCTCCAGAAGCCGCATGAGATCGGGCGTTGTTGCGCCGGAAAGGTCCACGACGCTACAGACAGCCCGGTCGATGAGGCCCAGAATCGTCGAGCCCTT
>CAYPUQ010000310.1:5819-7621 GCA_964413655.1 uncultured Solibacteraceae bacterium | reverse complement strand
TCTTCTGGATGATTTGGTCAGTCACCGTGCAGACTCTTCCGGGCGACTACTTTCCGCCCCACGCTGTCGCCTCGGTCTACGGCTTCGGCGGGATGGGCTCCACTCTAGGTTCAGTGATCAGCATCTGGTTGGTCGGCCGTACTCTGGACATCGCACACAGTTATGTACCAGTGTTTGTCGGCCTGGGCTTGCTGATGCCCGTGGCCTGCATTGCCGGCATGTTCCTGATGGGGCGGGTGGAACGCGTGGAGTTGCGCACCCAGTGAAGACCGATCAAAACCCTATTGTAGGTGCGGCTCTCGGCGTTATCTTAGCGGCTCCAGCGGCGACATAACCGTTGCCTTCTCTCGATTGGCGCCGGCGTCGGGATCGTGCCGCACAGCCTGGACGAACTGGCCGGCCACCCCTCACTGCTTGTTAACCTAACGTTGCACGGCGCCGGCGCGGCCCATGATCGGCCAGGCGTCGATGATCTTGCCGCCGCGCTCGATGTAATAGCGGTCAAAGGCGTTGGTCGATGTGTCGAGATTCGTGGGATAAAGTTCGACGCGCTGGCCGACTTCGAAGCCGCTGTCCTTCCACAGGAGCATTCCGTATTCGGCGCCCTGGTTCTCCACTATGACGTCGGGGCGGCCCTTCACCTGATCGCTCGGGCGCAGGGTGGCTTTGTTGCCTGCGTCAATGGAGCACACGCCGGGGCGGGTTTTGCTGACAACGGTAGTGAGCACCGTCAACGCCGGCTCGAAATCCTCATAGATGTCGTCGCGCGATTTTCCGCCGATCTTGCGATAGGACGTGTCCATGAAGATGTAGCTGCCGGCCTGGAGTTCGGTGAGGGAGCCGATGTCGATGTTGTAGGTGCCGGTGGAGCCGCCGGAGCGGATGGCGGCGGTGAGGCCGGATTTCCTGAACAGTTCGGTGGAGGCAAGCATGCCCGCCAAGTCGTCGGCTGACTTCTTCTTTCGCGCCTCGAACGTCTTGGTGTGAGATGCGTCGCCGGAGTAGGCCATCAGTCCCCGCAATTTCAAGTGCGGGGCGTTGTCGATAAACTGGCCAATCTTGAGCGCGGTCTCGCCGGGTTGGCAGCCTTGGCGCGTGAGACCGGCGAAGACATCCACAAGCATGTTCAGCTTCACTTTCTCCGCGGCGGCGGCTTCTTCCAATTGCCGAGCTACGGCGAGGTCATCGGTGACGCAGGTAAAGCTGGGATGCTTCTTGGCAAGCGCGATGGCACGGGCGATCTTTTCGCGGCCGGCCGGTTGGGCCGTTTGCAGAATGTTGGGGATTCCCGCCGCCGCCATCAGCTCGCATTCGGCGACGGTGGCGCAGCAGACGCCCCTGGCTCCGGCGGCGATCTGGCGCTTGGACACGTCCACGGACTTGTGAATTTTTACGTGGGCACGGAGTTCGAGGCCAGTGGCGCGGCTGTGATCGGCCATGCGCTGGACGTTGCGTTCAAAGGCGTCTAGATCGAGGATCATCGAGGGCGTGGGCAGGTCGTCACGCGTGAGTCCCTCGAAATTGCGCTTGGCGATGCGTTCCTGGATGTGGGTATATTTGGCCGCGTCGAGGGCGGAAACCGAGAGGGCGATCGAGAGAAATGCGCGACGGTTCGTCATTTGCGAATTTTAGCGCTTCTGATGATGGCATGTGGGAGTGGACGCGCCTATGGGCGATGGGCTCTTCGCAAACTCCGATCAGACCAATCAATTGGTAGCTGCCGCTCAAAGATTCGATTGCCGTTCGGACACCTGTTAACGGCGTTCATTGCCTCACTGGGTTTCGGGGTCGTGCGGCGTTCA
>CAYPUQ010000310.1:0-5719 GCA_964413655.1 uncultured Solibacteraceae bacterium | reverse complement strand
GAACGGCTGGCGCTCACATCATGATTAGCCCTCCGAAGAAGTAGGAGCGCATCCCTGGGCGCAGATCCAGGCTGGGCACGCCGAAGGAAGATTCCGCGCGGATCCGCTTGTTCTTGGCTTGCGGGCAGGCGGGGACCGGAAGGTCTTCGAGTTTGAATTGTGCGCTCCAGGCGCCACTGAGCGGACCTTGCAGACGCGACCCACGCACCAGATCGGGGTTCTCGGGATCACAGTGCGAGATTTGCCGTCTATACGGCCGCTTAACGGATCCGGGTGAGTTGGCCGGAGATACTCCGGATACTGTGCCGTCGACCTCGGCCAACCGGCCCGAGGCCGGCGTCTAGGAGTTGAGGCCCGGTTCACGCCAGGCGTGCTTATTTGAAGCTGTCCCACATCAGAAACGTCCATCAGAGACAAGTTGCGTACCTGGGAGTCCGTACCTCTCTCGACCCTGCGCTCCGAGGGACGCCGAACGCGGAGCGAATGGTCGCACCGCAAGTTACCATGAAGGACAAGGTCATGGACCTCACCGAGTTCGATCCGCTGATCGCCGAATGGTTCGGGCGCCGGTTCCGGCTGATCACCGAACCGCAGCAGCTCGGATGGCCGGCGATCCGTTCGGGCCATGACGTGCTGATCTCCGCGCCTACCGGCTCGGGCAAAACGCTCGCGGCCTTTCTGCTGTGCCTCGACCGCCTGGTGCGGGAAGCCCGGGAGGGAGCGCTGGCGCCACGGACTCAGGTTGTCTACGTGTCGCCGCTCAAGGCGCTCTCTAACGACGTTCATAAGAACCTGGAGGCGCCACTCGCCGAGATCGGGGCGCTGGCTGTAGAACGCGGCGTCGATCTGGCGCCCATTAGGACCGCGGTCCGCACCGGCGATACGCCCGCGCACGGCCGCCGCGAGATGACCCAACATCCGCCGCACGTGCTGGTGACGACGCCCGAATCGCTATTCCTGCTGCTCACCGCCGAGCGGAGCCGCGCAGGACTGCAAAGCACTTCGACGGTCATTGTCGACGAGATCCACGCGCTGGCGGGCAACAAGCGGGGCACGCACCTGGCCCTTAGCGTCGAAAGGCTGGAGCATCTCGTGCGGTCCGCCGGTAATCCGCGGCCGCAGCGGATTGGGTTGTCGGCCACGGTGAACCCGATTGACGAGGTAGCGCGTTTCCTTTCGCTCAAAGCGGAGACGGTTCAGGTACCTTTCCGCAAAGCGATGGATCTCGCCATCGAGATTCCGAACGACGAGCTTGGCCACGTGGCCACCAATGAAATGTGGACCGAGATCTACGACCGGCTGGCGCGGCTCATCGGGGACCATCGGACGACACTGGTGTTTGTCAACACGAGGCGGCTGGCCGAACGCGTAACGCATCACCTCGTCGAGCGGCTCGGCGACCACGCGGTGACGACGCATCACGGCAGCCTGTCGCGCGAGCTTCGCCTCGATGCCGAGCGGCGATTGAAGAGCGGCGAGTTGCGCGCGGTGGTCGCAACGGCGTCACTTGAACTCGGGATCGACATCGGTTCGGTGGAGTTGGTGTGCCAGGTTGGTTCCCCGCGATCGATCGCCGTTGCACTACAGCGGTTCGGACGCGCCGGCCACTGGGTGGGCGCGATCCCGAAGGCACGGCTGTTCGCGACAACGCGCGACGAACTGATCGAGTGTATCGCGGTGCTGCGCGCCATCCGGCGCGGGCGGCTCGATCGCATCGAGATCCCGGAAAATCCGCTCGACATCCTGGCGCAACAGGTTGTGGCGGCGGCGGCCTGCGAGGACTGGTATGAAGATACGCTTTACGACCTGGTGCGAAGGACTTACCCATACCGTCAACTCGCACGCCGGGAGTTTGACAGCGTGCTCGAAATGCTGGCTGAGGGGATTGCCACGGCGCGCGGGAGGAGTGGGGCTTACCTGCATCGAGACGCTGTGAATCGCCGTATCCGGGGACGGCGGGGCGCACGGCTGGCCGCGATCACTTCCGGGGGCGCGATTCCGGACAACGCCAACTACCTGGTGGTCGCCGAACCGGACGACGTGACGGTCGGGACGGTGGACGAAGACTTCGCCGTCGAGTCGATGGCGGGCGACATCTTCCTGCTCGGCACGACGTCGTGGCGGATCCGGCGCGTCGAATCGGGCCGCTTGCGGGTCGAGGATGCGCATGGGGCGGCGCCGACGATTCCGTTCTGGCGCGGCGAGGCCCCTGGCCGGACGTTCGAACTCTCGACGGAGGTCTCCGACGCGCGCGAGGAGATCGTCGAAGCCGTGCGCGAGGCCGGGCTTGAAGAGCCCGCCGCATCGCAGGCGATCGCCTACGTGCGTAGCGGGAAGCAGGCGCTCGGAGTGGTGCCGACGCAGAACAGGGTGGTGGCCGAGCGGTTCTTCGACGAGTCGGGCGGAATGCAGCTTGTGCTGCACGCGCCATTCGGCAGCCGCATCAATCGGGCCTGGGGACTGGCGCTGCGCAAGCGGTTTTGCCGCGGTTTCAACTTCGAGTTGCAGGCGGCCGCGACCGACAACGGTCTTCTCATCTCACTCAGCGAGCAGCATGCCTTCCCGCTCGAAATCATTTTCGACTTCCTGAAGCCGGAGACCGTCGAGCACGTGCTGACACAGGCGCTGCTGGATGCGCCGATGTTCACCGCGCGGTGGCGCTGGAACGCTTCGCGCGCGCTGGCGGTGCCGCGATTCTCGGGCGGACGCAAAGTACCTCCGCCGATCCAGCGGATGCGGTCAGACGACCTTCTCGCGGCAGTATTTCCAGACCAGGCTGCCTGCGCGGAGAACCTGACGGGGGAGATCCGCATTCCCGACCATCCACTGGTGAACGAAACGGTCGGCAACTGCCTGCACGAAGCGATGGACCTGAGCGGGCTGCGAAGAATTCTGGAAGATATTCGCGAATCGCGCATTGAAACGGTGGCGCTCGACACGGCGCAGCCGTCGGTGTTCTCTCATGAGATCCTCAACTCGTACCCGTACGCGTTTCTCGACGACGCGCCGCTCGAGGAGCGCCGCGCGCGCGCCGTCCAACTTCGCAACACGCTTCCCGAGGACGAGGCCGCGGGCGTGCTCGATCCCGAGGCGATCCTGGAAGTGGCGCGAGACGCATGGCCGCCGGCGCGCGATCGCGACGAACTGCACGACGCGCTGCTGTCGCTGATCGCGCTACCCCCAGTCAGCGAATGGGAGGAGTATTATCGCGCGCTGACGGAGGAGCGCCGCGCGACAACGCTTGGCGGATTGTGGGTGTGCGCCGAGCGACTGGAGCAGGCGCGCGCCATCTATTCCGGGGCCTTACCACGGCCTGCGATCGCTGCGGCCGGTACGTGGACAGGCACGCGCGAGGAGGCTATCGCGGAGATGATGCGCGGCTGGTTCGAATCGGTTGGACCAGCGACCGCTTCTTCCCTCGCGATGCGGCTCTCATTGCCTTTGGACGAGGCGGAGCAGGCTCTGGCGCACCTCGAACGCCAAGGATTGTTGTTGCGCGGGCGATTTTCGCCGGTCTCGAAAAACGGCGAGACCGAGTGGTGTCATCGCCGCCTGCTGGCGCGGATTCATCGCATGACACTCGGGCGGCTGCGCCGCGAGATCGAACCCGCGTCGACAGCGGACTTCCTGCGATTCCTCGCGCGATGGCAGCACGCGAGTCCGGGCGCGCGGCTCCACGGCGTGGATGGACTGCTGCAAGTGATCCGGCAATTGCAGGGTTTCGAACTACCCGCGTCGGCATGGGAGTCGAAGATTCTGCCGGCGCGCGTTGCGGCCTACTCGCCGGACCTGCTCGACCAACTTTGTATGTCCGGTGAAGTCATGTGGGGGCGCATCTCGCCGCATCCGGCCTTCGAGAGGCTGGAGCCGAAGCGCGTCCGGCCCACCAGCGTCGCGCCGATGACGTTGTTCCTCCGCGAAGACGCCGAGTGGCTACTGGCTACGCCGCCCAACCACAGCCCGTCGCTGTCTTATGCCGCCGCCGAAACGCTCGCGGCGATCGACCGAGATGGCGCGTCGTTCTTCAGCGAGCTGGTGAAGCGCACGGGTCGATTGCCGAGCGAGGTCGAGGATGGTCTATGGGAGCTGGTCGTTGCCGGCCTGGTGACCGCCGACGGATTTGAGAATCTGCGCGCGCTGATCGATCCGAAACGGCGCCGCGGCGAGGGACGAGGGCGAACCACTCGGCCACGCCACGCTCCGGGACGCTGGGCGCGCATTCAGTTCGCTCCGCCGGACCAGGACACCACCGAAGTGATGGCACGCCAGATGCTACGGCGCTGGGGAGTGCTCTTCCGCGACATTCCGCGCCGCGAGCCGCTCGCTCCGCCGTGGCGCGATCTGGTGATTGCATTGCGCCGCATGGAAGCGCGCGGTGAAATCCGCGGCGGCCGCTTTTTGTCGGCGTTCATCGGAGAGCAGTACGCACTGCCGGAAGCAGTCGATCTGCTACGTTCCATCCGCAGATCGCAACCCGCGGAACCGCCGCTCGGCCTTGCGCCGATGGATCCGATCGCGATTCTGGCGCCGCGGATCGACTCTTGTGGGTCTGGCTCTGTACGGTCCAGCGGGATTGGTAGTCCGGGGTATTCATCGTGAACGCCTCCACTGTCTTCGGCTGGCACGAAGGGCTTTCACCTGTCCTGGACCTGGAAGACTCGACACGTGGGAGGTTCACTCGTGGGCATCTGAACGTCCGGCCGATTGAAAGGACTCCGTCGGCCCGCAACGGCCGCCGGCCCTGGTTGCGTGAGAGGGAGAGTTTGCGGTAATTCAGAGGCATGCAGGTTCTGCTGATCACGTTTGGAGTCCTTGCGGCAACCGCCCCCGTACTTGCCGCCGATAACTTTTCCGGACCGTGGAAAGTGGACGTCATTCAGGATGGCTTCCCTGGAGGCGAAGGTCCCGTCTGGTCACGGCGCGGGTATCTTCTGTTCAGCGATTTCCAGACGGAGCGCATCCATAAGTACGTGCCGGGGCAGGCCGTCGCTGTATACCGAGAGCAGTCGAATGGCGCAAATGGCAACACGTTCGACCGC
Organism: uncultured Solibacteraceae bacterium; assembly: GCA_964413655.1. GTDB lineage: Bacteria > Acidobacteriota > Terriglobia > Bryobacterales > Bryobacteraceae > CAYPUQ01. Next base: position 680 of record CAYPUQ010000310.1, on the reverse strand, counting down.
CAGGGGCGCCTGTACACTTGTGAGTACAAATCGCGCCGGGTGACGCGAACCTCCGAGGACGGGAAGATCGAAGTGATTGCGGACCGCTGGCAGGGCAAGCGACTGAATGCGCCGAACGACATTATTGTTCGCAGGGACGGAAATATCTACTTCACCGACCCGCTGTTTACACCTCTCGATCAGCGCGAACTCGATTTCTACGGCGTGTACCGTATCTCGCCCGTCGGCACGATGGAACTGATTGCATCGCCGGAGACCCGGCCGAACGGAATTGCCCTCTCGCCCGACGGCACGCTGCTCTACGTCGCAAATTCGGATGAACGAAACATCCGCGTGTATGATCTCGATCGCGACGGCAAGGCGTCGAATGAGCGAATCCTAATTCCTGAGCTTCCCGGCGGTCCCGATGGGATGAAAGTCGATGCGAAAGGTAACCTCTATGTGACGGCGCGCGGTATTCAGATTTACTCGCCGGCAGGCAAGCATCTCGGCTCGATCGACTTGCCAGGCGGCGCAAGGAATTGCGCGTTCGGCGACAAAGATTTCAAGACTCTGTACATTACCGGCAGGACCGCGTTGCTGCGTGTGCGCATGAATGTCAGAGGCGCCATCCATTACTGAGATGGCTAGCTCAACTGAGATCGATGAGCCCATACCTTCTCGAACGCTTTGATGTACTG
>CAYPUQ010000309.1:0-7635 GCA_964413655.1 uncultured Solibacteraceae bacterium | reverse complement strand
GAAGCCTTCCATGTATTTGGGATTGTCGGCGAGATCTTCGGGCAATCCTTTCACCGACCCGATAAGACCGCAGGCCAAGTCGAAACATGAGGCGGCGCCACCGGACGATTCCCTGCGCAACTCCTTCTCCAGGCTCTCTCGAATGAACGAGGATTTAGTCAAACCCATAGCCTTGGCCTCGCGATCGAGCTGAGCCAGGAGAACTTCAGGCAATTTCAGGGAGATGGTCTGCATGACCATAGAGTAATGCGCGACGATCTGAGGCGGGCGGGGAGATCTCCCCACTTTTCTCTTCAGAGTCTGTCCAGGTCCGATGCTTCGCCGCAGCGGACGCCTTCGAGGGAGGGGTCGATGTTGCGGAGCAGGCCGGTTAGCACAGCGCCGGGGCCGACTTCGATGAAGCGCGTGACTCCCTGGGATGCCAGGAGGCCGATGGTTTCGGTCCAGCGGACTGGGTTCGGGACCTGTTGATAGAGACCCTCGCGCGCGTCCGTGCCGATACGCACTTCGCGCGCCTGCCAGTTGTTTACTAGTGGCGTCTGAAGTTCGTTGAACGCGGTGGCGTCGAGGTCGGTTTTGAGCCGATCCTGGGCCGGGCGCATAAGGGGACAGTGGAAGGGGGCGCTCACCGGCAGTTCTATCGCGCGCTTCGCTCCCGACGCCTTGGCGAGTTCCATCGCGCGCCGCACGGCGCCAGCGTGTCCGGCGATCACGATCTGGTCCGGCGAATTGAAGTTCGCGGGCGTGACTACTTCGCCCTGAGCTGCTTCGGCGAGAATATCGTCGAGCTTGCCCTCAGGCAGTTTCAGTAGCGCGGCCATCGCGCCAACGCCGGACGGCACGGCTTCCTGCATGTACCGCCCGCGCTTCTTCACGAGCCGGACGGCATCGGTGAACGCAAGCGAACCGGCCGCGACCAGCGCCGAGTATTCGCCGAGACTGTGCCCGGCCACGTAATCGGGGACGATTCCTTTCGCTTCGCGCAAGGCCGCCAGCGCCGCCACCGAGACCGCGAGAATGGCCGGTTGGGTGTTCTCGGTCAACTTCAGATCTTCCTCGGGTCCCTCCCAAAGCAGGCGGGTCAAGGGAAATTCGAGCGCGGCATCGGCCTGGCGCAACACCTCGGCGGCCACCGGGTAGGCCTCGGCCAACGACTTGCCCATGCCAACGGACTGCGACCCCTGGCCAGGAAACAGAAACGCGATTTTCGGCATGACCCGCTATTTTAGCGTCTCGTCTAATTCGACCATCGCGACGGTCTGGCGGCCGTTGCGGGTGCGGTTGAAGAGGATGCGGCGGCCCTCGCGGTCCCAGGATGGGTGAGCGTGGATCAGGCCCGGCTTTCGTACTTCGGTTGCGATGAGGCGGGTATTGCCGGTTGCGGTCTCCATTACCCAGATCCGGCCCTGGAAGTCGTCGAGTACAAGGCGGCTGCCATCCGGACTCGCCATCACGTGCCAGTAGTTTCCTTCGCGAACCATCTGCCAGGAACCATCTTTCTTCACCAGCACGACGCCCACCTTGTCCATGATCATCGTCATGTCGCCGGTATTGGGGACCCAGGCCTCGTGGGTCATCCATTCCTTGAGCGGCGTGACCCAGCGTTTGGGGTCAGTGCTGAAATAGAAGGGCCGGTTGCCCGTGCCGTCCGTGTTGACGATCCACGAACGCTGCGGCGCGTATCCGCCGGTCTCCCAGACGTAGAAGATCAACGGATTGGTGGGGCTGTGCTGCACGTGGCCGATGCGGAAGCCTTGCTGAATTACTGTGCGGTATTCGCCCGAGCGGGTGTCGATCAGGCCGATCTCCCACGTGGTCGCGTCGCGCTGGAATCCGATGGCCATTGAGCGGCCGTCGCCGCTCAGGGTCGGCTGACCCAGCCCGCTGGTGACCGCGCCCGGAACGGTCGCGACCTTGCGCGACTCGAAGGTTTCGATATCGACCGCGAGCACGTCGGCGCCGCGCGTGTAGTAGACGCGGCGGGAGTCGGTGTGGTCGGGGCAGGCACCGGCGGCGTTCACGTTCTCCGCATCGGTTAGCTGGACGACGCGGCCATCGGACACGCCCACACGGTAGATCTGGCGCGAGCCGCCGCGCTCGGAACCAAAGATGACGTAACGGTTGTCGGCGGTGAAGTTCGGGAAGTGGTAGTAGAGGTTGAAGGCGGCGCCGTTATCGCCGGTCATTTCGTACACGCGGAAGCCGGTGACGGGGTCGGTGTAGGAGGTGCGTTCGACGCCCCAGTCCTTGCCCGCGTTTGAGGCGAGGAGGGGGAGGGCGAGGATGGCTAGCAGGGGCAGTCTGATAGCCGGTCTTTGTGCCAAGGAGGGCCAGGGGGACGCTGCGTCCGCCGCAGGCCGGGGGCCTGCCCCACTTTGGCTTTCATCACAGTTGCTGGGCGGCTGGTTCATGGGGCTACCGGAGTGCGCGCAGGAGGGCGGCCGAGAGTACGGTCGGGCTCCAGTGTTTCTCGATGTGCTGGATGACGAGTTCCGTTCCCTCGTCGTGGCTGACGTAGGGCGCCATCTTTGGGTTGTACATGGCGTCGGTGAGGTCGCGGATGAGGATGCAGCGGACGCCCCAGCGGGTCATCTGCTTAATGGCGAATGATCGGTTTAGCACGCACATGTTGGTGTGAACGCCCATGACGAACAGGGTCTCGATGCCGCGGGCGTGGAGCGCGCTGTAGACCTCGCGGCCATTGTCGGAGATGAGGTCGCCGTCGCTGATCGGAATCGCCGGATGCTGCCGGGTCCAGGCCTTGTAGGTTTTGTCGCCGGGCGTGTCGCAGCCGCCGTCGGAGTCGTCGATAGGAAGGGGCGGGTCGTCGATTGCCCGTTCGGCCGGCGGTTCGACGGCGGGCAACGCGAGGATGGCGCGCCGCTGCGGAGCGTCCTTGTAGAAGTCCATCGTGTCGGACGGAGCGTGAATTATGAGCACGCCTCGGGCTCGCGCACGGTCGATCAGCCGCGCCATTTTCGGCGCCATGACGTTCACGCGTTCGGTCGCGCCGCGGCACCAATGCTTGTCCCACATATCGCAGATCAGGATGGCGGTTTTCGGCGGAACAATCCGGGTCCGCGAGCGCAATTCCAGCGTTTCAGCAACTAGCGCGAGGGCGAGCGCCGTCACCGCGACCAAACCCGCAACCAGAGATCGCATCGTGACGCTATGGTATCAATCCGGGTGGCGGAGCGGCGGCTCGCGATATACTGCGGGATTCAGTCCGTCGGACCGCGCAAAGGAGATAAACGAAGTTGAAAGTTGGACTCATTGGCACCGGTGCGATTTCGAACATGCACGCCCGCGTGTACAAGAACATCGGCTACGAGATCACGGTTTGCACCGATGTAAACGAGGAGGCGGGCAAGGCCTTCGCTGAGCGGAATTACTGCGAGTTCGTCAAGACCTATGAGGAGGTGTGCAGGCACCCGAAAGTCGATTACGTGGATGTCTGCACGTTTCCGGACTTCCGGTTGCAGCCTATCGAAGCTTGCGCGGAAACGAAGAAGCACGTTCAGGTGCAGAAGCCGATCTCCACGAACCTCGGGACGGCACGCAAGATGATCGATACGGCGAGGAACGCCGGTATCCTGCTCGGGGTTGTGAGCCAGCACCGTTTCGACGATTCCACGATCTTCCTCATTAAAGCTCTCAACGAGGGACGCCTCGGAAAGATCCTGCAGGCTGACGCCTATGTGAAATGGCACCGCACGGCGCAGTATTATTCGCGTCCTATCAAGGGAAGCTGGGAAGTGGAAGGCGGCGGCGCGCTTATCAACCAGGCGGTCCACCAAGTGGACGTGCTGACCTACCTGATCGGCCCCGTGAAGGAAGTCTTTGGCTATTGGCAACTGGGCGCGATGCACAAGATCGAGTCGGAGGACGTGATCTGCGCTTTGTGGAAGTACGCGAACGGAGCGACCGGCGTCATCCAGGCATCGACGGCTTTCTGGCCCGGCTATTCCGAGCGCATCGAGATCCACGGAACGAAAGGCACTGCCGTGCTGACGGGCGATAAGCTGACGACCTGGGACGTGCAGGACGATTCCGGGGAGCCCGCGCCGGTGGAGTCGCTGTCGATGTCCGGCGCTTCGGACCCGATGGCCATTCCGCTGACGCCGTTGGAGCGCCAGTTCCGCGACTTCGGCAATGCAATTGAAACGGGCCGTCCGCCACTGGTCTCCGGCGAGGAGGGCTACCGGGCGTTGGAGGTGGTGTTGAGTGTGTACCAGTCGTGCCGGACGGGAGAAAAAGTAACCTTGCATGGCTGACCGGCCCGCTTGGGTTGTTCGCGTGCCCGCCTCGAGCGCCAATCTCGGACCGGGCTTTGATGCGCTCGGTATGGCGCTCGGCATCCACTTGACCTGCCGGTTCCGGGCGACGGAGGCGTTGTGCATTCGCAGCAGCGGCCGCGATGCCGGTCTCATCTCATCGGGGGAAGATAACCTAATCTGGCAAACGGCGCTGGCAGTGGCGCGCGACTGCCACGAAACGCTGCCGCCGGTTGAGGTGGAGATCCACAACGACATTCCGATCGGCAAGGGGCTTGGATCGAGCGCGGCGGCGTTGTCGGCGGGCGTGGTAATCGCCGACCGACTGCTCGGGCTGGGCTGGAAGCCGGCGCGGATCTTGGACGAAGCGGCGCGCATCGAGGGACATCCCGACAACGTCGCGGCGTGCGTGCTAGGTTCGATCGTCGCTAGCGCGATCGACTCGGGCGGTACGGCGCGCGCGGTGCGCCTCGATCTCCCGGTGCAGTTCCGCGTCGCTGTCGTGGTGCCGGACTTCATGCTGCCGACCACCAAAGCGCGGGAAGCCCTGCCGGATTGCTACTCCCGCGAAGATGCGGTGTTCAACGTGCAGCGCGCGGCGCTACTGGTGGCCGCGCTGGCCGCCGGCTCTACCTCGGCGTTTCCCGTTGCGTTGGAAGACCGCATCCACCAACCTTATCGTTGTAAGCTGGTGCCCGGATTGACGGACATCTTGAAACTGCGGGCGCCGGGATTGCTCGGCTGTGCGCTAAGCGGCGCCGGCCCGTCGGTGTTGGTGTTCTTCGAGCGCGGCTGCGAGGAGGTGTGCGACCTTGTCCGGCAGATTTTCGCGCAGCACGGACAGAGCGCGGAGACGCTCTGGACCGATGTTGACCGCGTTGGGTATGAATTGAGAGAGGACGATCAGCCATGGATCTGACGAAAGCCATCCAAGCCTTGAATCTACCCGTGGAGGACCCGCCCGTCTGCCCTTCATCGGAGCTGCGGTTCCCCGACGGCGGCCAGTGGCGCATCGAGATTCCGAGCACCGAAGGGCCGAAGTGTTTGCAGGTAGTGTCCGAAGAGGCGGACCGGCGGGGCGTGCCGTTTCACCGTGTCAGCCAGGGGAGCGGGATCATGCTGCTCACCGACAGCGAGATCCGCGAGATGGTGCGTATCGGCGAAGAGCGCGGCATTGAAGTGAACCTGTTCATCGGTCCGCGGGCCACGTTCGATATCGGCGCGCAGGCCTTCGCGGCGGCGGGAAAGTCACTGGGGCTCAGTTTGCGCGGCGCGGATCAATTACGCTTTGCGCTGCTGGATACGGAGCGGGCCGTGGATCTGGGTATCCGCAGCATTCTGGTCTCCGACATCGGGTCGCTGCAGATGATCGCCAAACTGCGCGACATGGGTCATCTGCCGAAAGAATTGATCCTCAAGACGTCGGTCATGATGGCACCGGCGAATCCAGCGAGCGCGCGGATCCTCGAAGACCTTGGGGCGGATACGATCAACATTCCGTCCGACCTGACCCTGCCGCAGATCGCCGCGATTCGAATGGCTATCCGCGCGCCCATCGACTTCTACGTCGAGGCGCCGGACAACATCGGCGGGTTCATCCGCTACTACGAGATTCCCGAGTTAATTCGCGTGGCGGCGCCGATTTATTTGAAGTTCGGGTTGCGCAATTCGCCGGACATCTATCCCAGCGGCACGCATCTGGACGCCGTCGCGGTGAACCTCTCGCGGGAACGGGTGCGCCGGGCCGAGTTGGCTTTGCAGGTGATCCGGCGGCTTTGCCCGGACGCCGTGATGTCGCCCGTCGGAACCGCCGCGGCCGCAGGGAAGTAAGGGACATGCGCGCTGTCGTTGCCGCCCTCGGGCTTGCGTGCGTGTTTCTCCATGGCCAGACCCGCGCACCGCAAACGGTAGGCGGCATGAAGATGGCCGAAGGGTTGGAGGTGACGGTTTGGGCGAGCGAGCCCGATATCGTCAATCCCACGAACATCGACATCGACGAACGCGGGCGAGTCTGGTATCTCGAAGCGGTGAACTACCGGACCAAGCTGAGGAACCTACCGGACTTTCGAGGCGAAGGCGATCGCATCGTTATTCTCGAGGACACGAGCGGCGATGGGCGCGCGGACAAGCGCACGGTGTTCGACCAGAGTCCGGAACTGCGGTCGCCACTTGGCATCGCGGTGCTGGGCAACCGGGTGATCGTCAGCCAGTCGCCCAGTCTGATCGTCTACACAAAGGACGAGAACGACCGCATCATCCGCAAGGAGACGCTGCTGACAGGCTGGCATGGCGAGGACCACGACCATGGTCTTCACGCGGTCGTTTTCGGCCACGACGGTCGGTATTACTTCAACAGCGGCGATCAAGGTTTCGATGTCACCGACAAGAGCGGGCGGCGGTTCGTGAGTTCGCGGCAGGGTCCGTACTTCGCCGGAACCGCGCTCCGGGTGAACCCGGACGGAACCGGGTTCACCGTGCTCGGCCACAACTTTCGCAATCCGTACGAACTGGCGCTCGATTCGTACGGCAGCATTTGGCAGAGCGACAACGACGACGACGGAAACGCCTGGACGCGGCTCAACTACGTGATCGAGGGCGGCAATTTCGGCTATTGGGGTCCGGGCGGACGAAGCTGGCGTGAGGATCGGGGCACGCATTTTCACCAGGAGAACCCCGGCGTGGTTCCGAACATCGAGCGATTGGGCGCCGGGTCGCCGTGCGGATTGGTTGTGTACGAAGGCAGGCTGCTGCCGGCGCGATACCACGGCCGGTTGCTCCACGCCGAGGCAGGGAAGCGGATGCTGCGGATGTACGACGTGAAACCGCGCGGCGCGGGATTCACCGTGGAAGTGGAGGACACGATCCAGGGCGCCGATACCTGGTTTCGTCCGTCGGACGTGGCCGTGGGGCCGGATGGCGCGGTGTTCATCGCCGATTGGTACGACCCCGGCGTCGGCGGTCACAACATGAAAGATATCGACCGCGGACGGATCTACCGGCTCGCGCCGCCGGGCTACAAGGCTCGAATTCCGGCACCTAACCTGCGATCTGAAGCGGGGCTGCTGGCGGCGCTTGGGTCGCCGGCGCAGTCGGTTCGGTATCTGGCCTACACCCGCCTGCGCGAGATGGGCGATGAGGCGCGGCCGCTGCTGGAGCGGGCTTGGCGGGGCGACGACTCGATCTTGCGCGCGCGCTCTCTCTGGCTGCTGGGCGGTCTCGGCGATGCGGGCGCGAAGGCGGTTTGGGAGGCGATGCGGGACTCCGATCCACGCGTGCGGATACTCGGGTTGCGCGTGCTGCGGCTGCGCGACGGCGATCTTGCAAGCGAGACGCGCGAGTTGTGGAACGATCCCGATCCGGC
>CAYPUQ010000308.1:0-7656 GCA_964413655.1 uncultured Solibacteraceae bacterium | reverse complement strand
GTGCCAGGGCCGCGATGGCCGCGGGCGTGTCCTCCTCGCGGAAGCGACCGACCCGCTGCCCGATGCGGCCCTTGCCTTCACCGACGGACCCGCCGGCGAGAATCGAGTAGTACGGCCGCTGGGAGCCGTCCCCCTCGGTCACGGAATGCCCCGTGAGGCCGATGTCACCCACGTGATGCTGGCCGCAGGCATTGGGACACCCGCTGATCTTCACCGTGAAGGGGCCGAGCTCCCCCGCGAACCCGTCCCCGCGTAGCGCCTTCGCGTCCTTCGCGGCCCTCCCGGCCCTCGCGCCGGCCGCCACCTTCCCGTTGTTGTCGTTCCTGCGGTTGGTCAGTCATGCGAAACCTCGATGAGTAGTCTGGCCCATTCGACGGCCACGCGGCCGGCCGGGCGCAGGCGTACCTGCGTCGGGCTGCGGCCGATCAGGTCGGCGACCAGGTTGGTCCGGAGCTTGAGAAACTCGCGGTCGCGGGACGAGCCGACCGCGACGTAGAACCGGCGGTGATACCGCCACGGCCGGTCGAAGCGCGGCTGGCCCTCCACCCGGATGGGGAAGCGGTCGTGATAGAAGCCGCTCAGTTCGGCGAGAAATTGCGGCGAACAGCGGTACTCCCGCACCATTCGCAGCATGTTGTCCTTCAGTTCGGAAGCTTGGTTGAATTGCTTCCATTCCAGCGTGCGGCCGAAGACGTGAATGCAGTCCTTGGCCGTGGATTTGGCGACGTTCAGATTGCGGCCCGCTTCCTCCCACACGTAGCGGAAGGTAGCGGTTGAATCGGTTGCCAAGGCGAGCGCCATCGAAATGGTTTTGCCCTCGGGCCCCGGCTGGTCGCCGAGATTGGCCTCGCAGAAGCGGTGAAACAATCGCTGGAGTTCCCGTGCGAGGCCGATCAGCGCATCCCACGAGCCGTAGACGGCGAAGTCGTCGTCGCCGGTGTAGAGAATGGTGGTCTTGCGCCAGAACTCCGCCATCGAGCACAGCACCTCCAGTTCGCCGGCGAAGAACTGCTTAAACATCACCGAGATCTGCACGTGGTCTTCCACGGTATTCTGGCGGCGGAGCAGCAAGCCGAAGTTGTCCACATCGCCGCGCAGAATGCCCCACAGCGGCTGCCCTTCTGCTACCGCGGCAAGGTCCGCCGTCGTCGCGGCCGGACCGGTCTCGTCTTGGGGCGCGGCGTGGCGGGCCATCGGGATGGCGTCTTCACCCGAGGCCAATCCCCACTGATGCTTGCCTTCTTCGATGAGAACCTTGCCCGGCGACTCGGGTGACCAACCCGCCGTTGTGGCGGTCCGGACCCGCGGCGCCAGGTAATCGGTGAAATAGCTTTGGGGCGCCGCCGGTGGTGATAGCGCTTCGTAAGGCTCAAACAATTCTGGCGCCGGAGCCGGCGCGCCTAGTTCCCGCTCCTGCCACAACCCGTCGGCGAGCCGCTTGCTGACAATGCTCCATGGTCCAAGATTCTCCGTCAGCGCCCAGACCAAACGGAGCCGCCCGCCGCTCAACTCTTGAATTTGCGCCGCCGCCGCGCCGAGAAATGCCTCCGCCGCTTCCCGCGATTCAGCCGGCAGGATAACCAGGAACTGGCCGCCTCCGGCAAATCCCAACAGGAACTTCGCGAGTCCCAGTTCGGCCAACAGCGCCCGCGGTAACATCTCGGCTAGCAGCGTCACCCATTGCGAACGGCCCGCGAGGACGGTTTCATCCGTCGCGGGACCAGGGGCAGAGGCGGCAGGAGCAAGGAGGAAGTCCTCAATCCCCTGGAACTTCCCGTGGAGGAACAGTTGGACGGTCATTGGGAGGAATGACGGGTCGAATTCAACAATCTACCACAGCATCGGGAACAGACCCCCGCTTCCAGAGGCCGCTGAGCCGGTTCATAGTGCAGCCGTGGGCGGGCGCCGCCGCCCGCGGCAGGCTTTTGCCGGGCTAGAACTCGCGGCTCGGGCGGTAGCCGGGTCTCGCCCGGACGCGGTATTTCTTGCCCGGGTCGTTGACCACCTCGACGCTGATCTTGCGGAACCCTTCGTTCGGGTTGGGCTGCGGGTAATACGTCACCGTGTACGAGTTGCCGAGCGACTCGCGGATGGACTCGAAGGCTTCCACTTGCTTCTGCCAGGTTTTGGCGAAGAAGACTTGTCCCCCGGTCCGCGTCGAGATGCGCTTGAAAACGTTCGACGAGATGGCGTCGCGATTGACGTCGTTCGTGGAAATCACGTAGATGGGGATTCCTTCGTCCTCGGCCACCGCACGCACGTCGTCCGGCGCCACCATGCTGGCGTTATCCGGTCCGTTCGAGAACACGATGATGACCTTCCGTCCAGGCACCTTCGATGCGTCGCGCAACGCCAGCAGCAGGGCGTTATACAGCGCCGCGTCGTCACCGGCCACCGCCCGGCGCAGGCCCATGATGGCCTGGTTACGGTCGCGCGTGAGTTGGGCCGCGCGCGACAGGTTGCGGCTGAACGTATACACCGCAACCGAATCGGCCCGATCGAGCCCGCGGATGAAGTCCGCAATCGCGTCGGAGGCGTACACGAAGCCGCGGTACATGTAGTTGCTTGTGTCGAACAACACGAACACGTTCGTGCCCACAAACGCATCGCTGCGCGGATCCATGCCCGGCGCCCCGTCCGCGATTGGACCCGGCGCGTCGGAAGCGAATAGCGGCCGCGTCGACCCGTCGTCCATCACCTGCACCGGCGGCTTGCTGCCTTCGGCGAAGGTAGTGACTTTCTGGCCAATGCCGTCCTCCATAATCCGGAAGTCGCTTGGTTTCAGTCCCGTAATGTACCGGCCCTTGTTGTCGGTGACGGTGAAGCTCAGCACCACCATGTCCACCTTGATGCGGAAGACCGGCTGCTCGTCTTCTTGCGCCCGCAATCTCGGAACCGCGAGTGAGAACGCTCCCGCCAACATCACGGCCGCCGCAACGGCCACACCTACTTTCGCTGAAAGTTTCACATGTCCTCCCAAATGCTATTCGAGCGAAGCCCGTGTCTGTCCATCCGCCGCTTGGCGTGACTGAGCGCGTACCTCGTCGGCAACGAATCGTAAGGATCGCAGCAGCGCCGGCCAGTCCTCGAGATGCGTCGCGAAGATCCTTTCCACTGTCTGCCGCGTCCATTCCGGAATGGCGACGTTCAGCCGCGCCGGCGGAAGCTGCAACTCATCGGCGAGCGCCGCGTAATACAGAATGCTCGATTCCCAGCTTTCCGCCATGATCCGGCTGGAGTAGCCCATCAAGGTCGGGAACGTCCGGAGAAACAGCAGTTCCCGGTTGTAGGAGTTGGTCAAAGTCGGCTTCGGCGTCCCGAACGCCTGCGACACCGCCGCGTAGTTGACCGTGTCCGGAGCCGCCGCCGACATCCGTTCGATCTCGCGGGCCAGCGCCGACTCCGGATCCTTGCTTTCCCTGACGTGCTCGGCCGCAAGTTGGAACAACTCGGCCGGCGTCGTGTGATCGAGCGCCGCGCGCAGGTTCCCCTCCTTCAAGTAGCGGATCACGCTATGCGCTCGCGCCGGCGCCGCCTGCCTCTCCAGTACCTTCAATGCCGATGCCTGCGTTTGCGGATTGAGCATCGCCTCGGCCAGAACCGACTCTCCGTACCGGATATGAAGTCCGGCCCAATGCATCAGCGACGGCGATACGTTCCACCACCGCGGCAATTTCGCGCTCAGCATCATCTGCGGTACCAGGTCGCCCCAGATCAGCGCCTGCTCCCGCGTCGGGACCAGGAAGTTCTGCTCCGCCTCCGCCAGTGCGTAGGGCAGGCCTGCCAGCGAACCCACCAACCGGCCGCCAGCGCTCGAAGGCCAGCCCGATCCCAACACCTCGGTATTGCGCCACGTTTGGTTCGTCCCTTGGAGCCCCAGGAAGTCGTGGCTGCGCACGAACAACGGGTTCGTCCGCAAGATCTGCGCGCCCGGCGGCGCGTAGTACAGATAGTTGAAACCCACCAGCGTGTCGCGCAGGATCGGCGCCAACTCGCCGCGGATCTTGCGAATTCTTTCCGGATCCGCGCCCGCCTTTTCCACCTGCGCCCGGATGTTCAGCTTGCGCTGGTTGTCCAGGTGGCGCTCAGTCCAATACCCGAACGACAGCGCGTTCTTCTCGACGCCGGTCAGCGAAGCGCGCGGCAACTGAATCTCGCTAAAGCGGGCCGCCAGCCGGTTCATCAGTGCAGGGTTCAACTTCTGGCCTCCCGCTACCGCGTCCAGATGTTCGGCGATGTCGAAGATGGTCTTCAGCGAGATCAGCTTCTGCGCCTCGAAGAGCACCATCATCTCCTGCACCATCTCCTGGTGCGCCGCGGCGTCCGCCGGTTCGGTGCTGCCCGCCAGCAAGTCGAGCATCCGGTCCTGGACCGATACCCCGGCGGGGATTCCCGTCGCCTTCAGCAGGGCATTGGCCGACGTGTAGCTTGCTTCGAAGATGTCCCGGTCCTCTTTGATCGCCGCGAATCCCTCGACGATCTGCCCAAGCAGCGCCTCGGATTCCGCGGCCGGAATGGCGCGGTTCCTGTTCAGGATTTGCCACAGCCCGACCAGCGCCTGGAACGACCCGGCCGCGTTGGCCCGCAGCATGTTGTTGCGGACCTTGGACAGCGATTCGGCCGTCTCCATGTACTTGAAAATCGCATGGTCGCTGAGTGTCGGCACTTCCGCGAACACTGGATACTGCGCCAGATAGAAGCGGTACGACCGCGCCAGGCGGTCTACCGTTTCGGGCGCCAGCGGCGCCGGCCGGTTCCGGTTTAGATCGCTCAGCGCCATGAACATCTTCAGCGGCTCGTTCTCCACCGCCTTGCGGCATAGCGCGAACAGCGCTTCGAGAACGTCGTCGGAAGTCTTCCACGTGTTTGCCAGCTTCGTCAGCTTGCCGTCGTACCTGCCGTGCGGATGATTGATAAACAGGTTTTTCCAAACCTCTACCCCGCCCGGAACGTGCGGCTCGCCGTTGGCGTCCATGCGCAGCCGTGTGGTCAGCAGCATCAGGTCGGTATTCGAACGGAACACCGGGCGCGCCGGACCGGGACTGGTCACTCGTCCCCGCAGCGCTCCGTAGAAGCGCTTCATGCGGTTGGGCTCGGTCAGATATTCCTTCACCGGGCCTTCGATCCGTGAGAGGGAATCGAAGTAGCTGGCCATCCAGCCGTCGTCCTTGGAGATGAGCTTGTCGATGAACTCCGCGCCGTTGTCCGGTGCTGCGCCGACCAACTCCGTCCAAGCTGGCTCGCTCCGCTTGTCGCCGGGAATTGCGGCCCGGCCGTCGCGGATCAGGAACATGCCGCCGAAAAAGTCCAGCACGTGCGCGAACGCGCGCAACCGCTGCGCCGCGATCGCCTTTCGCAACTCCTCGGCAGTCTCGCGGTCGAGCTTGGCCATGCCCAGGTACAATCGGCACAGTGAGGGGTCCGACATGAAGGCGTCGATGAATTCGCCGCTTGCCTTTTCCCGCGCCGACAGCCAGTACTCTGGCCCGTACAGCACTGGGACCATGGTCGGCTTGAAGTTGTGCTCGAACGGACGGTTGGTGCGTAAAGCCAATTCCAGCTCCGCGAGTGGGAAGCCGGCGTCGATGGTGAGAAATGCCCGCGAAGCGTTAACGGTTTCCAGCACCAGGTCGCCGCCGCAGGCGCCGCGCATGCGATACCCAAGCACCTTCAGCAGGTCGGCGGTGTTCTGGCTTTCGCACTGCTCGATGCGCAGCATGCCCGCCTCACCCGCCAGCTTCTCCAGTTCCCGCGCTTGCGACAGGTACCGGAACACCAGCTTCAGATACTCGGTCTGGTCGAGAGCCTCGTTGCTGCTCGATGCCTGATAACCGTTGGTCACAATGTTCCGCGCCAGTGCCGGCAACAGTTCCTGGGGTCTCAGATCCGGCGACAGCGCCGCCATCCGCGCAAACGAATAGAGGGGCCCCGGAATCGCGATGGTGGGCATCCCCTCCGCGTCGTCTTTCACCGTCTCGGGGATGCTGCCACTGAGACGTTGGCCGCCCGCGGACCGGTACTCTTCGAGATGTTTGGTGGCCGAAGCGTTGTCCCCAGCCAGCAGGTCCAAAATCACGACCCGCCGCAGCGCCGCGATCTGCTGTTCGCGGGAAGGGTTGGTCGCCACGAAGGAGCGATACGCCTCGCGCGCGCTGGGGTTGTTGTGGCGGTCGAGGAACTCGGCGTAGGCCCAACGTGTCTCCGCGCCGGCGCCACTGCTCCCGGCCGACTCCCGCAAAACGCGAAGGGCAGCCGCGCTATCGCCGCTTTCCTCCAGTTGCCGTGCTCTCGCAACCGGATCCTGCGCCTGTACTAAACTGCCTGACAGCGCCAGTCCGCAGAGGAAAAGGAAAAGCCTTCTCATTCCACCCTCCTTGTTTTGATTGCTACTTTACCACCATCCCCGCCTCCAACGTATCATTGCCGGTTCGCCCACGGGACGGGTTTCCGATTGTATTGCAGTTCGCCGCCGGTTCACAACTGGTCACTTGTTAATTCCGGGCCGGGCTGCCATAAGCCCATGGCTTGAACCGTATGAGATGCACCAACCGCCCCCCCGGTAGCAGAATAAGGGGGGAACAGCCATGAAGAAACTCATTCCCGCATTCTTCCTGCTGGCGGCCGCCTCCCTTGCCGCCGAGCAGCCCAAGATCGCCGTTATCGGCCTGCTGCATTCCCACGTCTGGGGCCACCTTGGCAAGATGATCGAGGGGAAGCCGGCGCGCCTGGTGGGGATCGCCGAAACCAATGCCGAACTCATTGCCGAAGCTAAGAAGATGGGTGCGGACGATGGAGTCTTTTTCTCCGATCCAAAGGAGATGCTCGACAAGGCGAAGCCGGATTTCGTCTGGGCCTTCGTCGAGAACAACCGGCACCTCGAAGTGATGCAGCTGTGCGCGCCGCGCAACGTGCACGTCATGTTCGAGAAGCCGCTCGCTGCCACCTATAAGGAGGCGGTCGAGATCCAGCGGCTCGCCGCGAAGCATGACGTCTACGTGCTTACCAATTACCAGATGGCCTGGTGGCCGTCTCACGAGAAGGCGAAAAAGCTCGCCGATTCCGGCGTCGTCGGAAAGCCCTGGCGGCTGCGCGGCATCGTCGGCCACGGCGGGCCCGGCAGCGCCGGCCCACGCAGCAAGTACTTTTTCGAGTGGCTGACAGACCCCGTCCAGAACGGTGGCGGAGCGCTGATGGATTTCGGCTGCTACAACGCGCTCTGGGCGCTATGGTACATGGGCCGCCCCGAGTCGGTTTATGCCCACGTCAATCAGCTCCGCCCGGAGACGTTCCCCAAGGTCGAGGACAACTCGACAATGATCCTGTCGTACAAGGACGGGGTTGGCCTCTTTGAAGGAAGCTGGGACCTGCCGAGAAGCTTCCAGGATCTGGAGATCTTCGGTTTGGAGGGCAGCATCTATCTGACCCGCGCCGGAGTGGAACTCCGTAAGGGCCGCGCGCCCGGCGCTGAGGTCCCGCTTGACGCGATCCCAGCCGATCGGGCCGAACCCATCGCCTACATGATTGCCTGCATCCGTGACAAGCGCCCGCCCGACGGACCGGTCGCGCTGGACATCAATGCGTCCGTGGTGGAGATCATCGACGCCGCCAAGCAGTCGGTCAAGACCGGCCGGGCAATCCGGCTGTCCAAGCGCTAGC
>CAYPUQ010000307.1:0-7685 GCA_964413655.1 uncultured Solibacteraceae bacterium | reverse complement strand
CTAGCTTGTGCCTCGCGCAAGCAGACCCACGCTGTGCCACTGCCAGGCCGTCCGGATGATCGTTTCCAGATCCGAGTATTCGGGCCGCCAGTGCAACTCCGCCATCGCGCGAGACGCATCGGCCACTAACTCCGGCGCGTCGCCCGGACGCCGCTCGCACTCCCTGACCGGCACGGCACGGCCCCCAACGTTCTCCACCATCCGGATGACCTCACGGACCGTATAGCCACGCCCGGTTCCGAGATTGCACACAATGCCACGGCGGTGCGCGCGAAGGTATTGGAGCGCGAGCACGTGAGCCCGTGCGAGATCGGTCACGTGAATGTAGTCGCGGATTGCGGTGCCGTCGGCTGAGTCGTAGTCCGTGCCATACAGGTCCAGCGCGCCGCGGCGGCCAAGCGCCGCCGCCATCGCCAGCGGAATCAGGTGCGTCTCCGGCGCATGGTCCTCGCCGATTTCGCCATCCGGGTCGGCGCCGCAGGCGTTGAAGTAGCGCAGCCGCGCGCTGCGCAAACCGTACGCCTGGCCGAACCATTCGAGAATCCGCTCCACCATCAGCTTCGATTCTCCGTACGGATTCACCGGAACAGTCGGATGGTCCTCGGGAATCGGAACTTGTATCGGATCGCCATACACCGCCGCTGTCGAGGAGAACACCACGCCGCGAACGCCGGACTCCACGGCTGCCTCGAACACGTTCAGCGCGTTCGAGACATTGTTGCGGAAATACTTCGCCGGATTCTTCACCGATTCGCCGACGGCAATGTAGGCAGCGAAGTGAATCACCGCCTCGATGCCATGGTCCCGGAAGACGGTCTGAACCAGCGCCCGGTCGGCCAGGTCGCCCCTCACGAGCGGACCCCACCGCACCGCCCACTCGTGCCCCAGTTCGAAGTTATCGAGCACAACCGGCGTGTGCCCGGCGTGGGCCAGTTCCTTCGCGGTATGGCTGCCGATGTAGCCGGCGCCACCGGTGACGAGGACACGCACGGCCGCTAAACCCGGCTGCCTTCGAGCAAGCGCTCCAGTTGCGACCCCTTCCGCACGATGGTTTCGTTGCGCTCAGCGCCGGTGGAAACGCAGCCCACCTCCACGCCGGTCTTCTCCTGAAGGAAATCCAGATACGTGCGCGCCTTCTCCGGCAGTTCCTCGTACCGCGCAATGCCCGCGGTCTTGCTGCACCACCCGGGGAGCGTCTCGAAGACCGGTTCCACGCGGCCGATCCAACCCTGTGTCGCCGGCATCTCGTCCACCGTCTTGCCGTCCAGCTTGTATCCCACACAGACGGGAATCCGCGGCAACTGGTCCAGCACGTCGAGCTTCGTCACAATCAGGCTGTCGAACCCGTTCACCGCCGCCGTATACCGGAGCAGCGGCACGTCGAACCAGCCGCACCGCCGGGGACGCCCGGTGACCGAACCGTACTCCTTGCCGGCCTGGCGAATCTGCTCGCCCATCTCGTCGTGCGACTCCGACGGGAACGGCCCAGACCCAACCCGTGTAATGTAGGCTTTCGACACGCCGATGATGCCCTGAATGCTCGTCGGCGGCAGGCCGGTACCCGTGCAGGCGCCGCCGGCCGCGGCCGACGACGACGTCACGTACGGATACGTGCCGTGGTCGACGTCGAGCATCGTGCCCTGCGCGCCCTCCAGCAGAATCCGCTTGCCCGCTCGCACCGATTCGTTCAACAGCCGCGCCGTGTCGCGAACCATCGGGCGGATGCGTTCGGCGATTTCGCGATAGCGGTCGAGAGTGGCGTCTTCCATGCAGGCCGGATCGACGCCAAATGCCCGGGCCAATCGCTGCTTTTCCGCCAAAAGCGTGGTGTACAAGTTGGGCAGCCCCGCTGGATCGATCAGGTCGGCGATCCGGATACCGCGGCGGCCGATCTTGTCCTCGTACGCCGGACCGATGCCGCGCGAAGTGGTACCAATGGCCGGCCGGTCCGGACTGTCCTCGGCCAGTTTCTCCACCGAGCGGTGAAACGGGAAGATCACGTGCGCCCGGTTGCTGACGGCCAACTGGCTGCGCACTTCGATCCCCGCCTTCTCGAGCGCCTCGATCTCATCCATTAGCGCCGCCGGGTCGACCACCACGCCGTTGCCGATCACCGCCAGTTTGCCGGGACGCAGAATACCGCTCGGAATGAGCTTCAGGATGTACTTCATGGGCCCGATGAAGACAGTGTGGCCCGCGTTGTGGCCGCCCTGGTAGCGCGCGACGATGTCGAACCGGTCCGAGAAGAGATCGACGATTTTGCCCTTGCCCTCGTCGCCCCACTGCGCGCCGAGCACGATCAGATTACTCATGTTATTCGCTGAAAACCCAAATCGTTCATTGTAGCAGCGGCCGGTTACGAGCCCGTTACGCCAGCGACCGGAGCGCCTCGCGGGCCTGTTTCATCGCGGCGGGCTCGGGCGAGGCCGGGCCTTTCAGATAGTAGGCCGTTGCGGCCAACATGTACGGCTGCCAGCGCGCGCTCACGAGCGGAACGTCCTCCACCAGAGCCGCCAGATACTTGTAGTAGTGAACCTCGTCGGACTTGGCGATCGCGAGCCGCAGCGCGCCATCGAGAAACGCGCGCCGGCCGGCTGGATCGCGGCCAAGACCGAGGACACGCGCGGCGGCGCGGTCCGCCTCTCCGGGAATCAGTGCGAACGTCTCATCCAGCGGGCCCGCGACTGGCTCCATATCCGTGAGCCTGATGTCGCGCAAAGTGCTCGAACGAGCCTCGGCCCAGGCGCGGAACTGGGCCATCCATCCCACCGCCTGAAGCAGCAGCAGGTAGCGCAGCCGCGGATCGGAAGCGGCAGTCCAGGCATGATGCAGCGCGTTGGCCGAGGTGACGGCGTGCAGCCCGACAATCGCGCCGCCGGGCGAGGCCCGCATCATCAACTCCGCCGACGCGAGATGCACCGCGTCCCACACCGGCCCCGCCGCGGTCTGCTTCTTTGCCATGCGCGCGGCGATCGCGGCGCAGGCCTCGTCCGGAGACGTCTCCCGCATCGCTCGCAGCAATTCGAGGGTGGCGTCTTCGTCCGGTTGTGCGCGTGCCCATCCGCCGTCGAGCCGCGCGAACGTCCCGGCTACGCGCTTCCGGTTGCCCGCATAACACTGGTCGTCGTACGCGTAGCCGTTCACCTGCCGTTCCGGCCCGAAATCGAGCAGGCCCAGCACCAGCGAACGCAGCACGGGCTCGGCATGCTGCCACCCGATGGTGTGCAACGTGCGTGCCGCGTTGGCGACGAAGATCGCTTTGTGGCCGATGTTGCGGTAGTCCCGCGCGCCATACTCCCACAACAGGCCGCAGGCCTCGACTGGACTCCGATGGCGAGCCAGCGATACAACCGCCCGTTCGGCCCGTTCGGCGTCCCAGTTATCCATGGCGGCGTGGAGTTCGGCCGCGGCGCGCTCCGGCGGCGGCAGTGCGCCGTTGAGAACCGCCATCGTGTAACCGCCGCCCCCCGACCGCGCATCGCGTTCCTGCGACGCCTTGAACTGGTCCAGCGCGTAGAACAGCGGCAGCAACCGCGACGACGGCGGCGCCTCCAGCCCGAGCAGATGCGCCGAATGGATCACGAACACGCAGTGCAGCGCGAACCCCGGCGGTCGCGGGTTTACGTTCCGAACGCCGGCCAGGAAGACAGCCGCGAGAAACTGCCGGTAGGATACGCCGCGGTTCAACTGCTCCACGGCCATCGCAGCGCACTTATCCCGCGGCGTCCGCTCAATAAGCGCCGCCAAGGGCTCAATCTCCGGCCGGAACCGGAAGACCTCCGGAGTCACCTCAGCGCTCGCACGGCTCAACAGCAGCGGCGAGCACAAAGCCGCCCCGCCAAGATCATGGAACAGACCCCGCCGCGATCGAAGATGCATGACACCCTCCGTCGTGGGCAATCATAACACCGCTGTCGTGAGGCAGGCCGCTTGCGCAGGGGCTCTCAGCGCAGCTGATGCCGGTTTGAATGTTGTCAGCGCACCGCAATCGTAGTCCGGATCTGCGCCGGATTCTGCGGGTTATTGCTCGGAATATCGTTCATCAGCATGATGACCAGGACATTCTCGTTCGGAGGCACGCGATCCGAGACTCGGACGTTAAGCTGCCAGACTCCGAGCAAACCCGGAGCGAGCCCGGAATACGTGATGTCGGAATCGGGGACAAACTCGTTGTTGATAATCACCCGTGGCAGACTCTGCGTATTGATCAGCCCCGACGCCACATCGCCATCCGGCGGCGCTCCCGGGACGAATCCCGCGCCCGTCGCAAACAGTTGAATGATCTCGCCCCGGCCGATCCGGTTGTTCGCGCCGTTCACCGAGTTGTCCTGGTTCAGCGCCGCGATCTGTCCGGTGCCGCCGCCGAACGTGAAGAACCCCGGCGAGGAGCGGCTCATCGCCACTTGCTGCGAAGCCACCACCCGTCCCGACGACGCTTGCACGAGCTGCAATTCGACCGTTCCCGACTGCGGAGCGTTGTTCGACATCAGGAAGTTGATCTGGAACGGCGAGGCATAGTACACCGGCGCTGGTTCGTCGTTGATCAGCACCTGCAAGTCGGCCAGCACTTTCGGCAGCGGCACGCTATTACCGATGCTTGTTTCCTCGGTGAACGAATAGTTCAGGCTGGTGGTTGAGCGGCAGCCCTGGGCCGGATCCACCGATAATGTGGTCCACATGCCCGGTGCAACCCGCGGCAGGAAGCTGCCGCCATTGCAGACGTAAACGACCGGGAAGTGCAGCGTGATGCGGTTCAATCCGTCGCCCACTTGCAGGTTGTTGAACCCATCCAGCGCCGCCGCCACCGGGCTGTTCGAACTGAAAGTAAGGTTCGGCTGATCGCCCGTGGTCACCAGAACGTCGAATCGCGGATACCGGCGCATCTGGTTGTTTCCTGTACTCGCCACCCAGATCTCGCCGGTCTGCCGCGAAACGGCAACCGAGCGCGGATTATTCAAGCCGACTGAGAGAACGAAGACCGCCGTGGAATTCGTGGTGTCGGCGGCCGGCACACGGGGGAAAATCACAACCCGGTTGTTGCCGGTGTCTGCCACGTAGAGCCGATCGTCGGAGTCGATGGCGATGTGCCGGGGACCGTTGGTCCGGTTCGCTTCGGGACCCGCCCCAGTGGACGTGAAGTCCGGCTGGCCGAAAACCTTGCTGGCCGGCTTGGCGTTCGTAAATGGCGGGTCGAAATGCAGGATGCGGTTGTGGGACACGTCGGAGACCAGAAGCGCGCCTTCAACCGTGAAGGCCAAACCGGCGGGCGCGGTCATCGTCTGCGAAGTGGCGTCCGTGGTGCGCGAAGAGAAACTCAACTGGCCCAGGACCACATCGGGCAGGATCTGGGCGCCACCCTGGGCAAAAGGATTCGGGTAGCGCAGCACGCGGCCGTTGCCCTGGTCGGCCACCCAAAGGTTACCCTCGGCGTCTACCGCCACGGCGGCAGGGAGGAAGAGTCCGCCCTGAGTTGGCGTGATCTGCTGGTTGGTGGGCGAGTTGATCAGCGCGCGGAAGAAATCGTCCCGGCGGGGCTGACCGATCAACATGTCCGCCCGGTCGCCGGGCCGGACACCCCGCGCGTCCGCGTAGGCGAGCACCCGGTGGTTCCCCGGATCGGCGATGTACAGGCGAGGCGGATTGCTACGGGTGTCCACGGCGGTGCCGCCGCTGCCGCCGAAGAACACTTCCCGTCCTTCGATCAGGTTGGGCGAGCGGTACTCGAATCCGATTTGCCCCAGCACCCGCTGCGCGCGGTACGCATCGCCCGTGGTGGTGGAGGGCCCGCTCGACAGATCGCCGAAGGCCAGCACCCGGTTGTTCGCGGTGTCGGCGATGAAGGTCATCCCCGCACCGCCCACGCCGGCCCGCGGACGGAAAAACGTGTTCGACGACGGCTCGACCAGCCCGCGATTGTCGCTTGGCTGATTCTGATCGAAGGTGCTCTGCCCGATCACGGCGGTCGCGAAAGGCGAGAAAGCGGCTGGCGACTCGGCCGGCCATTGGTCGAACGGGGCGTATCGAAGAACCCGGCTTGCCCCTGTATCAATTACGAATGGAATGTTTCCGATACAGAACACGCCGTCGGGCGGGCCAAGCTGCGTTCCCAGGCTCGCCGCATTGATGGGCGGTGGCGGGGTCTGCCCCTGTTCCACAACCACTACGCCCATGATCCGTGCCGCCGGCATTCCGCTGGTCAGCGCGGGCCGGTAAACCAGCACCCGGTTCAACTGCTCCGCCACGTAGACCCGGCCGCCGGGATCCACGGCAATGCTGGAGGGCTCCCGCATTCCCGCCTTATTGACACGGTTTTGCGCCGTCACGGGCAGCGCCGTGTTAGTCGTGAAACCCGGCTGCCCGAGCACCAGGTCAGCCGCCGGCTGATTCCCTGCGCCCTCGCCCAACAGATGAGACGGGTAGCGCAGCACGCGGTGGTTCCCCGCGTCAGTGACGAACAGGCTGCCCTGGGCGTCGATCGCCAACCCAGCCTTCAAGACATTCGAGCCGCTCTGGAAACTCAGGCTGCTTGCGGATAGACCGCCCGTGTTGGCCGTCCGGGAGTTGAGCGTGGGCTGCCCGATCACGAAATCGGCCAGCACGATCTCGGCCTGCTGTTCGAACGGCCGCCGGTACCGGACGATCCGGTTATTCCCACTGTCGGCGACGTAGAGGTTCCCAGTGCTGTCAACGGCGAGACCAGTCGGCGATCTCAAACCGCTGGTCAGGTTCGTCCCCGGTCCCAGTTCGAGGGTCGAAAACAGGTCCCGCTGGCCGATCACCAAGTCGGCTCGGGCGGCAACGCCGAACGATGCCGCGTCGCGCCAGGCGAGCACCCGGTGGTTGGCGGTATCGGCCACGTAGAGGATCGGCGGCGACGCCGTTGTATCGAGCGCAATGCCCTGCGGAGCAAATAATTCGCGTCCCTCCACCAGATTCGGGTTGGCCGTTCTGGGCTCGATTTGCGGGTGCCCAACCACGCGCGCCGGCACCGGGTTCAACACGACCTGCGCCGCGGCATCCGGCACCGCCGCAAACAGGCAACAAGCTCCAAGCAGCATCGCTCGTAAATAGTTCATGGGATTCTAATTAGTACTCCTGGCGAACGGACAATCTCCCTGCAACATAGCACGCCCGGCGGACAGGCGGCAGCCATCCCGGCCGTCGCGAACCCGATGGTAAACTAGGATTTGACCACCCCGCCCGCTGCCCGTCCGCGCGTGTGCGCCGTCAGCTACCTCAACACCGTTCCTTTGGTCTGGGGCATGCTGCACGGCCCCCAACTGCATCTTTTCGACCTTACCTTCGCCGTTCCTTCCGCGTGTGCCAACCAAGTGGAAAACGACGTAACCGATATCGGCATCGTGCCGGTCGTCGAATGCGCCCGCCTCGGCCTGGAAGTTATCCCAGGGACGGGCATTGCCTGCCGCGGCCCGGTGCGCAGCATCCTCCTGATCTCCCGGACACCGTTTACGCAGATCCGGCGCCTCGCAACCGACTCCGGCTCCCGCACTTCGGTTCAGTTGGCGCGCATTATCCTCCAACAGCGCTACGATGCCGAGCCCGAGTTGATCTCGATGGAGCCCGACCCAACCCGGATGCTGGCCGCCGCCGACGCTTGCCTGCTCATCGGCGACGCGGCCCTTCGCGTCGATCCCGCCGCGGTTGCGGAGCGAGTCCTCGACCTC
>CAYPUQ010000306.1:0-7773 GCA_964413655.1 uncultured Solibacteraceae bacterium | reverse complement strand
CTGAAGGTGATGACGCTGGGCAGCCACGAGCACGCCGCGAAAGCGATCGACGAAGTAGGCCGGATGACGGGCGGCTGGCTGAAAAGCGTCCGTCAAAAAGCATGAAGCGGGCAGGCAATCTTTGGCCGCGGCTGGTGAGCTGGGAGAACCTGATGGAATCCGCGCGTTTGGCGGCGCGCGGCAAACGGCGGCGTCCCGACGTGGCGCGATTCCTTCACGATTTGGAGCCGAAGCTTTGCGTGCTGCAGCGCGAACTCGAGGAACGGACGTACCGGCCGGGCGGCTACCAGACGTTTTGGATCCGGGACCCGAAGCCACGGCAGATTTCGGCGGCGCCGTTCCGGGACCGGGTGGTCCATCATGCGCTGACCCGCGTTTTGGAGCCGGTATTCGAAACGCGCTTCACGCACTATTCGTTCGCTTCACGAAAGGGTTTCGGACAGCATCGCGCGCTGGAACTGGCGCGGCGTGCGTGCGCGCGGCACCCGTACGTTTTGAAGTGCGACATCCGCAAATATTTTCCGTCGATCGATCACGAGATTCTGAAAGACTTGCTGGCGCGGGTTGTGAAGTGCCGCCCAACGCTGGAACTGGCCGGGTGCATTATCGACGGATCGAACCAGCAGGAGGATGCGACGGCGTATTTTCCAGGCGATTGCCTGTTCACGCCGCACGAGCGGCGGCGCGGGCTGCCGATCGGAAACCAGACGTCGCAGTTCTTCGCGAACGTGTATCTGAATCCATTGGACCATTTCGTGCTGCGCGAGCTGCGGCCGGAGTTGTATCTGCGGTATGTGGACGACTTCCTTCTGTTCGGCGAAGACAAGCGGGAGCTGGCGGGGATGGCGGAGAGGATTCGGGAGTTTCTCGGCGGCTTACGTCTGCGGCCACACGAGCGGAAATGCCGGGTACACCGGTGCGCGGACGGGTTGACGTTTCTGGGATGGCGGCTGCTGCCGGGACAGGCGCGGCTGGCGCGGGCCAACGTGGTCCGAATGAGACGGCGGCTGAAGAAGATGGCGGAGTTGTATCATGCCGGGCGGATCGGGTTCGAGGAAGTGAACTGCCGCGTGCAGGCCTGGCTGGGGCATGCGGCATTCGGGGACACGTGGCAACTCCGGGTAGTGGGTGAAATGTGCGTTGAGGCAAAACAGCTTTCGCTTGCTTCCAGCCGCGATCCGCTACACGATGGAAGTATGCCAGTGGACCGCACGCACTCAGGAACCTAATCGAACAAGCAGACCTGATTCTCGAATCTGCCCCGCCTTTGCCACAAAACCGGACCGCCGCCGCCAGATGGCCGCGAAGCGCAAGACGCGGGCTGGCGGAAGGCCGAGGAAAGATGGTGCTCGCTAGCAAGCGTCATAAGACGATATCGGCGTGCACTTTCAGTTCCCTCCGGACTCCGTGGCCAAGGGCTTCCAGGTACACCCTTATTCCCTCTTTCCTTGCGAATTTCATCACGGGAACGAAGTCGGAGTCTCCA
This sequence comes from uncultured Solibacteraceae bacterium, assembly GCA_964413655.1. Classification (GTDB taxonomy): domain Bacteria; phylum Acidobacteriota; class Terriglobia; order Bryobacterales; family Bryobacteraceae; genus CAYPUQ01. The sequence goes on along the minus strand of CAYPUQ010000306.1, from coordinate 6,287 downwards.
GTCATGAGCACAACCGAATCAACAATGTGCTTGATTGAGAGCCAAGCGATATCAAGACCAATCCGCATGTCCACACCCTTCTGGGCCATGTCTGGCACAAGATCTCTAGCCGCAACCGCTCTTGGACCGCCAGCCAGAGATCGCAGAGCGTTTCTTCCAAGCTTCCACCCGGTCACCCCCAACACTCCTCGACGAACGGCAAAATTGGGTTGAAGTTCCAAAGACTGAAGTAGGGCTTGGTTCTGGCGTGATTGCGGCGTGGCCGAGAAGTTGATGACCGTGCCATCGATTGGGTTGGTGGCCACCCCCTCTACCGGTGGGGCATCGTAGAAGTAGACGCGAAAGATAACGGCACCCGATAGATCCGGCTTCGCCATGGTTTTTGTTACCAGATCCACTACATCTGATACCGTGGGGAACCGACGGTTTGCGGACTGGAGCTTTTTCTTGACGAACCCACCGTCCATCAAAAAAGCCGCCTTTTCTGCCATAAAAGGGAAGACCCCTCCGCTGCGCGAGGCCTTTCAGCCTACTTGAATCAAGGGCGGAGCGGAAGGGCCGCTTCTTCAACACAATTCTCCACCAGTCATCCTATCGGTCGCAACAGTTTTCGGCACAACAAACTGCATCTGCAAAACCGAGAGCGCCGCGTAGTTCCACGATACCGCACGGTTGGGACGTGGACCGGTGAGGCTGCTAACGGAACTAAAGACGCTGCTACAGGATGGAACAAACGAGCCTCTTGACGACGATGATTCTACATGAGACAATAGGAACCGTGACAGTCGTGTAGAGGAGAATCGGTATGGCATACGAGATTTTCACCAGAAAAGTGACCCGCACCGGGAATCCCGCGCTCGCGTTCAATACATTTGGGCGCATCGGACTGAACCAAGCGGCCACTAGATTGTTCCAGAAAGACGCTATCGAGTTCGTTTTGCTTCTCTGGGACACAGAGGAGCGAAAGTTGGCGATCCGGCCAATCACCAAGAAAGACACCAGGGCCTACAGAATCGCCTACAGCAAGAAGGGAAACGGCTCTGGGTTTTCTGCTAAGACGTTTTTCGATTACATCGGACTCGACTACAGCAGCACGTTCTCGGTTCTGGCACAGTGGAATGAGGAGGAAGGGTTGTTGGAGGCCGATGTGCCTCAGGAAAGATTGAAAGACTTGCGACAGCAAAAACTGTTGCCTGTAGAGCCAAATAGAAAGATAAGGACTGCCTAAAAAACCAAGAGGGAACGATGGGGGCCACCCAATCGTTCCCTTCCGTAGAACCCTTTAGCCCTTAGACGAATAGTGACAGTCGAAGAAAGGTGGGTGGTATCTGCACCCGAGTTCCGGTTTCATTATACGAAATCGCGGGCCACCAGTCCAGCGAAAAGTTCATTTGGTTGAGCTACTTGCGGGGTCGCAATGAAAATGCGACCCCGCGCGGTAAGTTCCGACCAGGGAGCTAACTGCGGCTGGTGCCGCGGCGGGAGCCGCCAACTCCCGAGCAGTGGGTCGATCCCCACCCTGGTCTCCGGCCCCGACCCATCAGGGGGGCTTAGCTGGTCCAATCCCAGCCGGGGCCACCCACCTAAAGCTAGCTTCGCGCAAATCGCGTAAGTCGTCAATGTGTGTCCGACTCCGACGCTTCATTTTTGCGCAGCCTCGCCTAGCCGCTGAAACACATCGGTCGCATTTTGTTTCGCGCGCGCGCTCATCCCGCCGCGCCCGGACGAAGCAACGCTGCGTGATTGAGTCGCAGGGAGCGCTCGCACAAGCACAGGCGCCCTCCTGGGCGGTGACCGCCCGCAAAGACGTGGGTTCAGGCGGGTTCAGACTTGGGAGCTTAAACCGAAAGTAGCGCGCCGGCTTCAAAGCCGGCTAGCAAGCGCCGGCGCCCGACCCACGACCCGGAGCCGCCGGGGCAGGATGGCGATCTCGGCGGGCAGGGTTCCCAGCGGTTCGCCGTCGACCTCGATGCTGGTGCGGTCGCTCGATTCCGCGACGAGGCGCGTGGCGCGGAAGTGGTGGACCTTGGGGTGGCGATACACGTCGTCCGAATAGAGCACCGGCAGGTCCTTAGCGAGGACGAACATATTAAGCGCGTCGATGACGGTGACTTCGAGCAGGCCGTCGTCGAGGACCGCGCGGGGACAGACGTGCATCCCGCCGCCATGGAAGCGGCCGTTGCCGGCGGCCACGTTCAACACACGCACGGTGTGCCACTCGCCGTTACCGTCGAACTGCAAGCGGACGGTCTTGGCGCGGTAGCGAAAAAAAACTTCCAGCGTGGCGTATAGAAACGCGAGTTTGCCGCCGAGCGGGCTGAGGAAGTTGTGCGAGCGCGACGCTACCTCGCCGCCCATGCCGAAGCTCACCAGGTTGGCAAAGTAGCGCGACCCGGCGATTCCGGCGTGGGAGCGGTACGCAATATGGCCAACGTCGATCAGGGTGGTGTTTCCCGAAACGAGCGCGTCGATGGCGGAGTCGAGTCCGGTCAAACCCAGGGTGCGGCGGAAATCGCCGCCGGTGCCGAGCGGGAGCACAGCCAGGACGGCCTCGGGGTTGATGGCGTTGCCCCTGGTGTCGAGGAGTCCATTGACGATTTCGTGGACGGTACCGTCGCCGCCGGCCGAGATGATGCGGGTGTAGCCGGCTTCGAGGAGGGTACGGGCCAGTTCCGTCGCGTGCCCGGGACGCCCGGTGAGCCGGGTTTCGAACGGACCGATGCGAGCTTCGAGAGCGGCCTTCGCCGCGGGCCAGCGGCGCGCAGTGCGTCCGGACGCGGAGTGGGGGTTGACGATAACGGCGGTCTTCATGCGCGGCCGCGGGCGCGGAGGTCCTCGACGGTTTCGCGCATCGTGGCAAGCGGATCGCGGCTGTGAAAGCCCAACTCGCGGGTGGCCTTGGAGGAATCGCAATACCAGAACATGGAGGACATCTTGATGGTGGCGTCGTCGAGTTCGAAGCGGGTGATGCGGCGCATGACATGCGCGGCGGCGAGAGAGACGGGCAGCGAGAGAGAGAAAATGGGCGGCCGCTTTCCGGTCAATTCGGCGAGCCGTTCGACGATGTAGCGGAAGGTCCAGTTGGGACCGCCGAGGAGATACCGTTCGCCGGGCCGGCCGCGGTGCATCGCGGCGATGGTGGCGGCCGCGGCGTCGCGGGCGTCGACGAAGCTCATCCCGCCGAGCGGCATGGACTGGATCTGGCCGTTGACGAACATGACAATGTCGCCGGTGGAGGAGCCGGCCTCATCGCCAGGACCGAGGATCAGCGCCGGGTTCACGGCAACCACGGGTAAGCCGTCGCGGTGATGATAGCCGAGCGCGGCTTTCTCCGCGTAAATCTTACTCAGGTAGTAGGCCCACTCGGCCACTTCCACGAACTTGTAGCCGGAGTTCTCGTCGTGTACGACGGGTTCGCGGCTGATGGCGACCGTGCCCGAGGAACTGACCGCAACCACCCGCTCGACGCCGTGACGGAGGGCTGCCTCGCAGACGTGGCGCGTGCCGGCGACGTGAACTTCGTAGAGGCGGGAGGCATCCTTCGGGTCGCGCGAGACGAAGCCGGCGAGGTGGTAAACCACTTCGCAGCCGGCAACGGCGCGGTCCACCGAGGCGGGATCGGTGACATCGCCGCGGACGACTTCGACATCGGGATCACGGTCGTAGGCCGAGTCGCGGCGGTTCAACAGCCGCAGCGGCCCGGCGCCGGCCCGCTTCAGTTGGTCAACGAGGTGTTTGCCGAGGAAGCCGGTGGCCCCGGTGATGAGTGCCGGTTTCATCCGCGTCAGACGGTCCCGGGCACGCCGGCCACATCCACCATCTGAATGGGCGGGATGTGCAGGTGGGTGACGGTGGGCGTGCGTCCGACGTGCGACTTCGCCATGTCGAGGGCCTCCTCCACATTGCGGGCGACATCCCAGCCGAGAATATCCGCGACCCGCTTATCCCCGGCGCCGGCGACGATGACCTTGCCGGTGTGGGCGCGGCCGTTCTCGCCCCAGTACCACATGTAGAACGGATGGACACCATGGTAGGCGTAGCCGGTGCGGTACTGGCGGATGTAGTCGGGGTTGGTGGCGAACTCCGGTTCGTACTTGCGCTGGATGAGCATGGAGTCGCGCGTCTCCGCGAGAATGCGGTGGAAGAATTCGATGTAAGAGGGGTGGTGGCGCGGATCGAATTCGTCGTAGAGCGGGTGGGTGAGGATCATGACGCCGTTGCGCTTCAGAATCGGCATGCCGCGGTACATGTTGTGGAAGTAGCCGAGTGCCAGCACCTGCACCAACACGGGATTCAAGATGGAGTTGACATTGTACGGGCTGATAAAGGGGATGCCGAAGATGGCCACGTCGGCCTGTCCTTCGATGGGAACGCAGTATTGCGAGTAGCAGTATTCGACGGTCTGGTCGTGCACCGGATGGCAGGCGCCGGCGTGAACCGCGATGAGATCGTAAAACGCCGGAAAGGCGAACAGGACTTTACGCTTGGCCTTGCGCGGGAGAGCGCCGAGGGCGGTCTGGGCGACTTTGAACGAAACCTTGTCGATCGCGTTCCACTTGTCCTCGTTCTTCACGAAGAACGCCATGCGCGGATCGAACATCGCATTGTTGACAACAGTCTCGACGTGGAAGGTTTTCAACTGGCGGCTGATCACCTCCATCATCCGGTTGCAGGAATCGGTAAGGGCGGAGCGGCGGTGGTCGAAATAGGAATCGCACTTGAGGATGGTCTGCGGTGTGTGGTGAGCCTGGAGGGTGGGGTAGTCGCACAAGCCGACGCTGACCGACTTCGCGCCGCCGTCCATCGGGACGAGGTTGATGTTGAGGTAGACGAGAAGGTCGGATTCGGCGGCGCGGCGGTTCATGCGGACGCGCTCGCCGAGTTCGGTGGCGCCGAGTTCCACCATGCCATTGGGGTCCTCGCCGTCGTGATTGTAGAGGCGCTCGGGGTAGTAGGCGTTGTAGATGCGGCTGCCGACGGCGTGCTCGATCTCGAACGGCTCCATGCGGCGGTGGAAGGAGGTGGCGATGATGATATGGAAATCGTCGACGCCGTGCTCGGCGAGCATGTCGAGGACGATCGTGAGCATGGTCTCGCGCAGGTCGGGGCTGGACATCTTCGGGAGGGGCAGCGAGATGTCGTCGATCGCGATAGTCACCTTCATGCCCGGCTTGAGGAGGGCCGAGAGCGGCTCGGAACCGATGGGGTGGGCTAGGGCGTAGCGGATCGCGGTCTCCCGATCCTTGAGGCCGGCGATGGTGGGTTTGGGGTAGATCATCCGCGTGCCGGCGGGGAGTTTCGCGGTAATGAGATCTTCGCCATACCAGAAGAGGCGGGGGGCGGAATCATTGTCGAGGTAGACGACGCAGTCGTCCGAAGAGACGTCGGCGAGGCGGCCAACGGTGTTCGGCGCGGGTGCGGGGAACTCGAACTTTCGCTGGCGGTGAGCGGCGACTGGTTCGGCGTGAGTGGACATTCCGTGAATCCTCTTCCGGTTAAGGGGCCAACCCGACATTGTACTTTTCGGCGGGCGCAAACGGTTATCGCGCTGAGCCGAGCGAGAATGAGGGGATGAAGACTCCGGTCTGCCGGCTGGCGGTAATCGCCGTCTTTGTGTGGCCGGCCTTCTCACAGGAGGCCGAGTACCGGCGGAGGGTAGAAGAGGTCCGGCGGACGTCCGGGTTCGTTGCGTTGTGGGACTTCGTGAAGCGCGGCCCGGACGGCCGTTTCGACGCTCACCAGAAACCCGGCGGCCGTCACGACCTCCGGCTCGACGCCGTGAACTACGTCCGCGAATATTGGGGTCAGGGGCGCGAAGCTGTTTACAGCGACTTCCCGCTGCTCGGGCGCGGGCCCTTCGGCCAGGCGATCCGGCTGCGGCAGGAAGACGATCCGCACTTCCGGCCGTGCTTGCTGGTTCCCCGGGAGCGGCTGCACGGATCGGGACTGGATGTGAAGGGTCCTCGACGTTCGGTGTCGATGGTCGTGTGGCTGATCCGGGAGAGCGGGAATCATGCGATCGCGGGGATCTGGCACGAGGGGACCGACCTGACGCAGGTGGCGGAACCGGCGCGGCGCGTGGAGCGCGGCCGGCGGCAGTATGCGTTGTTCGCTGGGCTGGCGGCGAATCCGGGCGGCGCGGCGGTCCACGTTTCGGAGAACGGCGCCAGTTCGTTTGGCGACCGCTATGCGCGAAACCTGGCCGTGACGCCGGAGACGATCCGCGCGGTCCCCGCGGACGCGGATCCGGAGGTGCTGGACGCGGCGTGGAGCGTGGCCGGGTTCAC
>CAYPUQ010000305.1:0-7783 GCA_964413655.1 uncultured Solibacteraceae bacterium | reverse complement strand
TTCTCAAGCGACCGGTTCTGGATCGGCGCGATCCCGGAACCGTCGTTGTCGTTGTCCTGGCTGTTGATGGCCTTCGAAAACGTATAGAACGTGTTCAGGAAGAACCCGTCCGCCATACGTTTTTCCAGCTTCACCGTCCCCGAGTGGAACGTGGAATGGCCGAAGTTGGAGCGCATAAAGACGTTGCCGAAGTGCGGAAATGGCCGGAACGTCTGGGCAGCCGCCTGTACCTGGCTGCGCAACTGGAGATCGTTGACCGCGAAGTCGATGGGGAACGTATTCATGTTCCACCGTTCAAGCAGCGCCACTCCGCCCGAACCCTGGTAGCTCACCTCCACGACGTAATTCGTCGAGAGTTCGCGCTGAATCGTGGCGTTCCAGTTCATGGAGTACGCGTTGCGGAGATTCGGATCCAGGAAGTCGACATTGCGGGCGCCGTAGTTGACGCCGCGGAACGGTGAACTGCCGTTGGGCCGCTGCTCGAACTGGACCGGGTCCGGACCGCGGCTGAGAGTGTAGACCGGCGTCGGATTTCCGGGAGGCGCCTCCTGGTTGGCCTGCGCAATCCATTCGTTGAACTGCATGCGATTGGCGGGAAACTTTGTATCGATGGTGTATATGCCGAAGCCGCCCCGGAACACCCATTTCTGCAAAGGTTGCCAAGCCAGCCCGAAGCGCGGGTTGAAGTTGTTGTTGTCGCGCCGGTGCAGGGGCGAAGCCGGAAACACCAGGCCGCCCGGCAGCCCCGTGACGTCGTCGACGGCCCGAGGATCGAAGTTCGACATCAACCCGAAGCGCGTATCGAAGGGCGACTCGTTGGAGTAGCGTAGTCCGAGGTTGAACGTCAGATTTGGCGTCACTTTCCAGTCGTCCTGAATGTAGAAGCTGTGGATCGACGAACGCGGCAGCCAACTGGTGACTTCAGCCTCGAACAATCCCTGCGAGACGTGGCCGGTTAGGAAACCGGCGAAATAGTTGCCCGTGTTCGGCTGCAATGCACCGCTCGGCAGGACTCCGGCCGTCACGCCGTTGAAAGAGAACCGGGCGGGACGGGCGAGAATCGCGGAGTTCAGCCGGAAGCGCAGAATCTCGTATCCGAACTTGAAAGCGTGAGTGCCGCGGATATAGGTCGTGTCGTTGCGGAACGACAGGGTTTCGTTGACCATGCGGCTCGGCGTGGCCCCCGTGATGCCGTATAGCGAACCCGGGGTGTCGCGATTGCCGGAGCCGAAGGCCGGCATGAGCGCTTGGTCCATGTTCGGAATGCCAAACTGCTGCGGCCAGTTCTCGTTGAAGCCCGGAACGTCGGTGCGATTCACGCGCCGGTAGTAGCCAACCCGTGCATCGTTGACGATCGTGGGCGACGCCACCCAGGTCTTTCCGACCGAGTAGTTACGATTGTAGAAGGGGCTCCAGTTGCCTTGCTGGTGATCGAAGGCGGGCGCCTCGGCGCGGATGTTGATCGGACGGCCAAAGCCCGTTTGGCTGTTTTCGCTGTAGGAGCCGTAAACCTTGAAGCTGGGATTGAATTGATGATCCAGGCGCAGATTCCAGTCGTTGAAGAACACGCGCGCTTCCTCGTCTGCCATCAGGTTGCCGACCGGCCCGAGAGGATTGAACGTGCCGGGAGCGTTTGACGCCATCCACGGATCGATGTCGATGATGCGGCGCGCCACCGGGTCGATGCGCGCCATGGGGATGGCATTGCCCGGGAAGGGATCGCGCATCCACTGGCCGTTCACGAAACGCGTGGTGGCCGGGTCGAAGATCAGGTTCGAGTTCGGCACGCCAGGGAAGTTGAAGTCGCCCTGCTTCATGGACATCGTGGGCGTAGTGGACTGCACCTGGGCGATCTTCTTTTCGTGGAGACGCTGGTAACCGAAGAAGAAGAAAGTCTTGTTCCGGCCATCGTACAGCTTCGGGATGTAAATGGGACCCGAGAGGTTCGCGTCGGGCTGCATGAAGAATGCGGGAACGCCGTCGGGCCGGCCGGGCCGCGGGTCGGAATCGCGGAGCCGGTCGAAGTACAGCCGGTGTTGCATGCTGCGCGTGCGTCCGTACCAGGAGCCCATGCCGTGCAACTCGTTTGTGCCCGACTTCTTCACCACGCTGATCACGCCGCCGGCGGTGTGGCCGTACTCGGCCGGCGGAACGGTAGTGATGACTTTCACTTCCGCAACGGAGTTTTGAACCGGGCGAATCGCGCTCGTGCCGCTGAGCTGGTCGTTGCCCAAGACGCCATCTTCGAAGAGCCCGATCGTGCTCGACCGCTGGCCCGCCACGCGGTAGTTGCCGAGGCCGCCACCCCATGCGAAACCGCCGGTCGTGAGCCCCGGCACGATATTCAGGGTTGAGTTGATGTAACGCTGATAGAGCGGCATGTCGTAAAGGATGGTGCCGCTCATCACCGTTCCGGTGGCTGACGTCTCGGTTTCCAGCAGCGGCGGCGCGCCGCTCACCTCGATCGATTCGGTCACGTTACCGACGCGAAGCATCATATCGATGGCCAAAGTATCGCCGGTGCGGAGTACGACACCCTCGCGCACCCCTCTCATGAAGCCCTGCGCCTCAAACGTTATTCGGTACTGCCCCGGCTGCAGCGAAAGAACACGGTAGATTCCTTCCGTGTTGGTAATGGCGGTTGTAGTGAAGTTCGTGGCAACCTGGACCACAGTGACAGCGACGCCTGGTATCACGGCGCCGGTCGCATCCTGCACGCGGCCGGTGATGGTGGAAGTGCCAATCTGAGCCCAGGCGGAAACAGCCAGGCAAGTGATTGCCGGCAAAGCACAAAAGATCCGTAAGCGAGTCATGTGTCCCCTTTCTCGCGGTGAGATTTTTAGTACTGCAAGAATCGACTGTGGATAAATTTTAATTGAACAAAGTGGGATTGTCAAATCTTAATCAAACTCGCAGCTCGCACATGCGGGCGAGTCTCGATCGGTAGCAGCCAGCCTTCGCCACCGGCCCGGTTGTCATACACTCTCAAGTGCATCATGCGCCTCCTCTTCCTACTGCTCCTCGCCGCCGTCGCGTTCGGGCAGGCGCCGGGCCAACAGCGCGCCACCCTCGACGAACTTCTCCGGCTTCTCCGCCCGAGCCGCGTCCCCGCCGACGGCCGGATCAACGCTCACGACAAGACCTGGGAGGAATGGCTTCGCCGCACCGGCGAACTGCCGCCCGATTTCAACTCGCTCCCTTCGGTCCCAGGCCTCCCCGACCCGCTGCTCGGTGAGGACGGTAAGCCCATCACAACCCCGGAACAATGGACCCGGCGCAAGCCACAACTCCGCGATCAGATCGAGCACTGGATGTTCGGCCGCTTCCCGCCGGCGCCCACGAATCTACGGGCGGTGGTCACGGCAACGAAACGGGAAGGACGCGTCACGGTTCGCGAAGTCCGCCTCGAATTCGGCCCCTCCCATCGCGCCACCCTCCGCATCGAACTCGTCATTCCGGACGGCCCCGGCCCGTTTCCCGTCTTCCTCACGAACCACGGGCGAAATCGCCCCTGGATCTACACGGCGGTTCGCCGCGGCTACATCGCGTGCATCTATCACGCCACCGACCCGCGCTACGGGCACGGCGACGACTCCGACGCCTGGATCGAGGTCTACCCGGAGTACGATTTCTCCGTCCTCGCCCGGTGGGCCTGGGCCGCCTCGCGCGCGGTGGACTACCTGATGACACTGCCGGAAGTCGCCAAAGACCAGATCGGTCTGACCGGCCATTCCCGCAATGGCAAACAGGCCCTTCTCGCCGCCGCCTTCGACGAGCGCATCGCGGCTGTGATTCCGTCCAGCGGAAACAGCGGCGAGTGCGATCCTTGGCGATATACCACCGAACCGTTCGCCAACGAAAGCATTGAACTACTTGCCGGCGCGCAGTCGCACTGGTTCCACCCGCGCCTCCGCTTCTTCTCCGGACGAGAAGACAAGCTGCCGATCGACCAGAACACGCTGCTCGCACTCGTCGCGCCCCGCGGGCTCATGTTGTACTCGGGCTACGCTGAATCCGCCGGCAATCCCTTCGGCTTTGAGCAGGCGTATCGGGACGCTCTCCGGGTCTACCGCCTGCTTGGCCGCGAGCAAAATATCTGCCTGCGTCTCCGCGACGGCGAACACGAAACCACCGCCGGCAACATCGAAGAGTTCATCGACTTCTTCGACGCCGTTTTCAGACGTCGTCCCCGGCCGAAGATGGAGACCTGGATCCACGGCTACACGTTCGAGAACTGGCGGCGGTTCTCAGGCGAATCGGTCGATCCGCGCTCCTATCCCGCGCGCGACTTCCGCGTTCCTGCCGCCAAGGACGGCTGGGACGCTTTCAAGGAGAATCTCCGGAAGCAGATTGAGTGGGCGCTGGGCGAGGAACCGCCGGGCGCTCTGAACATGCAGCTTCGTCACCATCCGCTCGAAGTCTCCTCCTCGGAGGGGTGGCTGGCCGGTCTGTTCCGCCGCCCGTCGGCGGACTCGGCCACTCGCGACCGCATCGCGAAGGAGGGTATGGCCTGGAGGGAAATCCCCTTCGGCGACGGACTCAAAGGCGACCTGTTCTATCCCGCCAGTCACAAGTCCGGTAGGCTTCCCGTCGTCGTGTGGCTCCACCCATATACCTACCAATACGGCTGGTCCATCTACGCGCCCTGGACGTCCACCGGTAGCGACCTGCGTCTCGATCAGCGGCCGTCCTTCCCCAGCCTGGTCCAGCGCGGTTTCGCCGTGCTCGCTTTCGATCAGATCGGGTTCGGCGCGCGTGTTCTCGACGCGCGCGAATTCTACACACGCTATCCGAAGTGGTCGCTCATGGGCAAGATGGTCGCCGACTCGCGCGCCGCGATCGACTCGCTGACGCAGGTCGATCTCGTGGATCCGGAGCGAATCTACCTGATGGGTTACTCGCTGGGCGCCAAGGTGGGGTTGATCGCCGCGGCACTCGACCCGCGCGTGCGAGGGATCGCGGCGGTCTGCGGCTTCGATCCGCTCCGCTTTGCCACGCCCGGCCGCGGCGTGGAGGGCATCCGCCACTACTCACACCTCCACGGACTGATGCCCCGCCTCGGATTCTTCGTGGGCGCGGAGTCGCGTGTGCCTTTCGATTTCGACGCGGCGCTCGCGCTCGCCGCCCCGCGCCCGGTCTTGCTGATTGCGCCAACGCTCGACCGCTATGCCCGCCCGGACGATGTCGCGACTGAAGTGAATGAGGCCCGCAAGGCGTGGCAGGTGCTCGGCGCTCCGCAAGCCCTCACCTTCGAAACGCCGGTCGACTTCAACCGCTTCCGCCGCGACACTCAGGAACGGGTCTTCGCCTGGCTTGCCTCCTTGTGACGCCCGCCGTCAGCCCTGGTGCTCCGGATGCGTGCAGCCGGGGAAGTCGGCGATAGCCGTGTCGCCTCGATAGCCGAAATAGCCCCTGCCGGCGTCCGATGAGGCGAAACCTTGGATCGCCGTTCGCTTCAGCAACCCGAAGAAGTGTTGCAGTGCGGTAGCCGGCCGGTCTTCGTTCTCCGCCATCGCTTCCATGATGCGGGTCTGCTGGCTCGGCTCGCATTCGAGCAGCGGTCTGCCGAACTCGCCCCGCGCCGCGTCGTCCACCGCCTGGAGTCCGCTTCGCCACAGCTCCCGCGTTCGTTCGTCCGCGTGGTGGAGCACGGTATCGATGAACCCGGCGACGCCGGCTTCGCGGCCGCCCGGACCGTCTTGATCGGCCGGCAAAAGCATCTCACAGAGGCAATCGACAGTTTCATACTGCTCGCGCGTAAAGAATCGCGGAGCGGCGTCAGTGTGCTGGGCAGTGGCCTGCCGTCCCGCCAGCGCGGTGGCCGTCAAAATCCGAAACACATCGCGGCGCTGCATTCAGCCAACCTCCCCGGCACGGACTTTCTCGACCAGCCGGTCGCTGGTCCGCCACGACAGCGCTATGTTCGTCAGCGTCGGGTTTTTTTCCGGATACGCCGGAAACACCGACGCGTCGGCGATGAACAGATTCGGTACGTCGTGCGCCTGGCCGCTGGTGTTCACCACCGAGGTTCGCGCGTCCGTTCCCATCCGCGCCGTGCCTACCCAATGGTTTGAGTCGATCTCAAGGGTGTCCGCGTCGATTCTTTCCGGCCTCGAAATCACGCGGCCGCCGGCCGCGCGGATGATCTCCTCGCACGTTTCCACCATGTCTAGCGCCATCGCGATGTCGCTGTCTTCGTAGTGCAGATGGATGCGGGGCAGCGGCGCCCCGAACCGGTCCCTGCGGCCGGGGTCCAGATCGACGAACTTGCGCGGCGAAATCCGTAGCGACCCCTGCATGTTCATGCCAGCGTGCCAAACGTTCCAATCGCGCAGGCCGCGCTTCAGACTGCTGCCCCAACCGGGCACGTTGCGCACCGCGAGGCGCCGCGGGTGCAGCCCGGCGCCACACTGGACCTGATAGGTCCCGTCGAAGTTCGGGTTGGGTTTATCCCAGTAAAGACCCGTCAGGAGGCTGTGATAGTAATCGGTTCCGTCGTCGTTGGACGCATCGCGCCCGCGCAGATCCGGGAACAGCCCGAGTACCGAGAGTCCGAAGTGGCTGCACAGATTCTTCCCAACTTGGCCGCTGCCGTTCGCGAGCCCATTCGGGAATTCCCGGCTGGTGTTGATCAGCAACTGCCGCGCGGTTTCGACGGCGCTACACGCGAGGACAAGCACGCGGCAGCGGACCCGCTCCCGCTTTCCGGCCGCGGTGACATACTCGATCCCCTCGACCTTGCGACCCGAGCGGTCGATGAGGATGCGGCTCATGGTGGAGTCAAGAAAGAGTGTCAGATTGCCGGTGCGCAAAGCCGCCGGGATGGGCGTGTTTGCGGAGGTGTACTTGGCGTCCACTTCGCAGCCGGCCATGCAATGCCCGCAGTAATGGCACAGCGCGCGGCCGGAAGAATGCGGCTGCGTGAGAATGGCCTTGCGCTGAGCCACGAACTCCATGCGGCGCCCCTTGGCTTTCAGGCGCTCCACGCCGCGCTTCAGCATCTGTTCGCCGCAGCGGAGGGGCACGCCCTGCTGGAATTCTCCATCGGGCAAGTTGGACAAACCGTCCTTGTTGCCGTGAACCCCCATGAAACGTTCCGCTTGGCTGTAGTAAGGCGCCACCTCGTCGTACGAAATCGGCCAGCGCTGGAAATCGAGCGGGCCAAACCGCAGGCTGTGACCTGCCCAACAGAGCGAGCGCCCGCCCAGCGCTCGGAGCATCCCGTGGCGCGGACGGTCGCCCACGGGAGTAAAGTGGCCGCGATCCGAGTAGTCGTTGACATTGCGCGTGCCCGGCTGCGATCCCGCCTGGAGCCGCCGGTCGAGGTGTTCGTGGGGCGAGCCGTGCGCATTGAAGTCGACGCCCGGCCGCAATCGCCGGCCCGCTTCGACGAGCGCCACCTTCAGACCCGCTTTCGTAAGAACGTAGGTCGCGATGCCTCCGCCGGGACCACTGCCGACAACGCACACGTCAAAAACCTGCGCCGCCAATGTGCCTCCTTGTGGGCTTCTGTTCTACATCCTACATCAGGGTGATTCGGCTTAGGGCCTCGCCCCGAAACTAGGTGCTAATCCTACGGAAAAATCTGAATTTATTAGGGATTCTTACCTAGATACACTTAGGGTGTTGGACTTGGGGAATCAGTAAGGTTCCCAATCAAAACTAAGGATAAACTCCTCTTCCGGAAGGTAAAAATGCTCAAGAAAACAGTAGTTTACATGTTCCTGGTTGCTCTGTTCGTCATGGCGGCAATGCCAGCCTTTGCGCACAGCCCGTTTCCGCC
>CAYPUQ010000304.1:0-7790 GCA_964413655.1 uncultured Solibacteraceae bacterium | reverse complement strand
CGTGAGCTGGGTTCAGAACGTCGCGAGACAGTTCGGTCCCTATCTGTGGTGGGCGCAGGAGATTTGAGAGGGCCTGGCCGTAGTACGAGAGGACCCGGCTGGACGAACCTCTTGTGATTCTGTTGTCACTCCCGTGGCACAGCAGAGTAGCGAAGTTCGGTTAGGATAAGCGCTGAATGCATATAAGCGCGAAACCTACCTCAAGATGAGATCTCCCAAGAGGGTAGTGCCTCTACTAAGGGCCGTGGAAGACGACCACGTTGATAGGCCGGATGTGTAAGTTTAGGGTAACCTTCTTAGCTTACCGGTACTAATAGCCCGTTCGGCTTGACCATAAAATTTACTCGCCGCATAGGTGGCGCGTTACAAAATTGACTTTCCGTGCCCGTCGATATTCGATTCGCTGTCGCCGCCTTTGGGTGACTGTAGCGAGGAGGTCACACCCGTTCCCATCCCGAACACGGCAGTTAAGCTCCTCAGCCCCGATGGTACTGCATTGGCAACGGTGTGGGAGAGTAGGACGTCGCCCGATTAAATCTAAAACGCCCGGCTGGGTTAACCCCTCGCCGGGCGTTTCGCTTTTACTTGCTTACTCCTGCTCTTCCTGCCACTCCTCGTACCAGGCCATCTGGATCGCCTCCAGCTTCCCCTCGGTCGAGCCCAGCGGATCGTCCGAAAAGTCCTCCAATTCCGTGATCCACTTATGCAGATCCGTGAACCGCACCGTCAGCGGATCCACGTCCGGATACTTCTCGCACAAAGACAGCGCGATGTCGTCGATATGGTCCCACGTCAAGTCCGGCATGGCTCAGATCTTCGTTCCTTTCAGCGCCCGGCCGACCGCTTCGTTCATCATCGTCTCGGCCAGCGTCAGCGTCGCTTCGTTCAGCTTCTCGATATGCTCGCGGATCAATAGGTAATCCTCCGCATGATACACCGTCAGCAGCCGGTTCACCGCCGCGTCGATCGCCGCCCGCTCCTCGCCGGCTAACTCGAAGTAAGCTTCGTTGTTCTTTGCCTTCTCCACCGCCGCCAGCATCGTGTCGGCCTCCACCCGCGCCTCGCGCACCTGCCGCTCGCGGAAGTCCATCTCGGCCTTGTCGATCGACTCCATGATCATCGCTTCCACCTGGTCGTCGGTCAACCCATACGACGGCTTCACCTCGACGCTCTGCTCCTTGCCGGTCCGCGCGTCCCGCGCCGTCACGCTCAGGATCCCGTTGGCGTCGATCAGGAACTTCACCTCGATCCGCGCCAGCCCCGCCGGCAGCGGGTCGATCCCCTTCAGGTCGAACCGCGCCAGGCTGCGGCAATCCTTCGCCAGTTCCCGCTCGCCCTGCACCACGTGGATCAGCACGTTCGTCTGCCCCTCCACGCCCGTTGTGAACGTCTCGGTGGCGCTTGCCGGAATCGTCGAGTTCCGCGCGATCAGCTTCGACACCAGCCCGCCCATCGTCTCGATGCCGAGCGACAGCGGCGTCACATCCAGCAGCAACTGGTCCTCGACGTCGCCGGCGAGAATCCCCGCCTGCACCGCCGCGCCCAGCGCCACCACTTCGTCCGGGTTCAGCTCCGTGTGCGGCTTGGCCCGGAACAGCGTCTCCACCGCCTGCCGCACCAGCGGAATCCGCGTCGAGCCGCCCACCAGCACCACTTCATCGATCTGCTCGGGCTTCACCCCGGCGTCGGCCATCGCCTGCCGGCACGGCCCGATGGTCCGGTCCACCACCGGCGCGATCAGCCGGTCGAACAGCGGCCGGTCGATCTGCCGTTGATACCGCCGGCCCCGGTACTCGAGATCAATCGCCGCTTCCGGCACGAACGATAGCGCTTCCTTCGCCGCGATCACCCCCCGCCGCAACAACTGCACCGCTTCGCCGTTGCCCGACACGTCTTCGCCCCATTCGCTGGCGATGTCCTCCAGCGCAATCCGCAGCAGCAGGTTGTCGATATCGTCGCCGCCGAGGTGCGTGTCGCCGCCCGTCGCCAGCACCTCGAAGATGCCGTCGTGGAGATTGAGAATCGAGATGTCGAAGGTACCGCCGCCGAGGTCGTAGATCGCGATCACGCCTTCCTTCCGCTTGTCGAGACCGTAGGCCAGCGCCGCCGCCGTCGGCTCGTTCACCAGCCGCAGCACGTCCAGCCCGGCGATCCGCCCGGCGTCCTTGGTTGCCTGCCGTTGCGCGTCGTTGAAGTACGCCGGCACCGTGATGACGGCCTGTGTGATCTCTTCGCCGAGCGCCTGTTCGGCGTTCTCCTTCAACTGCCGGAGGATGAACGCCGAGATCTCGGGCGGGGTGAAGGTCCGGTCGCCGACGGTAAGTTTCAGCACCGACTCGCCCTCTCCGGCCACCCGGAAGGGAAACAGCGAGAGTTCATCGCGAATGTCCTCGACGCCGCGGCCCATCAGCCGCTTTACCGAGTACACCGTGCGATCGGAATGCGTGATGAGCGCTTGCCGCGCCGGCCGGCCGGCGAGAATCTCGCCCGACGGCGCCACGCTGACCACGCTCGGAACGAGCGGGCTGCCGTCCGGTCCGGGAAGCACCTTCGGCGCGGCCGCATCCATGTAGCCCACCAGACTGTTCGTCGTGCCTAGGTCGATGCCGACGATCCGGCCGCCGCCTTTGCCAAAGTCGATTTGAAATGTACCCATTGTGTGCCGTCTAAGCTGCCTCGGCCGCCATCGCCCGTTCGGCTTCGCGCAGGAGATTCGAGATGTAGCGCCGCCGGTTCAGAACCCGCCGGATTCCCGCCAACGTCTCCTTCTCCTGGTCGCGATCCCACTGGCTGAACAGATCCGCCAACTCGCGGTCGGAATCGTCACGGAGAGCTTCGAACTTCCGGCGGGCTTCGTCCAATTGCGGACGCGCGGTTTCATCGCCGGCCTTCAGTTCTTCGAGCGCCATGTTCATCTCGAAGACCTCTTCGAGCAGCTCGGGCGGAACGTCCTTCGATCGCTGCTCGCCGATATCGAAGCCGTTGTCCTTGAGCACGTACTCGGCCCGGCTGACCGGATCACGCAAGGTCCGGTAACCGTCGTTAAGGACGGAGGTAGCGTCGAGCGAATGGCGCCGCTCCTGTTCCGGCCGGCGCGTGTAGCGGTCCGGGTGCAGCGATTTGCTGAGTTGATAGAAACGGCGCTGGAGCGCGTCCGCGTCAAGGGTCAGCTTGCGCTCCAAATCGAAGAAACGGAAGTAGTCGCGCGGCGGCTCTTGTAGAGCCTTGCATTGGGGGCAGAAAAGACCCTTGCCGGTTCCGGCGCCGCATTGCCAGCAGGCCATCGGCCGCTCCTTCACGCCGCGAACGACGTGCCGCAGCCGCAACTCTTCTTGGCGTGGGGGTTCTCGAAGACGAACCCGGAGTGCATCAACGAGTCCTTCCAGTCCAGCGTCATGCCTTCGAGGTAGAGCAGGCTCTTCGGGTCGATGAAGATCTTCACGTCATCGAACTCCAGGACCTTGTCGTTCGGCCGCTGTTTCGCGTCGAACTTGAACAGGTAGCTCAACCCGGAACAACCGCCTCCCTGAACGCCGAGGCGCAGGCCGCCCTGCCCCAGCACGCCCTCCTTCCGGAAGGCCTGCCGGATCTTGTCCACCGCTTTGGGAGTTACCTGGACCATCGCTTACTTCTGCGCGACCACCGCCGCTTCGGCGTTCGGCGTCCGCTTGGCCTTGTAGTCGTGGATCGCCGCCTTGATCGCATCCTCGGCGAGCACCGAGCAGTGGATCTTCACGGGCGGCAGACTCAACTCATTGACGATGTCGGTGTTCTTAATCGTCAAGGCTTCGTCGACGGTTTTGCCCTTCAACCACTCGGTGGCGAGCGAACTCGACGCGATGGCGCTTCCGCAGCCGAACGTTTTGAACTTGGCTTCTTCGATGACGCCGGTCATGTCGTTGACCTTGACTTGCAGCTTCATCACGTCGCCGCACTCCGGCGCGCCGACGATCCCAGTGCCGACGTTCGGCAGGCTCTTGTCCATCGAGCCGACGTTCCGCGGATTGTTGTAATGATCGAGAACTTTGTCCGAATATGCCATGTCTTCACTCCTCTGAGAATTCTTCTAATGCGCCTGCCACTGCACCTTGCTGAGGTCGATCCCTTCCTTGACCATCTCGTACAGCGGCGACAGGTCGCGCAACTTCCTGACTACCTGCGTCACCTTGGCGGCCGTATAGTCGATCTCTTCCTCGGTGTTGAACCGTCCGATGCCGAATCGGATCGACGAATGCGCCAAATCGTCGCCGGCGCCCAGCGCCTTCAGCACGTAGCTCGGCTCCAGCGTTGCCGACGTGCAGGCCGACCCGCTCGACACCGCGATGTCGTTGATGCCCATTAACAGCGACTCGCCCTCGACATAGGCGAAGCTGATGTTCAGGTTGTGCGGCAGCCGGTGCTCCATGGAGCCGTTGATGTAAACCTCGTCGAGTTCCGCCAGCAGCCGGTCCTTGAGCTTGTCGCGCAAGTAGCCGAGCCGCTTGGACTCTTCCGCCATCTCCTGCTTGCACAACTCGGCCGCCTTGCCGAAGCCGGCGATGCCCGGCACGTTCAACGTTCCGCTGCGCATGCCGCGCTCGTGGCCGCCGCCGTCCATCTGCGACGTCACCTGCACACGGGGGCCTTTGCGCCGGACGTACAGCGCGCCAACGCCCTTCGGCCCGTACATCTTGTGCGCCGTCAGCGACATCAGGTGGATGTTGTCGTCGATCACGCTCACCGGGATCTTGCCCACCGCCTGCGTCGCGTCGGTGTGCAGCAGAATGCCCTTTTCCTTGGCGATCCGGCCGATCTCGCGGATCGGCTGAACGACGCCGATCTCGTTGTTGGCGTACATGATCGAGATCAAAATCGTCTTGTCGGTGATCGCCTCGCGCAGCATGTCGAGGTCGATCAGGCCGTCCTGCCTTACCGGCAGGTAGGTCACACGGCAGCCGTGCTTCTCCAAGCGTTTCGCCGTGTCGAGAACGGCTTTATGCTCGGTGGCGGCGGTGATGATGTGGTTGCCTCGCTCGGCATACATCTCGGCCACGCCTTTCAGCGCCAGGTTGTTCGACTCGGTGGCGCCGCTGGTAAACACGATCTCGCGCGGGTTAGCGCCAATCAGGTCCGCGATCTGCTTGCGCGCCTTCTCGACGGCTTCCTCGGCCTGCCAGCCGAAAGCGTGGTTGCGGCTCGCGGCGTTGCCGAAGTGGTCGCGAAAGTACGGCAGCATCTCGTCCAGCACCCGCGGATCGAGCGGCGTGGTGGCGTGATTATCCAGATAGATCGGAAACTTCATTGCGCGTTGTCCCTGCTTCCCTTCATTCCTTTCAAATCTCACTGGGCCGGCGCCGAGCCCACCTGCAATAACGTTCCAGGCAAAATTGGGCCGCCGCCGCAATCGGCGGCATCCTTTGTCAGGTCACCTACAGTGATGCTGTCGAGCATCCGCAGAATGCCTTCATGGACCTTCCGCAGCGGCTCCTTCACGGTACAGGTGTCGGACTGGTCGCAACCGCCGTGATGCGTGAAGCACGACGTCAGGATCACCGGACCGTCGATCGCCCGGATGACCTCAAGCGCGCTAATCGTATGCGGATCGCGCGCGAGCCGGTACCCGCCGCGGGTTCCTTGCTCCGATTGCAGAAATCCGTTCCGAGCCAACCGCTGCAACACTTTCGACAGCAGCGGCGGCGGAATCCGATAGGCTTCGGCCATCTCTTTGGCGGTGGCCGTTTGCCGCAACGGCATCGATGCAAGGTGCCGCAACGCGATCAACCCATAATCCGATTTCTTGGTGAGCTTCAACATTGCGACAGCCGAACTCGGACCATTCCGGTCCTGCATTGAGTCTACCAATGGAAAAGGCGGCTTGTCAAGACCCCAATCTTTTCCTATCAATAACTTAAATCCAGACCGAAACAGTCGGCAAGGTCCGCCACAGCCGCCGGTGCTCGATACGACCTAAACAGTCCGATTTCGCATCGAACGGGGAACCGGGAGAGAGGAGTTCGAACTTTGGCATACTAGCAGAGATGAACCTCGGAGGAGAGGCGCCCGACCGGACCGACCAATGCGGCCTCTGAGCAACCTCATACCCAGTTCCATACTGGCGCTGATTCTCGTTGACACGATTCTGATTGCCTTCTGTTACCTGACGCTGGTCATGTGGTCGCTGGATGTGTCGCCCGAGATCTGGTTGGTGTACGACGACGGCTGGGCGCGCCTGGCAGTTCTGGTCGTGGCGATCCTGACCGCGATGCATTTCCAAGATCTATACAGCAACCTCCGCGTGCCGACGGTGACCCGGCTGCTTCCGCAAACGGCGACGGTGATCGGGATTGCGTTTCTGGTGGAGGCGATGGTGAACTGGGGCCTGCCAGGCCTTCGATTCCCCCGGCGGGCGATGATGGGCGGCAGCGTGCTCCTGTTTGTGCTGTTGCCTCTGTGGCGTTACGCATACAGCGAGTTTGTGGTTCGCGCCCTCACCATCGAACGCGTCTTGTTTCTGGGCGGCAACGCGGTCGCGATGGCGATTGCGGCGCGACTGCGTGAACGCCCCGAGTTGGGGATGCAGGTGGTGGGGTTTGTCAGCGATTCCGAAAAGCCGCCGAATCCGGGTCGGGACGGCGAAGTACTGGGGAGTTTGCCAGAGTTACGATCCGTGGTGGAGCGCAGCCGGCCGGACAGGATCGTAATCGGCATGACGGAGCGGCGCCAGCGGTTGCCGGTACTGGATTTGCTCGATTTCGGGTTCGCCGGAATCCGCGTGGACGATGCCGCTTCGGCCTTTGAAGCCGTATTTGGGCGGGTTTCGACCCAGGAGTTGCGGCCGTCGCAACTGATTTTCGCGCGCGAGCTTGGCCCGAGCCCGGCGATCGTCAAGCTGCAGGAGACTTATTCCTGGTTCGTCGCCCTGGCTGGGTTCCTGTTGACATTGCCGTTCGCGCTGGTCGTGGCCTTGTTGATCAAGCTGACATCGCGCGGGCCCGTTCTTTACCGGCAGCGCCGGGTGGGACGGAATGGCAAGGAGTTCACGCTGTACAAATTCCGCTCGATGCGGGTGGATGCCGAGGCCGACACCGGCGCCGTCTGGGCACAGCGCGACGATCCGCGCGTGACGGGTTTGGGGCGCTGGCTCCGGCTGCTGCGGATCGACGAGTTACCGCAGTTCGTCAACGTGCTGAAGGGCGACATGTGTATTGTTGGGCCGCGTCCGGAACGGCCCGAATTCGTGGCGACGCTGTCCCACCAGATCCCGTTTTACCGCCAGCGCCACTGCATCAAGCCGGGAATCACGGGCTGGGCGCAGATCAATCACAAGTACGGCAATACGATCGAGGACACAATCATGAAGCTGGAGTACGACCTGTACTACATCAAGAACCTGTCGCTCCGTCTGGACGCCTATGTGATTTTCCAGACGTTCAAGGTGATGCTGCTGTCGCGCGGCGCGCACTGAGCGGATTGACGGCTTACCTCCGGAGCTTTGTACAATAGAGGAGCAGCCACACGCCATCGTGGAAGGGCGGGAGTAACTCAATGGTAGAGTCACAGCCTTCCAAGCTGTTGGTTGCGGGTTCGATTCCCGTCTCCCGCTCCATCTTTTCAATAACTTGCAAGAATCGAGTTTCACCCCTTTAGTCCGTTTACTCCGTTTTCCTCAATGAACGCCGCCGAGGGTACGATTTTCGGCAGGATTAGCGTCAGCAGGTCGACTGGGTTGCGCTTGAAGCACGTCCCATTCAAGCCTTGGTTACGGCCTCGATTTTCTGATCGAGGTCGCTGATCGCATACACTGCAAGACT
>CAYPUQ010000303.1:0-7790 GCA_964413655.1 uncultured Solibacteraceae bacterium | reverse complement strand
ACTAGCAATCATCGCGCGCCGGAGGATGGGACTAGCAAAATGTTATAATCCGATAGCTAAACCTTGCAAGCGGCGGGTTTCCTGGGAGCGAACAGCCATGCGCCCGTGCAGCCGGCGGTGGAGACTACCTGGTCCCACGCTGGCAAAGCAAGGTTGTTCTTGCGTCCGTCGCGCGCATTATGGACCTGGACCAACTACATACGTTCCTGGAGATCGTCAGGCTGAAAAGCTTCTCCAAAGCAGCGCAGACCTGCTACCGGACGCAGCCCGCGATCAGTGCCCAGGTTCGTCAGCTTGAACAGGAATTGAATACCATTCTTTTCGAGCGGCTAGGCACCCGGATTGCTCTGACGCCAGCTGGAAAGATCTTCTCCGAGTTCGCCGAACAGATCCTGGAATTGCGCCGCCAGGCTCAGGACACGATCAACGAACTCGACCGCATGCCACGGGGCGAGATCACGATCGCGGCCAACGAGGCCACCTGCATCTACGTACTGCCCCAGGTCTTCTCCGAGTACAAACGCTTGTTTCCGAACGTGCAGTTGCAGGTGGAACGCTCCTACGGCTCGAAGATCGTCGAAGCCGTCCTCGACAACCAATCGGATTTCGGCATCACGCAGCTTCCGGTGGCCGAGAAAAGGCTGCAGGTGGTGAAGATCCATACCGATGAGATTAAAGTGCTGGTCACGCCAGATCATCCGCTGGCCCGGAAAGACACCATCATGCCCCAGGATCTCGTCGGCTATCCATTGCTGCTGCCGAAATCAGGTACCACTCGCGCGCGCCTGAACGAGTGGCTGGAGCCCGTGGAATCTCAGATCAAGATCTCCATGGAGCTTGACGCCACGGAGATGACCAAGCGCTTCGTCATGGCTGGCCTTGGGGTCTCCTTCCTGGCGGCTTCGCACTGCGTCGAGGAGACGAAAGCCGGCCTGCTGCGGACGATCTCGCTTGGCCCCGAGCCACTGTTGCGGCGCCTGGCGCTGACCTACCGCAAGGACAAGGCGCTGTCGAAGGCGGCGCTCGGATTTATTCAGGTGATTTTGGACCACTCCGACAACGAGGGCGGCAGCTCGCAGCCGCACCTGCAGGAGGAGGTCCTGCAGAAGTAACATATTTCAACGGACTACGTCTTACGGAGCGAGAATGGCTGGCCAGCGCATCACGCAGAAATACTCGACGATCCTGATCGCCGCGGACGACGAGTACGCTGCTTATCGATCGGTTCACGAGGTCCCGGAATCGTTGCGCAAGAAGCTCATCGAAACCACGACGGGCCGGAATGCGATCACGATACTGATCGCCGACGAAAACGGCCGGCAAGAGATCCTGCGCTCGTTGCACGGGTTGCCGTCGTCGGTCCAGTCGCGTTGGGTGCGATCGATTCTGGCGCCGCACCGCCATGGCCGCAATCCGGCGTATTTCGTTCTCCGCCACTGGCGGCAGGTCGTCGAGTTCGCCCTGCTCGCCTCAATCGGCTTAGTGCTTTACCTGCTCACAACGTTCCGGCCGTAAAGCAACCTGCCAGAACCGCCGATAAACGGTTGTGGCACTCGAACTTGGCCAGCATGTTTCCCTCACCATCCTCCCCGAAGAGGATGCGCCTGCAGCAGCGACTGTGGAAAGCTTGAACGCCCACAGAGTCCGCTTGCGGACCGGTGTCGTGATCGCACCCGGCACGCCCGTCCGGCTCGATCTCGACGAATCGCTCTACCTTGGCGAAGTCTCGCACTGTGAACCGGGCGGCGGCGGTTACCTAGTGAGCGTCGAACTGCGGCATTCGCTCCTTCATCTGCCGGCTCTGCACACGCTAGTGGACCGGCTTTTGGGCGAGGAGCACCGTCCTGAGCACCTCCCCGAACCTCAACCCGTACGAGTGCGCAAACGCACCATCTGATCCGCGACGGCACAGCCCGCATATTGCTATCTTCGATAATGCATGGCTCGAACCGTCGTCATTCTCGGCAGCGGCGGCCAACTCGGCATGGAATTGGTTAAGGAATTTCAGAGCCGCGGCGACCGCGTCCACCCGTTCGAACGGAACCACCTCGACATAACCAATGCCTCCTCCGTCGAAGCGAAGCTGACAGCCCTGTCGCCAGACCTGGTCGTCAATTCCGCCGCCTACAACATGGTCGATATCGCCGAGCGGGAACCGCTTGCGGCCTTTCAGGTCAACGCCTTGGCGGTGCGAAATCTGGCTGTCGCGTGCCGCCAACTAGATGCCGTCCTCGTTCATTTCTCGACCGACTATGTGTTCGACGGCACGGCCAGCCGCCCCTATGTCGAAACCGATCCCACCCACCCGCTCGGCGCCTACGCCGTTTCGAAGCTGGCCGGCGAGATCTATGCGCAGGCATACCTAGAAGCGCCGTTGATCATTCGTACCTCGGGCGTGTTCGGACCCGGCGGGCTGCGAACGGCGCGCGGCAACTTCGTCGAGTTGATGCTGCGGCTGGCGGCCAAACCGGATCCCATTCGAGTCGTGGAGGATCATGCCGCGTCGCCGACCTATGCGCCGGCGCTCGCCGCGCGAACCGCCGCTCTGGTGGCGGCGGGAGCGCGCGGCATCTTCCATGCGGGTGGCGGGACGGCCATCTCCTGGTTCGACTACGCGAAGATGATCTTCGAAGAAGCCGGCCTGAAGCCCGCCCTGCAAGCGACCAGCGAGCGCGAGTATCGCACAGCCGCCCGGCGCCCGAAGTATTCCGCGCTGTCCAACGCGAAGATGGAGTCCGCCGGAGCGCCCGCCATGCCGCCGCTGCGCGAGGCGGTTCAGGCCTACATGCAGGCCCGCGGTAGTATGAGCCTACACCAGTAAGTCCGTGACGATGTTGCCGTGGACGTCGGTGAGGCGCATTTCACGCCCGCCGAACGGGAACGTCAGCCGCCTATGGTCGAGCCCCAACAGGTGCAGGATGGTCGCGTGCAGGTCGTGGACGTGCACCTTGTTCTCCACCGCGTAGTAGCCATACTCGTCGGTCGCGCCATAGACCAAGCCGCCCTTCACGCCGCCGCCGGCCATCCACATCGTGAAGCCGTAGGGATGATGATCGCGGCCGAAGCCGCGGTCCTCCGTGCCTTGCGATGTCGGCGTGCGGCCGAATTCGCCGCCCCAGACGAGCAGCGTTTCGTTCAGTAGACCACGCCCCTTGAGATCCTTGATCAACGCCGCCATCGGCTGGTCGGTCGCCTTGCAGTTCAGCGTATGGCCGCGCACGAGGTTCCCGTGCTGGTCCCACCGGTCGACGCCTTGCCGCCGAGGCGAGAGCAGTTCGATGAACCGCACGCCGCGCTCGACCATGCGCCGCGCGATCAGGCAGGCGCGGCCGAACTCGTCGGTCTCCGCTTCGTCGATGCCGTACATCTTCCGCGTGAGTTCGCTCTCGGAGGAAAAGTCGAGCAGATCGGGCACCTCGGCCTGCATGCGGAAGGCGAGTTCGTAGTTCGCGATGGCGGCTTCCATCTCAGTAACCGGCCCGTAGCGTTCCAGAGCGCCCTGGTCGAGTTCGCGAATGAGATCCAACTTCGCGCGCTGGTGTTCGATCGCCGGCTCGCGCCGGCCGAGATCGGCCACCGGTTCCTGGCCCTTGCGGAACAGCATCCCCTGGTAGCTGGCTGGCAGAAAACCGCTGCCGAACAGGTCGAGTCCGCCCGGCGGGATCATGCCGGTATCGATTACCGCGAAACCGGGCAAGTTCCGGCACTCACTGCCCAGACCGTAGGTCACCCAGGCGCCCATGCTTGGCCGGCCCTGCAACCCCGAACCGCTATGCATGAAGTAGTTGCCGGCGGTGTGTTCCGTGTGGTCCGACACCATGGAGCGGATGATCGCCATGTTGTCGACGCATTCGCCCAAGTGCGGGAACAGGCTGCTGACATCGGCGCCGCACTGGCCGTTCTTCTTGAACTCGAACGGCGAACCCCAAAGCAGCTTGCTGGGATTGCGCGCGGCCACGCTCTCCTGGAGCGGCAGCGGCTTGCCGTCCTCGGCGTGCAACCGGGGCTTCGGATCGAAGGTGTCCACCTGCGACACTCCGCCATCCATGAACAGAAAGATGACGCTCTTGGCCTTGGGTGCGAAGTGCGGCGGCTGGACCTTCATTGGATCGGTTACGCGTTCGTTACCGCGCAGGCGATCCTCGCTAAGCATCGCCGCCAGCGCCAGGCCGCCGAAGCCGTTGGCGGCGCGGCAAAGCATTTCGCGCCGGGAGAGATAAGGCATTCGCGGATTCATCGCTACCTCACGAAAATGAACTCTTTGGCGTTGATTAGCACATGCGCCAGGTCGGTCCAAGCGCGGAAGCTCCCATCCTCGCCGTACCGGCGCGCCTGCTCGCCGACGAACCGTACGGCCTTGCCGATCTCGCTCTCGTCCGCGGACCGTCCGTAGGCGGCGAGAAACATTTGTTCGATTCGCGCCCGTTCGTCCGGCTCCCCGCCGAGCATGCGGTCCGCCCACCGCGCTGCCTGCTTCACCACGAATTCATTGTTCATCAAGACAAGCGCCTGCGAGGGCACTGTGGACGATCCACGGCGGCCGATGGCCGTTACCGTCATCGGATAGTCGAAGGCGAGAAACATCGGCAGAACGAAGTTGCGCCGCACACCGATGTAAATGCTCCTCCGGCCGTCGCCATCTAACGGGCCCGTGACCGGCTTCCCACGGCCGTCCTGATAAGGGCTGACGTAGGGCGGCACCGGCTCGCCGAACATGGTGCGGTCCAGCCCGCCCGACACCGCCAGAATGGCGTCGCGGATCGACTCGGCCTCCAGCCGGCGCACGCGCATGTGATGCAACAGGCGGTTGTCGCCGTCCACTGCGACGGCCTTTGGATCGGCCCGGCTCGACATGCGATACGTGCTGCTGAGCACGATCGCCCGGTGCAGCTTTTTGATGGACCAGCCGCCTTCGACGAAGCGCGCTGCCAGCGTATCGAGCAGTTCGGGGTGCGAGGGACGCTCGCCGGTCAGCCCGAAGTTATCGACAGTACGCACCAGGCCCTCGCCGAAATGGTGCTTCCAGATGCGGTTCACCATGACCCGCGTGGTGAGCGGGTTTTGCGGATCGGCGATGGCCTCCGCCAGTTGCGCCCGGCCGCTGCCTTCTTGAAACGCGCCGCCGCCGAGAATAGTGAGGAAGCCCCGCGGAACCTCCTCGCCAAGATTCATGTGATTGCCGCCGATGTGAACTTGGAGATTGCCAGGGACGTCTTCGACGCTCACCATGCCGTATGCCGGCTCCGGCAGTCTTGCCGCCAGCGCCAGCAGTTGCGCGCGCTCGGCGCCCGCCTCGTCTTCCAATACGGCGTTCAGCGGAACCCGCGGGTCGAGTCCTTCGGCGAACACCCGTTCGTAGGCCGCGAGAACAGCGTCGAACGAATCGAGTCCATCGAGCAGCGCGACGGTCCGCGCGTCGGGCGCGCGGCCGAGAAACGGCGGCTCCTTCGCGTTCGACAGGAAAACCTTATCCACCTGGATGTGGCCTGTTTTTGTCCGGTCGACGATCTCGATGTAGGCCAATTCACCGGGCATCTTGTCCATACCGCTGGTCTTCCACGAGAAGCGCCCCGTACCGTCGGCTACCACGCTCACGTCGCGTCCGTCGCCCACCAGGGCTACGCGCAGCAAGCCCGGCTGGCGGCGCGATGTGGTATCGTTCATCCCGGCCAGCCGGACGTGGAAATACCTTCCGTTAGCGCGGATGCTCTTCGAGGTAAGAATTCCGGTGAATTCGTTGGTACCGGCGCGGAAGCTACTGGCCACCCCTCCCACCGGCGCCGCGCCGAAGGCCGGACCATCGACGCGGAATCCGTCGTAACTGCCCATGCCGAAGTCGGCGACGAGGAGGTCGCCGCGCTCGGCATGGATTGGATGATCGGGATGGGACTTTTCGGTCCACTCACGCAGGACCTCACGCACCGCATCCAACCGTTCGGCGAAGGTCCGCTCCAATTCCGGCGGGCGTGCAAGCCACGCCACCGCATAAAGCGGGTGATCCGGTTCCCTGGCCGCGTGGTTCAGTTCCTCCACCCAGGCCCGCAGCAACCGTTCGTTGAGTTTCGCCGCGGTGGCCTGGTGTGTCAGTTCGGCATCCGTCGGATCGCAGCCAGTAGCGATCAGCTTCACGGCCGCCCGCAGATAATGGCCCGAATGCGCGGTGAGTGCCTTCTGCCGCGGCTCGACGCGCTGGGCAATCTTGCGGTGCACGTCCTCCATTTGCGCGGCGATCTCTTCCGTTTCACGAATCTTGGATGGCGCGTCCAGGCTCACCTGGATGACTTGCTTGCCGTGCAACACGCCGGCCAGCGCATAGTAGTCCTTCGTCGAGATGGGATCGAACTTGTGGTCGTGGCACTTGGCGCACACGACCGTCAGCCCGAGGAACGTCCTGCCGAGCGTGTCAATCTGGTTGTCGAGTTTCTCGGCGCGCACTTCAGCGAGGTCGTCGGCCGCATTGCGTTCCTCGTGTAAGCCAAAGAAGCCGGTGGCGACCGGCGTCTCCCAATGCGTGGCGCCTGGCGCCATTCGACGCGACGGTAACAGGTCGCCGGCGAGTTGCTCGCGGATGAACTGGTCGTAGGGCAGGTCGTCGTTAAAGGCGCGGATCACGTAGTCGCGATACCGCCAGGCGTTGGGCTTCTCGCGGTCGAATTCGTGGCCATCGGTTTCGGCGTAGCGCGCGAGGTCGAGCCAGTGCCGCGCCCAGCGTTCGCCATAGTGCGGCGAGGCGAGCAGGCGGTCGACGAGCTTTTCGAAGGCGAACGGGGAATCGTCGGCCAGGAATGCCCCCACTTCCCGCGGCGTGGGCGGCAGCCCGGTGAGGTCGAAGGTGACGCGGCGAATCAGGGTCCGCTTATCGGCGGGCGGCGCCGGCTTCAGCTTCTTCGCTTCGAGCCCGGCAAGGATGAATTGATCGATCCAGGAGGACGGCCATTTCCGGTCCGAGACCTTTGGTAGCGGATGCGCGCGGTAGGGCTGGAAGGCCCAGAAGCGGCGGCCCCGTTCGTAATTGATGCCTTCGGGCCGCCGCGACGCCGGCGCCTCCTCGCGCGGGTCGGGCGCGCCCATGGCGACCCAGTCGCGGAGCGCATCGAGTTCCTGTAGGCTCAACTTGCCTGTCGGCGGCATGCGGAGATCGGGGTCTTCGTAGGACACCGCGCGCAGCAATGTGCCGATTTCGGGCTGACCGGCGGCAATTGCCACACCACGGCTGCCGCCCTTCAGCAGCGCGTCGCGCGTGTCGAGCCGAAGCCCACCGCTCGTCACGGTCTTCGCGCTATGGCAGGTGTAACACTTCTGGCTGAGCAGCGGCCGGATGCGCTTTTCGAAGAACTCGATTCCTTCATCGGCCGGCGCGGAGGCGCACAACAGCACCAACGCCAGCAGGCGCATCGGCAACGGGCAAGGTCCCATGGCCTCCTCTTGCGTAAGTAACGGAGTCGGTTGAGAAAAGTATATCTCACTGTGCTTCACCAGCGGGCACGGGCGCTGGACCGACTCGCCGGAGAACAGTGGGGTCGCTTCGAATCGAATTCTTGATTTTGGGGCCTCGCTGCGGCCAAAGGTGAAGCGGTTGTGTTGTGGGTTGTGTGACCGGCGGTGCGCGTATGTCAGCTCACGTTCGACGAAAAGCGCCCCGCGGAAGCTTCTCAGGATCAGGTGGCTGGAAATTACAGAAAGGCAACGCGGGTATCTGCTTGGGTAGTGTCCCAATAGACACTCTTAGGGCATGGCATTATCTTCACTTGACTCCGGCGATCCCCAAGCGGGGCACAACGCAGAACTAG
>CAYPUQ010000302.1:2399-7792 GCA_964413655.1 uncultured Solibacteraceae bacterium | reverse complement strand
CCCCACGCCCCCCGCCGCCGACTACGGCGTCGGCGAAGATGCTGTCGTTCTACGTCGGCGCCAAGAGCCAATCACGCGGAGATGGGGAATCTGCTTTCGCTCAACCCAAAGATAGACCGTTTGGACGGAGATGCCAAGCTACGACGCCGCCTCGCGAACGGTGGATCAAAGGAGCCTGTCGTGCCTCAGGCCGCCTCGATCCACGCCGGACGTTCCACCGTCCGCTCGTCCTCGACATCGCCAGTGTTCCGCGTCCCGGCTGGTTCGAAAAGTAACACGCTCGCCTCCTCCTCGGCGTAGGGTTTGTGCTCCACGCCGCGCGGGACGATCAGGAACTCGCCTTCTTCGACCCACACCTGGCGGTCGCGGAAGTCCATCCGGAACCGCCCTTCCACTACGAGAAACAATTCATCCTCCGCGTCATGTTTGTGCCAGACGAAGTCGCCGCGCAGTTTCACGAGTTTCACATGCTGCCCGTTCAGCGCACCGGCGATTCGCGGACTCCACGGTTGATCGATGGCGCGCAGTGCGCTCCGCAAGTTCACTTTCTCCATGATGTCCAGCATCCCACCTTCCCGCACTACACTGGTTGTAGACGGGAGGCACGGATGCAAACCAAGACTGTGCATGCTGCGGACACGGCCACGGACGTTCTGCCCCTGCTCGACGTCGACCATCTCGAGTTCTACGTTGGCAACGCGAAGCAGGCAGCCTACTATTACCGGGCGGCGTTCGGGTTCCAGCTCGCGGCCTACGCCGGACCGGAAACCGGCGTTCGCGATCGCGCCAGCTACCTCGTGGAACAGGGCCGGGTCCGCTTCGTTCTCACGACGCCGCTACGCAGCGATCACCCCATTGGGGAACAGATCCGCACCCACGGCGACACGGTCCGCGATGTGGCGCTCGAGGTGGCTTCCGCCGAGCGGTCCTATCAGGAGGCTCTCGGGCGCGGCGCGCGCGGTGTTCGCGAACCCGTCACGCTGTCGGATTCGCACGGCGAAGTACGGCTGGCCTCCATCGCCACTTACGGCGACACCATCCACACCTTCGTCGAACGGCGCGGCTATACCGGTTCGTTTCTGCCCGGCTTTCTTCCGGTGCCCACCCCCGACCCGATCGCCCGTCCGGCGGGCCTGAAATACGTCGACCACCTCGTCGGCAACGTCGGCGGGGGCGAAATGGACCGCTGGGTGGCCTTCTACCGGGACGTTCTCGGTTTCGAACTCTACCAGCATTTCGACGAGACGGACATCAGCACCGAGTATTCCGCGCTGATGTCGAAAGTGATGGCTGGCGGCAAGGGCCGCATCAAGTTCCCGATCAACGAACCCGCCGACGGCCGGCGGAAGTCGCAGATCCAGGAATATCTCGACTTTCACGGCGGGCCCGGCGTCCAGCACATTGCCATGGGAACCGCCGATATCATCGAGAGCGTTTTCCGCCTGTCCAGCCAGGGCGTCGAATTCCTGCGCGTGCCGGCCGCCTATTACGAAACGCTCAGCGCGCGCGTCGGCGAGATACAGGAACCTATCGAGAAACTCGCCAAGCTCGGCATCCTCGTGGACCGCGACGACGAGGGTTACATGCTGCAAATCTTCACCAAGCCCGTCGAGGACCGCCCAACCCTCTTCTTCGAAATCATCCAGCGCCGCGGTAGCCGCAGCTTCGGCAAGGGAAATTTCAAGGCGCTGTTCGAGGCCATGGAACGCGAACAGGCCCGCCGCGGCAACCTGTAATCCGGCCGATGAAGCTCTGTACGTTTGAGGTGCGCACCCACCTGGGCCGGCGCCGGCGGCTGGGCGTGGCTACCGATCATGGAATCGTCGACGCCCATTTCACCATGGCCGCTTACCTCGCTGATCGTGGAGAAACCCGGCCGCACCGAACCGCGCGTGTGCGGGTGCCTCCCTCCCTGCTCGAATTCCTCCGCGCCGGATCGGCCGCCACGGTCGATCTGCACCACGCCCTTTCCTGGCTCACGTCCACCGGGACAAGGCTCGGACCCAACGAGGAGACCCTCATCTACCGGACGGACCAGGTCCGGCTGAAAGCCCCGCTGCCGAACCCGCCTTCGTTGCGCGACTTCTACGCCTTCGAGGACCATGTGAAAAAGGGCTTCGAGAAGCGCGGCGAGCCGGTGCCGCCGGAGTGGTACGAGATGCCCGTCTATTACAAGAGCGGCCATCACAACATCCTCGGACCGGATGAGGACGTGACTTGGCCGGCATTCACGGAAAAGTTCGATTACGAACTCGAACTCGCCGCCGTCATCGGGCGCCGCGGCACGAACATCCCCGCCGCTCATGCGCGCGATTACATCGCCGGCTTCACCGTCATGAACGACTTCTCGGCTCGCGACATCCAGCGCCGCGAAATGAAAGTCCGTCTCGGTCCGGCCAAGGGCAAGGACTGGGCGACCGCGCTCGGACCCTGGCTGGTCACCACCGACGAGATCGCCGACCCCTACAATCTCCGCATGACCGCCCGCGTCAACGGCGAGCGCTGGTCGAAAGGCCACAGCGGTTCGATGTACTGGAAGTTCGAACAGATGATCGAGTTCCTCACGCGCGACGACACCATCCACCCCGGCGACGTCATCGGCTCGGGCACCGTCGGCTCCGGTTGCGGCCTCGAACTGGATCGCTGGGTTCAGCCGGGCGATGTGATGGAACTTGAGATCGAAAAGATCGGCGTGCTGCGCAACCGTGTCGTGCGCGGCGTTAAGGAGTAGGCATGCATCCGCTGAAGAAAGGCAAGATCGCCAAGCAGGCGCACGTGGCATTGCCGGAAGGAACGTTCGAGGAAGAGCACGGCCGCAAGGGTTTCTATGGCAAGTCGGCGCACTTGTACCACGCACATCCACCGACGGGCTGGATCCGTTTCGAGGGGAAACTCCGCCCGCACTGCTTCGACCTGAACGGGTTGCGGCCGGCCGATCTGGAAGACCCACATGGCGGGCCAGTGGCGTTCCTCGGCAACGCCGACGTGCGGCTGTCCGTATCGCGCCGCGCCGAACCCATGCCCTTCTACTACCGCAACGCCGACAGCGACGAACTGTACTTTGTGCATCGCGGCCATGGGATCTTCGAGACCGACTTCGGTCCGCTGGAGTTCGAGAAGGGCGACTATGTCGTGATACCGCGCGCCGTCACCTACCGGATCGTCCCCGAATCGCGAGACAACTTCCTGCTGCTGATCGAATCGAATGCCGAGTTCGAGCAGCCGGACAAGGGCCTGCTCGGCCAGCACGCACTGTACGACCCGGCGGCGATCGTGACGCCGGAGCCGCGGCCGGTGCTCGACGACGAGACGGAGTGGGAAGTCCGTATCAAGTGCGAGGACGAATACTCAAGCGTCTTCTATCCGTTCAACCCGATGGATGTCGTCGGCTGGAAGGGCGACCTTACGGTCTGGAAGATCAACATCCGCGACATCCGGCCGGTGATGAGCCACCGCGCCCATCTGCCGCCGAGCGCGCACACGACGTTTGTGACGCAGGGCGCGGTGGTATGCTCCTTCCTGCCGCGGCCGCTCGAACAGGACGCCGCCGCGATGCGCGTGCCGTTCTTTCACCGCAACACGGACTACGACGAGTTCCTCTTCTACCACGATGGCGATTTCTTCTCGCGCGACAACATCAAGGCCGGCATGGCGACGCTGCATCCGCGCGGCATCCATCACGGTCCGCATCCGAAGGCGCTTGCCCGGCAGCACGCCAAAACGCACACCGACGAAAGCGCCGTCATGCTCGACGGCCTGAACCCGATTCACGTCCTTCCGCCCGGCGAGGACGTAGAGTGGAAGGACTACTGGAAGTCGTGGCAGGCGGCGCCGGACGGAGAGTAATCCGGCGACTCTTACCGCGCGCGGGAAAACACCATGTGAATCCACCGGCCGTGGGGCCGGACGAAGAACGATTGCGCACGATTCAGCCGGACGGCGATGGCGGAACAGACGCGCTGATAGAACTGCCTCTCGGGCGGCGGCGCCAGCGCGGCGCCGCAATGAATGCACGGCTCGTCCTGCTCGTAGGCTCCCCAGGGATTTCCGGCCAAGTCCATCAGAAAGGCGGCGAGGAAGTTTGTCGCATCTTTCTTGACGCCGACGAACGACTGGGACAGAACCCGCAGCCCTGGAAACAGGCGCCGCAGGCATTTCTCGTCGAAGCTATGAATGTGTCCCCAGGGCGGATTGATACCGCCGCAGGACCGGCACGTCGTGCGGCCAAGCCGGATATCCTGCCGGAACGGCACACCGATCACAATCTCGTGCCGCGTAACCCGGATCATCTCGCGGCAGGCCTTTTCCAGATCGGGGACGTGCTCCAGAACTTCAGCGCAAAACGTGCAATCGAATGCGTTGTCGGGGAAATCCAGGCTGGTAACGTCGCCGGCAACGGTTGTCACCCCTGGGAATTCGAAAGTGGGTTCCTCGATGTCGAGCGCGGTGACGCGCGGAAAGATCCCGGTGAGCAGACGGGAGAAGTGGCCCTCGCGGCAACCGATTTCGAGCACCGATTCCCGTCCTCGTGGCAGAAGGCGCAGTAGGTCGTCAGTTCGCGCCTTCTCCCGTTCGCTGGCACGATATTTTTCGAGATCGACCATGGAACGTTTACCGGCCACCTCCCAGAGAGGCGCGGGCCGATTCCACCAGTCCCGGTGCGCAGATCACACAGTTGCCCGCGTGAATGCTGTTTCCCCCGTCCAGGTTGAAGAACTTCGCGCCTGCTTCCTCGGCGATTACCTGCATCGGCGCGAGGTCCCAGGCTTTGGCGGCGGGCTCCAGCCAAACATCCGCCTTGCCGGAGCAAACCAGCATCGCGTCGGGCGCGCCACCTAGACTGCGGATTGCCCAGCACCGCGACGCGAATTCCAAGACTTTCGGATGCGAGCCGAGATTCTGAATCCCATTCAGACAGAACACCGATTGGGCGGGATCGGTCACCGCTGACGCACGAATCGGCTGGTCGTTGCAGAAGCTTCCCATGCCGCGCGCCGCGAAGTAGGTCTCCTCCAATGCCGGAAAGGCGGCAACGCCCGCCACCACTGTCCCCTCTTCCTCCAACCCAATGAGCGTCGCCCAAAGCCGGTTGCCGCGCAGGAAGTCGCGCGTGCCGTCGATGGGATCGATGATCCAGCGGCGCCCGCTGCGCGACTCGGCGGTAGCGCCTTCCTCGCCGAGGATGCCATCATCGGGAAACGCTTCGATCAGCAACGCGGCGATCGCCTTCTCGCACGCCCGGTCGGCGTCGGTAACCGGGGAAGCGTCGGCCTTTACTTCGATACCGAAGCCCTTGGTCTGAAACTCCAGCGCGATACGTCCCGCTTCGACAGCGGCTTGGCGCGCCACGAACAACTCCTTCTCGTAGAGCATCGTTCCATTGTCGCCTGCGC
>CAYPUQ010000302.1:0-2299 GCA_964413655.1 uncultured Solibacteraceae bacterium | reverse complement strand
CCCTCCGGCCGCGCATGGAATAGCGCTTCCGGCCCATAACGCCGGTTGGCGGTGGAGGCTGACATCGGCCGAGGCCGGCCACGACAACAACTCGGAGGACTTAGCCACGCCGGCCGCATCGGAAACGCCGCATCCAAGGCCGTCACCGCCGCGCGGGTGCGAGACGGCATCAACCAGTTCGGCGACGAATGCACGTCCTGATCCGGCTGGGGCTACTCTCTCCGCTGAAAGGGCCTTCGCCAAGCCACGAACCAGGCTGTCTTTGTCTTCCTCGGTCAGAAACGAGCGGCCCAGCAGGCTTTCATAGATGTTGCGCGCTTCCCGCAGGCGGCCGAGTTGCACAAGATAGGCCGCCTTCGCCTCGGCCACCTGGCACCGGCTGTGCGGCCGTTCATAGGCCATCCCGCGGTCGTAGGCTCGCAGAGCTTCGCCAGCACGGCCGAGCTTTTCGTAGACCTTGGCCATGTTGCGAGACATCAAGGCCTTTTCCACATCCGATATATCCGAGGACAGAAGTTCCCTCGCCCGGCGATCGCCGCTTCGTAGTTCCCGGCGTCCACATTCCGCAACGCCTGAAGGGCCAGATCGTAGTAACCCCGGTAGTCCATTTACCTCCTTCGGGGCACGCCGCCCCCTGCATGGGAACACGTAACCGTGCGGCGAAAGCGATCATGGCTCACGCGCCGGACGGGTATACTTCCCATGAGATGACCCGGCGCGACTGGCTTCGGACGGCCGCTACGGCCGCCGCGACGCCTTACGTTTCGAAAGCCCGGAACCGCCGGCGCAACCTGCTGTTCCTCATGTCGGACCAGCACCAGCGCGAGGCGTCCGGCTGCTATGGCCACCCCGATGTCCGGACGCCGCACATCGACGAGATCGTCAACTCCGGCGTCCGGTTCGACCGCGCCTATTGCCAGGCGCCGGTCTGCGTGCCGGCGCGCGGCTCTATCGTGACCGGCCTCTATCCGCACGCTCACGGCGCACGCATTCTCGAAGATCCTCTTCCGGCCTCGTCGCGCACCATCGCTCACTTCTTCGGCGAGCGCGGCTACGTCACCGGTGCGATCGGCAAGATGCACTTCGTTGACGAGTCGCGCCGCCACGGCTTCTCGCACCGCCTCTACGAACGGGATTTCCGTCGTACGCTGACGGACGAGGAGTGGCGTGAACTGCGCGAGGACCAAGGCGGCGGCGGGGCCGTCGAGGGCCGCCCGTCCAAGCTCTCCGCCCGCTTCTTTCAGGACAATTACTATGCCGAGGAGACCGTCAAGTTCCTCCACGCCAACCGCGACCGGCCGTTCTGCCTGTGGTCGTCCTTCTTCATGCCGCATACGCCGCTCGTGCCGATGAAGAAGTTCTTCGACCTTTACAATCCCGCCAAGCTCACGCTGCCGGAACGCAGCGATCACCCTCTCCAGGATGGATTCCCCGGCAACCTGATCCGCGCTCGCGAGCGCGGCTGGTACCAGCAGACCAGCGACGAACTGCGCCGGTCGCTCGCCGGCTACTACGGTAACGTGAGCCAGATGGACGCGTGTGTCGGCCGAGTCTTCGACACACTACGCGAACTCGGCCTCGACAAGAACACGATCGTCGTTTATACGTCGGACCACGGCGAGATGGCCGGCGCCCATCGCATGTGGACCAAGCACAACATGTACGAGCAGTCGGTCGCCGTTCCGCTTGCCGTACGGCTGCCGGACGGGATGCAATCGGGGAAGTCGCGGCGTGAACTGATCGAACAGACGGACCTGTTCCCGACGCTGGTTGAGCTTTGCGGGCACAAGGCCACTCGCGAGATTCCCGGACGGAGCTTCGCCGCGCTCGTCGAGAACCGTTCGTACACGCCGCGCGAGTTTGCCTATTCGGAGTATTTCTTCTGCCGCAACGTGTTCACGCGCGACGACCGTTACGTCGGCAAGCCTCCCATGCTGATGGTGCGCACCGACCGCTGGAAGCTGAACTACCTGAGTTGGGACCGTTCGGAACTGTACGATCTGGAGATGGACCCCGGTGAGTTCCGCAACCTGATCGGCGACCCCGCGCACGCGTCGCTGGTGAAGGAACTGGCGGCCATCGCCGCGCGACAGTTCGCCATGTGAGCGAGTCACACGCACTCGCAGAATATTTTCTTGGCATTAACTGCTTATTAAATAAACACTTACGGCTATTTTTTGATTCGGTACAATTCGAAATATAAATCGGCACGGCGTAGAATTCGGGTGTAATGAAGAAGTCCGAGTTGGCAGCGAAAATTGCCCTGGATACGGATGTCAGTCCGGAGGAGGCGGCGGAT
>CAYPUQ010000301.1:0-7836 GCA_964413655.1 uncultured Solibacteraceae bacterium | reverse complement strand
CAAGAAGGTGAAGTTCTACACGATGGAGAACGTCGGGGCGGGCCAACTTTCGCTGGCCGAACAGGAGATGCACACCACAGCATTCTGGCTTCACTTCCCGGCGAATTTTCTGGCCCAACTGCCCGACCTCTCGCCTACCGACAAGCAGGGCGGTCTAGTGGGCCTCGGTAACGCGCTGCGCGCAGTGTCGGCGCTGCTGCTGATGTGCGACCCGCGCGATCTCGGCGTGTCGATCACCGAGGACATCGGCGGCGAGTTGAAAACCTGGGAGCCCGACCTGTTCCTCTACGACTCCTATCCCGGGGGCGTCGGTCTCAGCGCCCCGCTCCATCGCATGGCGGACAAGGCGCTCCGGTTCGCGGCCGACCTCATCGCGCGCTGCGGCTGCGAGAGCGGCTGCCCGAGCTGCGTGGGTCCGCCCGGCGAAGTCGGCGAGCGCGGGAAGGAAGCGGCCGGCCGGCTACTGGCTCTTAGCCTTCCGGTACGCTAGCAAAATCGACAGGAGGGGCTGGGTCGCGGTTCCGGTGACGATCCGGACGCGGCTAGGCCTACGCACGGGCGGCCAGGTTGACTTCGTTGTCACGGGCGGGCCATGGCGACGACAATGCTTTCCGGGCCGCGAGGCCGCAACCCCCTGCTAAGATGAAACATCCATCGCATTGTGACTGTCGAAACGCAGTACGCCCAGTTTGACGAACTGCCGTTGGATTGCGGCGTAACGCTGTCGCCCGTCCAGGTTGCCTACGAAACGTATGGCGAGTTGAACGAAGGGCGGTCGAACGCTGTCCTGATTACGCACGCCTTCTCCGGCGACGCCCACGCGGCGGGTATCAGCAAGGAGACGGGACTGCCCGGCTGGTGGGATAACATGATCGGGCCCGGCAAGGGTTTCGATACGAACGAATACTTCGTCATCTCCACCAACGTGATCGGCGGGTGCCGGGGCACGACGGGACCGTCGTCGATCAACCCGGAGACCGGCTGTCCGTGGGGGTTGTCGTTTCCAGGAATCACGATCGGCGATATGGTGCGGTTACAGCGGATGCTGATCGACCACCTGAAGATCCCGCGGCTGCTGGCGGTTACCGGCGGGTCGATGGGAGGGATGCAGGCGCTCGAATGGGCCGTGGCCTACCCGGACCGGGTGGCGGCGAGTATCCCCATCGCTTCCACGGCGTGCCATTCGGCCATGCAGATCGCCTTCAACGAAGTCGGCCGGCAAGCCATCATGGCCGACCCCGATTTCAACGGCGGCGATTACTACAGAAAGGCACTGCCGGCGCGGGGGCTGTCGGTGGCGCGGATGGTCGGCCACATTACATACATGAGCGACGAGTCGATGCGGCAGAAGTTCGGCCGGCGGTTCCGCGACCGGGACAAGCCGGGGTTCGACTTCTCGGTCGATTTCGAGGTGGAGAGCTATCTGCGATACCGGGGCAGCCAGTTCGTGAACCGGTTCGACGCGAACTCCTATCTGTACATCACGAAGGCGATGGACTACTACGACCTGGCTGCCGGACACCCGAGCCTCGCCGCCGCGTTGGAGCGGGCGCAATGCCGGTTTCTCGTCATCAGCTTCACATCGGACTGGCTGTATCCGAGCTATCAGTCGCTGGAGATCGTATCGGCTCTGCGAAGCCGCAACCTCGACGTCGCCTACTGCGAACTGCCTTCCAACTACGGCCACGACGCGTTTCTAGTGGAAGTTGGGGAGCAGACCGAGATCGTCCGGGGCTTTCTGGCGAGCACGCTGCGCGAGGTGTCGCGGCAATGAGCGCCACCGCGTTGAGTCCGGAATCGCAGCGGGCCGGGCAGGAATTTTCCGGCCGGCGCGACTTCAAGATCATCTCGGAGATCATCGAACCGGGGGCGTCTGTCCTCGACCTCGGGTGCGGCGAAGGCGAACTGTTGGCGTGGCTGGCCGAACATAAGAACGTTCGGGCGCGCGGCGTGGAAATCAACGGCTCGCGCGTACAGCGGGCCATCGCGCGCGGCGTCTCGGTATATCAGGGCGATATTAACCAGGGACTGGCCGACTATCCGGACGAGACGTTCGACTACGTGATCCTGTCGCAGACGCTGCAGGAAACCCGCCGGCCGCTGCACGTGCTGCGCGAGATGCTGCGGGTAGGACGCCGGGCGATCGTGTCGTTTCCGAACTTCGGGCACTGGCGGGTGCGGTGGTCGCACCTGGTGTCGGGCCGTGCGCCGCGGACGGCGCTATTTCCGCACGACTGGTACAATTCGCCGAATATTCACTTCCTGACGGTCGAGGATTTCGAGGAACTGGCCAGACGCCAAGAGTGGGTGATCGAGCGGCGGGTGTTTCTGCAGGGGGGGCGGCAGATCCGTCTCCGGTCCAATCTGTTCGCCGAATCGGCGGTGTTTCTGTTGCGGAAGCCATAAAGGGGTCTCTGGCGCGTGACTTCAGTCACACCGCCGGCGCGCCGGGATGCGTATGATATCCCTTGTAGCGCATGACGCGGCTTCCGCTCATCCTTGCCTCGCTGCTCGGCGCGTACCTGGGCCTTGGCACCTACACGTTTCAGTTCGCCAAGGGTCTCTCCTACATGAGCAACGATCCGGCGGCCTGCGCGAACTGCCACATTATGAACGACCACTTCGATTCGTGGCTTAAGTCCAGCCACCATGGCCGCGCCGTGTGCAACGACTGCCACACGCCCACCACGTTTTTCGGGAAATGGATCACGAAGGCGGAAAACGGGTGGAACCATTCCGTCAAATTCACACTGCAGAATTTCGACGAGCCGATTCGAATTCGGCCATCCAACGCGGAGGTGGTGCAAGTGAGCTGTGTCCACTGTCACGAGGGTCTGATTCACGACATTCTGGAGGGAGGGCCGGCCGCGACCACGGACGAACTGCGCTGCGTCCGCTGTCATGCCGGCGTTGGCCACGGACCCCGGAGGTAGCCCCAGGCAATGAAATCCCGCTCGATTTACATCGTTCTGATCGCCGTCACGGCGGTTGCCACATTCGCTGTCACCACCCTGCTGATGAACATCACTCAGCGGCAAGAGGAGGGGCGCCAGACGTACCTGCCCCTGGCTCACATCACGGAAGACACAACGGACCCCGCCGAATGGGGCAAGACGTTTCCGCGCCAGTATGAGGGTTACATGCGCACGGCCGACACGGAGCGGACAAAATACGGCGGCAGCGAGGCGTTCCAGAAGCTCGACGAGAACCCGCTGTTGCGCCGCATCTTTGCCGGTTATGCGTTCGCGCTCGACTATCGCGAGGAGCGCGGCCACTTCTACTCGCTGAAGGACCAGGACGAGACCGAACGAACGCAGCTTCGCCCGCAGCCGGGTGCCTGCCTGCACTGTCACTCGGCGGTCCTGCCGGCCTACCGGAAGGTTGGCGGCGGCGACATCATGAAGGGCTTCGAGGAGATGTGCGCGATGCCGTTCGCCGAAGCGCGGAAATTGGTGGAACACCCGGTCACCTGCATGGATTGCCACGATCCGCGATCGATGGCGTTGCGGGTAACCCGGCCGGGCTTCTTGAACGGCATCCGGGCGTTCAAGAAGTCTCAGGGCGTGGAGAACTACGATCCCAACGCGATGGCGACGCGGCAGGAGATGCGCAGCTACGTTTGCGGCCAGTGCCACGTGGAGTACTACTTCGCGGGCGAGAAGAAACTGGTGACCTATCCATGGCACAAGGGCCTGAAGGTCGAAGAGATCGAGGCCTACTACGACGAGATCGGGTACTCGGACTGGGCGCATGAGGAAACCGGCGCCGGTGTCCTGAAGGCGCAACATCCGGAGTTCGAGATGTGGAACCAGAGTGTCCATGCGCGCGCCGGCGTCGCCTGCGCCGACTGCCACATGCCGTATGCGCGGGAAGGCGCGATGAAGGTTAGCGAGCACCACGTTCGCAGTCCCGTGCTGAACATCCAGCGCGCCTGTCTGACGTGCCATCCCTATTCGGCCGAGGAGATGAAGACCCGCGTCGAACTCATCCAGGATCGCAACGCGCGGCTAATGAAGCGGGCCGAGGAGGCGCTAGTCGCGCTGATCGACGACATGAAGGCGGCCCGGGCGGGCGGTGCGGGTGGCGCCGAACTAGCCGAAGCCGTCCGGATGCAACGGAAGGCACAGTGGCGCGCGGATTTCGTCAACGCGGAGAACTCCATGGGCTTCCACGCGCCGCAGGAGGCCGCCCGGATTCTCGGCGAAGCGATCGACTATGCGCGGCAGGGCCAACTCGCCCTCAGCCGCCGGAAAAGGTAGTGCACATCCCATGCGGGCCGTGGCCCTCTTTCTTGCCGGATTCAGTCTGTTGGCGCAACAGAACAGCCCACCGCCGCCGGCGCAGATCGCGCTATCGGAATCCGTGAACGAGTACCTGCCCAAGTGGCTCCGATTCTCCGGCGAGTATCGCGTCCGCTTCGAAGGTTTCACTGGCGGAAATTTCCGGCCGGATAACGACGATCATTACGTGCTGAACCGGTTCCGGGTGAACCTCCGTGTCCAGCCCTCCTCGTGGCTGGCGTTTCAATTCCAGGGTCAGGACGCCCGGGCCTTCGGGCGGAACCAGACGGCGTTGCCGCCGCTCGCCGTGGATACGATGGATCTCCGGATCGGCTACGTCGAGTTCGGCAACTCCGACAACAAGGCGTTCGGACTGCGGGCGGGCCGGCAGGAGCTGGTTTTCGGAGATCAGCGCCTCGTGGGTCATGTGAGCTGGCTCAACGTCGCGCGTACGTTCGACGCGGTGCGGCTGACGGTGCGGCAACCGGGCATTAGGCTCGACACGTTCGCCTCGTCGGTCGTCGTTCCGCGCAGCGGAGAGTTCAACAAGTCCGTCACCGGCGACAATTTTCACGGTATCCACGCGCTGCTCGACAAGCTGGTTCCGGCCGGCACGGTGGAGGTTTACGGATTCTGGCGGCTCGCGCCCAACCGCCGCTCTGAGACGGGCGTGCCGGGCCGGCTCGACGCCAAAACATACGGGTTTCGCTGGTTCGGAAAGCTGGCGCACGGCTTTGACTACGCCACGCAAATGGTCCTCCAGCGCGGGAGTTGGTCGACGGACGACGTCCGGGCCTGGGCGGGCCAGTGGACGCTGGGGCGAACGTTTGCGGCGGGCTGGTCGCCGCGCGTGCTCGTCGAGTACAACTACGCCACCGGGGACGAAGATCCGCGCGATGGGAGGCGGCAGACCTTCGACATCCTGTATCCGACGCCACACGACCTGTACGGCTTGGCCGACCAAGTGGGCTGGAAGAATCTGCGCCATGTTCTGGCCGGCGTGGAGTTGAAACCGCACCCGCGCGTACGGCTGGTTCCGAAATACCATTCCTGGTGGCGAGCCAGTTTGCAGGACGGTGTGTATAACGCCGGAGGAGTGCTGATTGTCCCGTCACCCGGTCCGGGCGCGGGCCGGCATATCGGCCAGGAACTGGACCTACAGGCCTTCACCACGCTGAATTCGCGGATGAACCTCGTCGGCGGAATCGCGCACATCTTTCCGGGAACCTATCTCCGAAGGGCTTCCGGCGGCGCCAGCTACACGTTTCCGTACGCGATGCTGGTATGGAATTTCTGACTAAGCTGGCGTGGCGCCGGAAGCCCTATTCCAGATGGCGCTGCATGTTCTTGAGCGACGGCAGGACGGATTCGGGACCGAGCGATTCGGGCAGAACCACGCCGTCGCGGGGCGCCGGGGCGCCGGCGATGCATTCGCGGAAGAGCGACACGAGTTCCGGGTCGCGCCAGCCTCGCCGGACCTCATCCTCAAGCTTGCCGAGGGACTCTTCGATCGAGAACGCTGGCTTGTAGGAGCGCGCCGTTGTGAGCGCGTCGTAGATATCGGCGACCTGGAACACGCGAGCCAGCAAGGGAATTTTCTCGCCGACGAGACCGTCGGGGTAACCCGAGCCGTCCCATCGTTCGTGATGATTGCGGATCACGGGCAGGACGCTGACGAGGGACTTCATTGGCCGGCAGACTTCCTCGCCGCGCACCGTGTGTGACCGCATCACCACCCACTCTTCCTCGGTCAGCGCGCCCCGTTTGAACAGGATAGAGTCCGGGACGCAGACCTTGCCAATGTCGTGCAGGAAGCCCCCTCGATAGAGGGCCTGGAGGTCGGCATCGGGCAGACCCATGGCCGCGCCAAGAGCGACGCTGTACTGCGCGACCCGCTCGCAGTGCGCGCCGGTCTCCTGGTCGCGCGATTCGACCATCCGCGCGAGGGCGAACAGGATGGTTTCGGCCTCTTCGAGCGAGTCCACCGCGGCCTTATTGCGCAACATGGCGCGGATGCGCGCGCGAACGACGTCCGGGTGCAGCGGCATGAGTAGGAACTCGTCAGCGCCGGAGGCGAGGCCCTTGATCTCGTTTTCAATCCCCAACACTGAGGTGAGGATCAGGATGGGAACGAACTGCGTCCGGCGGTTCGACTTCAGCCGGTGGCAGAACTCCGGCCCGCTCATGTCCGGCATCACGAGGTCGAGCACCACCAGGTCGACCGGCTCGCGACCGAGAATCGCCAGGGCGTCGGCGGCCCTGCTCGCCTCGAGCACGCGATAGGGGGCGGCTTTCAACATTCCGCGCAGCAGCCGCCGGTTCAGGTCGACGGCGTCGACGATGAGGATCGTCGAAGTTCGGGTGGCGTCCGGATCGAGGGCCGGCCGCTGGACGAGGTCCAAGCGCTGGCGAAGGGCTTCGACGGCAGGGAACGGGGGGGTTGTCAGGGTCAGGTGAGAGATGTCCGCCGTCGCCATGTCAGCCTCTTCTCCCCCTATCGGCCGGACCTGCGCTACCATTTAGATCAGTTCGGGCGTATTTCCGCGGATAAGCAGGTAAACGACCTATGCGCTTTCTCACTTTTTTCCTTCTGTTAATCCTGGCCGCCATCGGCGTGCCGGCGGCCGCCGAGCCGTTGACCCAGGGCGAACGCGACCGCGCGATGAGTTATCTGCACGCCACCCGCAAGCAATTTCTGGACGCGACGGCGGGCCTGTCGGAGGCCCAGTGGCGGTACAAGCAGGCGCCAGAGCGGTGGTCGGTGGCGGAGGTGGCCGAACACATCGCCTTGACCGAGGATTTTTTGTTCGGAATAATCCAGGATCGTGTGCTGAAGCAGCCGGCGACGCCGGAGAAGAAGGAGGAACGCAGAAAAAACGACAGCCGCATTGCCCCGCTGATGACCGACCGCAGCCAGCGCGCCCAGGCGCCTGAGAGTCTCCAACCGGCCGGAAAGTGGCCAAACCGGGACGCCGTGGCCGAAGCCTTCAAGGAGCGCCGCGACCGGACCATCGCGTTCGTCCGCGACACCCAGACCGATCTGCGGGCCCACGCGACGCGAAGCCAAGTCTTCGGCGAGTTGGACGCATACCAGTGGATTCTGTACATCGCTGCGCATTCCGAGCGGCACATCCAGCAGATCGAAGAAGTAAAGGCGGGTGCGCGACGCAGAAGTGATGAAGGACCAGTAATCAAGCGCGGCGCTGCTCCCA
The DNA here is from genome assembly GCA_964413655.1 of uncultured Solibacteraceae bacterium. Lineage (GTDB taxonomy): Bacteria > Acidobacteriota > Terriglobia > Bryobacterales > Bryobacteraceae > CAYPUQ01. The sequence continues at coordinate 344 of CAYPUQ010000301.1, read as the reverse complement.
GTAGTCTTCACAGCGGCCGTTGAATTGGCAGCATCGCAGGGCCAGGATGGCATTGGCGCCACGCACGGTCCAGAACATTCCCGACTGCTTGCAGCGGGAGCCGATGAGGGTCTTGCACCCAGCTTCGATGACGCCGGTGCCCACGAAGAGGTGTTGGCGGCGAAACTTCGGGTAGCGCATGCGCCGGGCGTTTCTACGAAAGTACTCAGCCTCGGTGCGGATCTTTTGGGCCAGTTCGGCCGACGGGTTCTGGATAGATCGTAGAGAAGCCAGCGGCTTTTTGATCTTGCAACGGATGCTCACCCCTGCCGGCCAGCCGCCCGCAGGGGCGAAGCCTTTGTGCA
>CAYPUQ010000300.1:0-7852 GCA_964413655.1 uncultured Solibacteraceae bacterium | reverse complement strand
GCCGGTCCTCAGCCGTGGCGGCCGGCGATTGGGGCTCGCTCGGACCGGCGGCGAACACCCAAGGCGTCACGGGAGGCCCGGCCGATGGGCTTTGTCCCGCCGTTCGTGCGGACCGGATTCCTGGCGCAGTGTCCGCGGATTGATCGCGACCACCCGCCGATGGCGGCGCGGCTGGCCCGCCTCGCGGGCGCGGCCATGATGCCGGTTCGGGGACGGTTACTGACCGAAGGATGGCTGGCGCCGGCGGGCGCGCAGCCGCGCGGGATTGCCGAACTATCCAACCGGGCAGGCGGCGACTTGGCCCCGAAGGCCGCGCAACGACGTTTCCCATTTTCCCAGCCGGTCTGTTGGATCGCCGCGCCAGAGGCCGCTCCACAGGCCGAGTCGAGCCCCGCCAGCCCGCCCGATCCGCCGCGGAACCCCGTCTGCCGGCTCGACGTGATCGATTACCGCAAGCTGAGCCTTCCGTATTGGACGCGGCAGAACCCGGCCGCTCGCCTGTTCGCCCAAGCCACTGGGATCTGGCAGCGGTTGCCCGCCGCGCCGAAGTGGGCCGGCGTGATGGCCATCGTTTTGGCCGCCGGCCTGGCCGCCCTGCCGGGCGAATCGGCCGGCGGACCGTCCCCGCTGCAGGCAGCCTGGAGCGAGGCCCGCGCCGGAATTCTGAAGCGAGCCGCCATCGCCCTGACCGACGATTTCCGCGCCGGCTTGACGAATTGGCAGGGTCAATCGGACCCAGTCCAGAGCTGGTCCTACGACCCGGCGGGATTCGTGCGCGTTGGAGAGCTGGCACTATACAGGCCGAGCCTGCAACTCGCGGATTATCGCGTCGAATTCTTCGGCCAGATCGAGAAGAAGGGCCTTGGGTGGGTAGTGCGGGCGAGCGACAACCGCAATTACTACGCGCTGCGGCTGGCCCAGGTGGGCCGTGGCCCCGTGCCGAACGTGGTGGTGCAGCGCTGGCCGGTCATCGACGGGAAGCCTGGCCAGGTCGTCGAGCGGAAACTGAATACGCCGCTGCCGCAGGATACCCTGTACCAGGTGACGATGACGATCGGCGGCGAACATTACTCCCTAACGGTTCAGGACCGAATTGTCGATTCATGGAGTGACGATCAGTTCCGTCGCGGCGGCATCGGGTTTTTCACGGACGAGGGAGAGCAGGCGCGGCTGCGATGGGTGAGTGTGTGGCATCAATACGACGCGTTGGGGCGGCTGTGCGCCCTGCTGGCGCCGTATAGTTTGCAAGGTCAGAAAGGGAGTCTGGACTAATGAGCGCGACGAGGAGAACCGCCAACGCGGCCGGGAACGGCCCAGCCAGCGCACTGGGGAAGGCGGTCGCCCTGCACCTGGAAGGAAAACTCCAAGAGGCCCTGCAGGAGTTGGACCGGGCACTGAGCCGCGGCGAACCGGGCGCGGAGATCCATGCCGCCCGGGGGCATATCCAATATGAGTTGGAACGGTACGAGGACGCCGCCGCCAGTTACGCCAGCCTCCTCCTGGCGCAACCGAAGAATGGCGTGGCCGCCTACAACCGCGCGGTGTGCCTGGAGAAGCTACGGCGGTGGAAAGAGGCCGCGGAAGCCTTTCACAAGGCCTGGCAGATCGACGGCAAGCGGTGGGAATCGCTGGCCGGCGAAGGCGTCTGCCTGCTGCACCTCGAGCAATTCCAAGAAGCGCTGGACCGGTTCTGCAAGGCCCTCGACGCCTCCGCGGACGACGCCGTGTCGTTGTTCGGCAAAGCGGTCGCGCTGCAGCAACTCGACCGGCCGGCCGAGGCGGCGGCGATCTACGAACGGTTGCTCACCCGGAATCCGGAATCGGAGGACGCGCTGGTCAATCTGCTGATCATCGCGGCGGCCGCCCAGGACTACGCCAAGGTGCGCGCCAGCGCGGAGAACCTGCTCCGGCTGCGGCCGCACTCGGTGGAGGCGATGGAGGGTTTGGCCTCCTGTGCGTTTGCCACCGACGACTATGAAGCCGCCTCCCGCTATTGCCAGCGTCTGCTCGAATTCGGCCCACCCACCTTCGAGCGTTGGTATAACCTTGGCGTCGCGTCGCAGAAGACCGGCAATCTCGAGCAGGCCGCGCAAGCCTACACCGAGGCGGTGAAGCTGAAGCCGGACGCCGTGAATGCGCAGGTCAATCTCGGCGTTGTGCTGCAAGAGGCCGGGGACCAGAAGGGCGCCCGCGCCGCCTACCAGGCCGCGCTCAAGCTGTCGCCCGAAATGCCATCGGTCCTCTACAACCTCGCGCTGCTATACGAACAGCAGGAAACTCCGGACGAGGCCGTGAAGCTGTACGAGAAGCTGGTTCGAGTGAAGGAGGACGCCGGCGACGCCTGGTTCCGCCTCGGCTGTCTGCGGCTGGAACGGTCGGCCTTCGCCGAGGCCGCGGAATGCTTCACTCGCTGTCTGGAGTTGCGCGGCGACTGGAACGAGGCGCGGCTGAATCTGGCGATCGCATGCTGGCGCAGCGGCGATCACCAGAAATCGATGCAGGCGTTCGAAGCCGTGTCGGCGGCCGACGCCGACAATCTCGACGCGGTGCGCGGTCTGGCCGCGCTGGCGATCGAGATCAACGACGAGAGCCGGGCGCTCGATTACCAGATCCGCCTCATCGACCGCGGCGAACGATCACCGGAGCTGTTCTACAACACGGGACTCTTGCTCCAGAAATCGGGCCAAATGGACGACGCGGTCCGGCTGTATCGCGAAGCGATCGAGATGAAGCCCGACTTCGCCGAAGCGCTGCTGAACCTCGGGCACGCTCTCAACGCGCAGGGCAGTGGCGAAGAAGCACGCCTCTACTGGAGCCAAGCCATCTCGGCGAAGCCGGAATTGGCTGCCGGGTATTTCGAGACGGGGGAGTAAGCGGAGCCGAGAGCGAGAACCGCCCCCACCAAGGCGTGGTTACCGGTAGTTCACCCAGATGGGGCTGGCCCAGGCGATGTGCCGGTCCTTCTGTTCGACGCGCACGTAATAATAGTGCTCGCCCGGTTCCAGCGAAGGCTCACTGAAGGTGAATTCCATGCGGTCGCCCGAACCCGGCCGGGTGTACACGTACTTGTTGTCGCGGACGACAGCGACCTCCTTAATCTCGTTCGTGCCCACCACCTTGACGAAGAGTTCGGGGATTCGCTGCGACGAGTAGGCGTCTCCGTGGATGTATTCGTCCTGGCCGTCGCGCAGGCGGAAGTCGAGAACGATGTTGGTGGTGGCGGCGTAGGTGTGCCGCTGCCGCATGGCATCCACCAATCCCTGCCGCGTGAATGATTCGGCCAGCACCATCGCATACGAAGTGTGAGTGGAGACATGATCGGAACTGGCCTGGACGCCGAGCTTGTAGCCCTTCTCCCACGCCTTCCAGACGAAGCCGAGCGGCCGGTAGCCGCCTGCCCATAGGTCCGTGCGCTTCTCGGAAGGCGACAGAGGCGCGTCGTCGTGCTCGGCCGAAGTCCGCGCGCCCTGGAAGATTTCGACGATGGGCTCCAACTCCGGGTCGTTGTCGCGCCAGTCGGTCCCCATGTTTGTGTGCGATGTGTGGGACGTCGCGATTCCCTTCGTCTTGCGCAGGTGGGGATACAGCCTGGGGCCGGTGCTCGAATCCCGCTCCTCCTGCGTGATCGGAAGAGTCCGGTTGCCGCGCCCGGCGAAGATGACGTTGCGGTGGCCGTTGGGATAGGACAGGCTGCGTTCGTAGCCGAACAGCGTCACGAAAACGCCGGGGACGTGAAACATGTCTTCCGACTTCTCGATCCGCCACCACGTATACTCGGCGTCGTTGCCCGAGTTGTGGTCGGTCACGAGGTAGAAATCCATCGCCGCGGCGTCCATCATGTAGCGGTAGGAGGCGAACAGGCTGCCGTCGCCCGCGCCGTCGAGAGAGATGTCGGTGTGGCGGTGGAGGTCGCCGCGGTAGATCTTGTAGGTCTTGCCGCGGGCCGTGATGGAGTAATCGCGAACGGCGGCGACCTGCTCCTTCTCTCGCGGTTCGGAGGGCAGCCGCGTGGGCGCTTCCACGCCGCGATTCGCCAGTTGGAACGGCAGCGCCGGAGTGTCCCCAAACTGCGCCGAGGCCTCGGCGGCCAGCACCTGGTTGTTTCCCGGAACATGGCCGAATGGCGGGCCGCCCCACAGGCGCTGGTCCGTCACCCAGGCGAGATAAACGGCGCCGTCCGGCCCCGCCGCCGCTTCCAGCGGTCCTTCGTTCCGCCCGACGCTCTCGGGCACCATGACCGGCGGCGACCAGCGGTCGCCGGAATAGTAGGACGCCAACACCTCCCATTTGCCGCCGGCCGCCCAGATCGACTCTGGACGATTCGAGGCCGTTCGCGGCCGGAAGAACATCCACATGCGGCCGCTGCCGCCGGAAACCAGCCGCGGCGAATGAACGTAGCGCTGAACGCTGTGCTGGATCCGATCGTTCAGATCGTCGCGGGGCGCCAGCCAGCGGGTCCCGTCCGCGATCGCCACGCGGATTTTCCGAGACTGATAGATCCCCGCGCCCCCGGTGAGGAGGAACCCGGTGTCCTTGGCCCAGTTCTCTTCGGCCTCGTCATAAGCCACCCAGACGCGGTCCTGTCCATCCACCGCGACGCTCGCGTGAGCGTGATAGCGCGGCGAATCGGTAACGCGGAGCAGCACCCCGGGCTTGTCGTCGCGCACCGGCCGGAGGCGAATGTTGTAGCTGCCGCCGTCGTAGGTGTCCCATGCCACCCAGGCCGTTCCTTTGCCGTCCACGGCCACATCCGGCGCCCAGTCGTTCGCGCGCGGGTCCTTCCTGGGATCGCTCAATGGGATCTCCCCGGACCACGCATCGCCGCGCTTCGACTTGTAGTAAATGCCGGACGCGCCCTTCCGCGCACTCTGCCAGACCACGTGCAGGTTCCCCCTGGAATCGGCGGCCATCCGGTGAAAAAGATTGTTGCCGGCGCCCGAGGTGACCGTCTCGACGGGGCTCCACGCGTTCCCGTCAAAGCCGCGCGCTTTGAGATGCCAGTCTCCGCCGTCGCGCTCCGACCACGCGACCCAGAATCGGCCCCGGCCGTCGACCGCCAGCGCGGTTCCGTACAGATCGCCCGGCCGCTCGGTGACCTTGACGGGCTCGGTCCACGATTCCCCCTGGCGGACCCGGAAGAATACTTCGTCGCCTTCATTGCGATAGCCGATCCACGCCGTTGCGACATTTCCTTGCGAGCCGACGGCGATAGAAGGGTAGTCGTCGTCGTAATCCCCGGTACTGAGTTTTCCGGCGGCCGTCACGCGGTACGCAGCGGCGCGCGACCCCAACAGGTACATCGGCGCGGCCTCCGCGACGTCTCCGATGCGGAAGGCGAAGTTGCCCTGCTTGGTTTCGACGCGCACCTCGGCGTTCTCGGGCGCACGATAGTACACCGTGATGCCGGCCGTCATCACGCGGGTTGGATGAGAGAACGGCATCTCGTTGGGATGCATGCCGGCGCCGTGGCCAGGCCACTCGGTAGTGGAGACCGTCCAGCGGTTGGCGTCCTCCAGGCGGTCCTTTTCGGTGAAGCGGTGGCCGCGCAGCTTCACGATCTCGCCAGCCGAGAGTGCGATGGAGCCGTCCCACGGCAGGGGTTCGTAGTCCTTGATCCCGAACTCGATGTTGATCGCCTGGAGCGGAGCCGAGTTTGCCGCGGGTGGCTGCTGCTGGGCGGCATTTGCGGCGCTCCCGGCCGGACTCCACCGGCCGCCGAACCACACTGCCGCGGCCGCGGCCACAAGCAGCGCGGCGACTTGTGCGAACCGGGGGTCAGAAGACATACTTCATCGCGAATTGAATACGGCGCGGTTCGTCGGCCTGGTTAATGGTTGCGGTCGCGGGACCGCGCAGACCCGCGTTCGGCTGCCCGAAGTTCGGGGTATTGGTGAAGTTGAACGACTCGAAACGGAACTGGAGGAAGTGTCCCTCCCACGGCATATCGAACCGCTTCGCCAGGATGAAGTCGAAGGTTCGCTGTCCGGGACCGATCAGGATGTTGCGCCCGGCGTTGCCGAACACGCCGGGCGCGCTCTGCACGAAGGCGAATTCATCGAACCACTTGTCGATGGTTGGATTGTCCACCTTGCCGCTGCCGATTCGATCGCCCCGGTTCGCCGTGCCGCTGTTTTGCGCATCGCCGGGGTAGGCGGTGGAGAACGGAATTCCCGAGCGGAGCGTTAAGATTCCACCTACCTGCCAGCCGCCGAGCACGGCGTCGAGGGGGCGGTTCCACGACCCACCGAATGGCCGGCGGCGGCCGAACGGCATCTCGTACGTGAAGCTGCCGACGAAGTTGTGGCGGCGGTCCAGTCCGGAAAGGCCACGCTCCATCCGCAGGTTGTAGGGGTTGGCCAACCCCGACAGCCCTTCGTCGAGCGACTGGTTGTTCTGATCGATCGTCTTGGACCACGTGTAACTGGTGATGAACGTGAGGCCCTTCGAGAAGCGCTTCTCCGCGCGCGCGACCAAAGCGTTGTAGTTGGAATTCGCGCCGTTGTCGCGGAGCGTGACCGCGTTCCAGGTGGGGCGGACCCGGCGCTGGTTCTCCGGAATGGTAGGGTGCGGTCCGCCGTTGTTGATGTTCCTTCCCTGGTACAAGTGGGTCGACTTGGCGCCCTGATATCCGATGGCGAAGACAATCTCGCCCGGCAACTCACGCTGGATGTCGAAGAACCACTGTGACGTGTATTGATTCGGAAAGTCGTCCCTGCTCACTTCCAGGTTCGTGCCGGGGACCGGCGCCGCCGCCGGGAGCTGCACGGGCCGGAATCCGTTGCGCACGATGGCGGCCGGATCGATGTTGTTGGTGATGGTGATCACCTCGGTGAAGTCGGGGGTCTGGTTGATCCAGCGCGCGCTTTCGCTGGTGATGTAGTCGGCCTCGCCGTAGAAGAGACCCAAGCCGGTTCGCACCACTGTTTTCTCGGTCACTTTGTACGCAAGGCCGATGCGCGGCGCGAAGTTGTTCAGGTCTTCGTTGCCGCCGCCATCCTTGCCGTCCTTCGGCCGTTCGAAGGTCTCATACCGCGGATCGGACGGGGCGACGTTATGTTCGGTCAGGAATCGGCTGACGCCGAGCGGCCCCACCGCCACGCCCTTCGGGAAATAGGGATTGCGGAACCACTCCCACCGCAGCCCGATATTCATCGTCAGGCTGCGGCTGATCTTCCAGTCGTCCTGCACGTAGGCGCCGTAGTAGGGGGCGATCGCGTTTTCGCTGAGTTGATTTCCCACCGTGGTCTGGCTGCTCCAGCCCAGCAGCATGTCGGCCAGACCGTTGCCAGTGGCCACGCGGCTGGAAGCAACGTTCGGAAACTCCGCCGTGAACACCTTGTTGAAATTGAACAGGCCGCGGCGGAAGCGCTGCGCCTCGCGGAAGATGTCCATGTAGCGGTACTCGAATCCGGTCTTAATGGTGTGAGCGCCTTTCTGGATGAGCAGGTTGTTGTTGAACTGGTAATTGTCCATCCAGTTCCGGTTGGGCCAGAAACTGCGGTTGCCGATCTCGTTGTAGCCAGCCAGATTCATGCGCGCCAGGCCGTGGTCGAGCCCATCGTTGAATGTGTCGCCGGGCGCCCCCTGTATGCCGAACTGTTGATTCAAGTTCTCCCGGGGGCCGAGGATGTCGAACTTGGTTGGGAACTTCGTAAAGCCAAATCGGAACTCGTTGTAGATGGTCGGCGTGATGGTGCGCGTCCACGAGCCCACCACGTTGTCGGCCGGCAGGTCCACAGTTTGGCCCAGGCCTCCGCCAAAGGCAGACAGCGGCAGGGGCCCGTTCTGGAGCTTGACGTCGCGGCGGCGGCTCCAGCGGTAGAAGGTGCGGTCGCTGTCCGAGAAGTTGTGG
>CAYPUQ010000299.1:0-7889 GCA_964413655.1 uncultured Solibacteraceae bacterium | reverse complement strand
TTGCGGCCGTAAATCCACCCGAAAAGGAGAGAATTAACCCGAAAATCCCCGCCGAATCCAACCTTACGTCCACCGCCCGCACCCCACGTGTCTCACCGCACCCCGATATGCAGCGCCACGATCCCAAACGTGAAGTACTCGAACCGCGCCTCCTGGAACCCCGCCTCTTTCATCCGCGCCACCATTTCCGCGGCGTCCGGAAACTTCTCAACCGATTCTGGCAAATACGTATACGCCTCGCGCGACCCCGAAACCAGCCCGCCGATCACCGGCAGCACCCGCCGGAAGTAAAACTGGTATCCCGCGTTGAACACCCGGTTCGGCGGCTGCGAGAACTCGAGGATCGCCGCCACGCCGCCCGGCCGCAGCACCCGCACCATCTCCTCCAAACCCCGCCGGTAATTAGCCAGGTTTCGGAACCCGAACGCCGCCGTCACCAAATCGAACGACGCGTCCGGAACTGGCAGCCGCATTGCGTCCCCCTCGAAAAACCGCGCCGCCGACCTCCGTGCCCCGCCCTTCCGCCGCGCCTCGATCAACATCGGATGGCAGAAATCGCTGCCCAGCAGCGGCCTCGCCGGCCCGCCCGCGCCCGCCTCCAGCGCAAACGTCAAATCCCCGCTCCCACAGCACAAATCCAACACCCGAACATCCGGCCGCGCCAGCACCGCCGCCACCCGCCGCACCGTCCGCCACCGCCAGTACCGGTCGAGATGAAACGACAGCACCCGGTTCGCCAGGTCGTACCGCGGCGCGATCCGGCCGAACATCGACCGCACCCACCGCGCCGACTGCTCCTCGCTGTCAATCCCCTTCGGACGTGTCCCGATTGTCATCCGGCAACCCGGTCCGCCAAGGCCATCGCCGTCGCCTCGCGCACCTGCCCCTCGTCGATCCCCGCCGTCACCGTCACCCGCCCGATCGCCTCGGGCAGCACGAAATGCACCCGTCCCTGAATCGTCTTCTTGTCGCTCGCCAACCGCCGCACCAGGTTCTCCGGCCGGATGTCGTCCAGCGCCGGAATCTCCCCGTACGCGTCGATGCACGCCAAAATCCGCCGCGCCGTGCCCTCGTCGAGATGGCCCGTCAGCCGCGCCAGGTAAGTCGCCGCGCGCATCCCGAACGCCACCGCCTCGCCGTGTAGCAGCCGGGCGTAGCCCGTCTCGGCTTCCAGCGCGTGCCCGATGGTGTGCCCGAAGTTCAGGATCCGCCGCAGCCCGCCCTCGCGTTCGTCCGCCGACACCACCTCCGCCTTGATCCGCACCGACTCGGCAATCATCTCCTCCACCACCGGCCCGTCCATCGCCAGCACCCGCGCGGCATCCGCCGCCATCCGCTCGAACAGCGGGACGCTCGCGATCACGCCGCACTTGATTACCTCGTACAACCCCGCCCGGTACTCCCGCGCTGGCAGCGTCCCAAGCAAGTCCGGGTCCACCAACACCGCCAGCGGCTGATGAAACGACCCGATCAGGTTCTTCCCCGCCGCCAGATTCGCGCCCGCCTTGCCGCCGATCGCTGCGTCCACCTGCGCCAGCAATGTCGTCGGAACCTGAATCACCGGAATCCCGCGCATGAAGATCGCCGCCAGAAACCCGCCCAGGTCGCCCACGATGCCGCCGCCGAACGCCACCACCACACTCGTCCGGTCCGCGCCCAATCGCACCATCTCCTCGGCCAACGCTTCCACCTCGGCCAGCCGTTTCCGTTCCTCGCCGCCGGGGAAGAACAGCGTGCCCGCGCAGCGGTCCCCGAGCGCCGCCTGGACCCGTTCCCCGTGCAGCGCCCACACATCCGCCGTCGTCACCACAAACACCCGCCCGGCCCGCTGCGGGATCGCGTCCGCGAGGCCCGCGACCGCGCCCCGGCGCACGGCGACTTCATAAGAGGCATGCGGCGTCGCCACCGCATAGGAGGGCATAAGGACGTTGTACCATGTGGAGATAACCTCCCCGAACGTCGAAAGTCTGAAGACCGATTACCTCGTTGTTGGGGCTGGAGTTGCGGGTCTTCGTGCCGCCATCGAGTTGGCCCCATCCGGCGATACCCTCATTCTGGCTAAAGACAGCCTTCAGGAGTCGTCCTCCGAGTACGCCCAGGGCGGCATCGCCGCCGCCCTCTCCGACGACGACGAGGTGCGGCTCCACGAACAGGACACCATCGCTGCCGGCGCCGGCCTATGCAACCCCGAAGCCGTGCACGTCCTCGTCGAGGATGCGCCCGCCGCCATCGAAGAACTGATCGCCTGGGGCGCGGAGTTCGACCGCGAGGGGACCAAACTCCTGTTCGCCCGCGAGGGCGCACACTCGCGTAGCCGCGTCCTCCATGCCCACGGCGATTCCACTGGCCGCGAGATCTCCCGCACCCTTGGCCGCAAGGCCGCGTCGCTGCCCGGCGTCGCCTTCCGCAGCTTTTCCGCCATCACCGACCTGCTCATCGACGGCGGCGAAGTCACCGGCGCCGTCGCCTTCGACGAGAACTCCGGCCGCACCGTCATCATCCAAGCCCGCGCCGTCCTGCTCGCCACCGGCGGCCTCGGCCGCATCTTCCGCGAATCCACCAATCCCGACGTCGCCACCGGCGATGGCGCCGCGATGGCTTGGCGCGCCGGTGCCGTCATCCAGGACATCGAGTTCGTCCAGTTCCACCCCACCGCGCTGAGCGTGCCCGGCGCGCCCACCTTCCTGTTGTCGGAAGCGCTGCGCGGCGAGGGCGCGCGGCTGCTGAACGAAGACGGCCATCGTTTCATGCCGGACTACCATCCGATGGCCGAACTGGCGCCGCGCGACGTCGTCTCGCGCTCCATCCTCAAGGAGATCCAGAAGACCGGAACCAGTCACGCGCTGCTCGATCTCACTCATTTGCCCACCGGCTTCGCCGCCAAACGCTTCCCCCGCATCTACGAGACCTGTCTGCGGTACGGAGTCGACCTGCACGACCAACCCGCGCCCGTCCTCCCGGCCGCCCACTACGCGATGGGCGGCGTGAGCACGGACCTGCAGGGCCGCACCAACCTCTCCGGTCTGTATGCCGCTGGCGAAGTCGCCTGCACGGGCGTCCACGGCGCCAACCGCCTGGCCAGCAACTCGCTCCTCGAAGGTTTGGTCTTCGGCGCGCGCGCCGGCCGCGCCATGACCGAGCGCTCGCACGCCCCGCTCCGCCAGACCGTCCATGGGCCGGAAGCCGACTATCCCGATATCGGCGAGGCCGATCTTCGCCGCATTGCCTCCGAGTCCTGCGGCCTCGTCCGCGAAGCCAAGGGTCTCACCGAGGCCATCAGTACCCTTTGCCTCCATGCCCGCTACCCGCTCGACCATCCGCGCCGCGCCCGCCACGAACTCCGCAACATGCACACCGTCCTGCTCCTGATCGCCCGCTGCGCCCGCGCCCGCGAAGAGAGCCGCGGCGGACACTTTCGCTCCGACTACCCGCACGAACGCCCCGAGTTCCAAAAGCATTCCTACACCCAGAAAGACCGCAATGAAATCGTCTTCGAGTAACCGCCGCTTCTTCGCCCGGTTCTCCGTCTACGCCATCATCCTCGCCGCCGGCATGGACATTATGGAGGTCGGTCCCGGCACCGCGGTCTGGACCACCCCCTGCATACTGTTCGCCGCGATGATGATCGCCTGGGCCGCCGAATCCGCCCAGTTCTATGTCGCCCAGGGGTTCGCGCTCGCCATTCTCGCGTGGCTGCAAACCCTGCCCGAGTTCGCCGTCGAAGCCGTCCTGGCATGGCGGCAGCGTGTCGACCTGTTGACCGCCAACCTCACCGGTGCGCTTCGCCTGCTGACCGGCCTCGCCTGGCCGATGATCTATTTCACCGCCGCCTTCTTCTACCGCCGCAAGTACCGCAAGCCGCTCGGCGCCATCGAACTCGAGGACGAACATTGCGTCGAGGTCATGGGCCTCCTCGCCCCGCTGATCTACGCCACCTACATCTGGTGGAAAGGCTCCCTCGACCTCATCGACGCCGGAATCCTCGTCGCCATCTACGCCGCCTATATCGGCGTCCTATCGCGGATGCCGCCCCAGGAGCACGATCGGGTCGAAGATCTCGATCGCATCCCCCGCGCCATCGTCAAAGCCCGCCGCCCCATTCGCAACCTCGCGATCCTCGGCCTGTTCTTAGCCGGCGGCCTCACCATCTACTTCGTCGCCGAGCCGTTCCTCGGCAGCCTCCTCGCCGTCTCCGCGCTGCTCGGTATCTCCGAGTTCGTCTTCGTCCAATGGGTCGCGCCGTTCGTCTCCGAGTTCCCCGAAAAGGTCTCCGCCTTCTATTGGGCGCGCACCATCGACCGCGCCTCCATGGCTCTAATGAACATGGTGTCCAGCAACATCAACCAGTGGACACTGTTGGCCGCTATGCTCCCCATGGTGTTCTCGCTCAGCCGCGGCATGCCCTCGGCCATCCCCTTCGACGAACAGCAGCGTCTCGAAATTCTCATGACCATCGGCCAATCGGCGGTCGGCATGCTCTTCCTGGTCAACATGCGCCTCAAGTGGTGGGAGGCCAGCGCTCTGTTCACGCTGTGGTTCGTCCAGTTCGCGGCTTCCCCGTGGCAGCCTGGCCCCGGCTTTCTCGGCTTCCTCGCCACCCACGTCCACGAATACGTCACCTACGCCTACTGGCTCTGGTTCGGCGGCGGTATGATCTACTACCTTTTCCGCCCCTCGAACGCCCATGCCTTCCGGCTGTTTGCTCAGGTGTGGCGGACTTACGTGCGGCGCCGCGCGCCGGTTCTCAAGTGAACCCGGTGCGATACTAGGAATATTAATCCCCCAATGACAGAGCGCATTCGTTCGACAACTATACTCTGCGTGCGCCGCAACGGAAAGGTCGTTATGGCCGGCGACGGCCAGGTGACCTTCGGCCAGGAAGTGCTGAAGGCTTCCGCCAATAAGTTGCGCCGGCTGTACAAAGAGCGCATCCTCGCCGGCTTCGCCGGCTCCACCGCCGACGCTTTTTCTCTGTTCGCGCGCTTTGAATCGAAGCTGGAACAACATAACGGCCAACTCTCCCGCAGCGTCGTGGAGCTGGCCCGCGATTGGCGCACCGACAAGGTCCTCCGCCACCTCGAAGCCCTGTTGCTCGTTGCCGACGACAAGAACACCTACATCGTCAGCGGGAACGGCGATGTCATCGAGCCCGACGAGCAGGTGGCCGCCATCGGTTCCGGCGGCGGCTTCGCCAAGGCAGCCGCGACGGCGCTGATCGAAAATACCGATCTGGATGCCCACACCATCGCCGAGAAGGCGATGTCGATCGCCGGCGTCATCTGCATCTACACCAATCTCAGCGTCCGGTTCGAGGAGCTCGGATAATCATGGTTATTTACCTTCCTTCGCAGTCGACCAGCGATCTGCCGCTGCTCGATGAACTGACTCCCCGCGAGATCGTGCAGGAACTCGACAAGTACGTCATCGGCCAGGCCGATGCAAAACGCGCCGTCGCCGTCGCGCTTCGCAACCGCATCCGCCGCCAGAAGCTCGAACCGGAAATTGCCGACGAGGTGATGCCGAAAAACATCCTGATGATCGGCCCCACCGGCGTCGGTAAAACCGAACTGGCCCGGCGCCTCGCCCGCCTCGCCAACTCGCCCTTCCTCAAAGTCGAAGCGTCCAAGTTCACCGAGGTCGGCTATGTCGGCCGCGACGTCGAGTCGATGGTCCGCGATCTCGTCGAGATCGCCATCGACATGGTCCGCGAAGAGAAGCTCGACGAAGTGTCCGACCGCGCCGAAAAGAACGCCGAGGAGCGTCTGCTCGATCTGCTGATGCCGCCGCAGCCGGAGGGCGTCGATAGCGTCGAGAAGACCCGCGAGAAACTCCGCGAACGCCTCCGCGCCGGCAAAATGGACGACCGCGTCGTCGACGTCGACGTCAAGGACCGCGGTCCGACGTTCGAAGTCGCCACGAATCAGGGCATCGAGGAGATGGACATCAACATCAAGGATGTCCTGCCCACCCTGTTCGGCCAGCGCACGCGCAAGCGCAAAATGCGCGTCAGCGAGGCAATGGAGTACCTCGTCCAGGAAGAGGAGCAGAAGCTCATCGACATGGACCAGGTGACGCGCACCGCCATTGAGCGCGTCGAGCGCAACGGCATTATCTTCCTCGACGAAATCGACAAGATCGCCGGCCGCGAGGGCGGCCACGGCCCCGATGTCAGCCGCGAGGGTGTCCAGCGCGACATCCTCCCGATCGTCGAGGGAACCACCGTCAACACCCGCTACGGCTTCGTCCGCACCGATCACGTTCTGTTCATCGCCGCCGGCGCGTTCCACGTCTCCAAACCAAGCGACCTGATTCCCGAATTGCAGGGCCGGTTCCCAATCCGCGTCGAACTGAAGTCGCTCTCCGAGGGCGACTTCATCCGCATCCTCAAAGAACCGAAAAACGCCTTGGTGAAACAGTACACGGCGCTGCTCGAAACCGAGGGCATCAAGCTCGCCTTCACCCAGGATGCCTTGGAAGAAGTCGCCCGCATGGCCGCCCACGTCAATCAGGAGACGGAAAACATCGGCGCCCGCCGCCTCCACACCATCATGGAAAAGGTGCTCGACGAAATCTCCTTCAACGGCCCCGACCTGAAGAAAAAAAACATCAAAATCGACTCGGACTACGTCCGCCAACAGCTCACCGATATCGTCAAGGACCAGGACCTCAGCCGCTACATTCTGTGAGGATCGGATGTCCCGCCGCTGGCGCCTTTGCTCTCCTTCTCACGGGGTGCGCCTATGTGGGCGATCCGCTGCCGCCGGCGCTGAATATTCCCGAGCGGGTGACGGATCTGCGGGCGCGGCAGCGCGGCGCGGCGATTCTGCTGGAGTTCACGATTCCGCCGGTTACCACCGATGGGCTTGGCTTGCGGCTCGGCGCGGTGGATCTGCGGATCTCGACGTCTTCGCCGGGGCCCACGACCACCGATGCGTGGGCGGCGGAGGCGCAGTCGGTCGTAGTCGATGTCACCGAACCGGGTCCGGTATCGATCAGCGAACCGACCGGCCAGTGGGCCGGGCAGACGATCTTTCTCGCCATTCGCACGGCCAGCCACAAACGCAAGCGGTCCGAGTGGTCGGCTCCGGTTGAACTAGAGGTTGTTCCACCGCTCGAAACGCCGCGCCTCACGGCACTCGAAACGACCACGAAGGGCGTGCGGCTGTCGTGGACCGGCCAGCCCGACGCGTCCAGCTATCGGGTCTTCCGGCGGACCGGCGGCGAAACCGAACTGGTCGAAGCCGCCACAGTGGAGCGAAACGAGTGGCTCGACGAAGCCGGCCAGCCCGGCGATTCTTTCGTATACGTGGTCCAGGCGCTGCGCCAGACCGCCACCGGCCTTGCCGAAAGCGACCCGAGCCCACCGCGCTCGATCAGTCCGGTCGACCGCTTCCCTCCTTCGCCGCCGACGGGTCTTACCGCCGTTCAGGGCATCGGCAGCGTCGAGTTAGCCTGGGACCGGAGCCCGGAAGAAGACGTCGCCGGTTACCGCGTCTACCGATCGGTCGATGGCGGCAACCCCGCGCCTCTGGGCGAGCAGATTGCAGGGCTGAGCTACTCGGATCGCGATGTCAAAGACGGCCAGACTCTCCGCTATCAAGTCACCGCCATCGATGCCACCGGCAATGAGAGCCCGCCGTCGGGCATGGTTGAAGTGACCGTTCGCTAGCCAGTTCGACGGCCATTTCGGCGCAGCCCCAACTGAGCGTAATGCCGGCGCCGCCGTGGCCGTAGTTGTGAATGACGATCTTGCGCTCCATCTGTTCGTCCTTGAGTACGAACCCGGAGGGACGGTACGGACGGAGACCGGCCACTGTACGAATCACGCGATCAGACGAGACGTTGACGGGCGCCAGTGGCGCGGCCGCCGCCGGCAGGTCGAGCGGGGC
>CAYPUQ010000298.1:0-7913 GCA_964413655.1 uncultured Solibacteraceae bacterium | reverse complement strand
TCAATAGCTTGTAAGTGATTGAAAATGGGGTGGCTAGAGGGATTTGAACCCTCGACCACTGGAACCACAATCCAGCGCTCTACCAACTGAGCTATAGCCACCGCAGCCTCCCATGATTCTATCACGCGCGGGAGATGGCGGCGCGCTAAAACAGCAGCCGCAGACCTAGGGTGGCCCACCGGCCGGGCGTGGGGAAGCCGTCCTCGTAGTAGGTCTGGCCGGCGAGGTTTTCGGCCCGGGTGTAGAACTGCAAGCTCCAGCGGTCGTTCACCGGAAGTGTGTAGGTCGCGGCGAGGTCCGCTTTCCGCGGTCCGGCGAAGCGGAACGCGCGCGTGCCCGTGCCGGCGAAGAACGGAAACGTCGCGTTGGACGCCGCGAAGAAGTCGAAGGCCACATCCACGCGCCGGCCGAAGCGCTGTGTCGCCTGTATCGAATACATGTGCTCGAAGATGCGCAGCGAGCGCAGCCCGCCGTCCACCAACTGCGACTGCCGTTCCTGCGCCTTGGTGTAGGTGTATGCCGTGAACAGACGCAATGAACGCCACAGGCTCGCCTGGACGCTGGTTTCCAGCCCGCGCGCAATGCCGCCGCGCGTATTCAAATAGCCGAACGAGCGCCCGAACGGGTCGCGCGACGGCGTGATCAACCCGCTGAAATCGAACGCCAGCACTTCCTGCAGTTGTGTGTAGAAATAGGTTGCGCTCCACTGGAAGCGGCCGTTCGCGAGGTAGTGGTCGAAACCCGTGTCGAAGGCCACCGAACGCTCCGGGCCAAGCCGGGGATCGCCCAGCGGCGAGAAACTGCCGCCGAAGAACGACGTTCCGAAACGCTCGTACAGCGACGGCGCACGGTAGGCGTTGCCGAAATGTGCGCGCCACTTCAGGCCCGGCTTGCGGAACAACCAGGCCACCGCTGCGTCGCCCGTCAGCGCACGGGGGGGAGAAGGCAGTTCGATGCCGTCGTAGCGCGGAGCGCCGCCCTCGAACACCGGACGCGACAGCCGGAAGTTCTGCCAGCGCCCCGACAGCGAAACGAGCAGGCGTTCGTCGAAAAGCCGCGACTGGGACTGCGCGAAGAGGCTGTTGCTGCGCTGGCGAATGGCCGTCCGCGAAAAGACGCGCGCCGCCGGATTCGGATTCTCGTTGGTAGCGACGTTCTCGAACTCTTCGCGTTCGAACTCGTAGCCCGCCGTCAACAGATGCGCGCGGCCAAGCGTAGCGTCGGCCCGCCCCTGCGCGACATCCACGCGGCCGTCGAACAGATTGGAGTTGTTGAACGCCGGCTGAAAACGCGGACCGGCGGGGCCATCGCGATTGTCGCGGCGGGTCCACATGCCCTGGTAGTAGCCGCGCAACGAAACCGCGGCGCCGGCCTGGTGCGTGACGTTAAACAGCGCCGAGCGCGAAAAGGATCCGCGCCGGCTATCGGGATCGTTGAGCGCCGGCGCGAACGTGGCGTTCCCCCAATCGAACGGCGACCCGGCGGCGGCCAGGCGCTGCCGGTCGCGCGGCAGCGGGATCGCGCGAATTTCGCCGGTGGGTGGAAAATTCGCCGCCGGTCCGGCGAACGGCAGCACATTGAGCTGCGAGAATGCGTCAATCAGGAACACGCGGCCCGAAGCCAACGTGCGCGGTCCCAGGGCCACTTGCGCGAAGGACTGCATGGTGGAGTTGCGGTGGCGGTCGTCCCCGTCGATGCCCCGCGTAACGTTCAAATGCCCAGCGCCGAGCGAGTACTGCACGGGCACGCGATCAAATCCGCCCGCCACCCGCGCGACGCCGCGGAACAGGCCCAGCCCGCCGCCTTCAGCCAGGATCTGACCATGCGCGCGACCGCCGCCGGTGTCCGTGACCATGTTCACCACGCCGCCGATCGCGTGAGTACCATAGAGTGACGACCCCGATCCGCGCAGCACCTCGACGCGATCCGAATTCACCAGCGTCAGTTCGCCGAGGAAGCCGGTGGCGTCGCCCTGCGGCGCGCTCACGTCGCGCAAGCGGAAGCCGTCGATCAGCAACGAGGTGTCGAAGGCGCGGAGGCCGCGAATCTGGAATCGCGTCAACGCGCCCGGGCCGCCCAACACTTGCACCCGGAAGCCAGGGACCAGCCGCAGTGCTTCGGCGAGCGAGAACTCGGCGCGCAGATCGATCTCGCGCGAGTCCACTACGCTGAGCGCCTTGGCGGTTTCGTCGACGGCGACCGGCGTGGCTGTCGAGGTAACCACAACGCGCGTGGAAACCGAAGGGATCTCCAAAGTTAGATCCGCCACGGCGTCTTCGTTGCCGCGGAGCGGCACGGTGCGCACGGGTGCCGCCAGCGAATTGGATGATGCCTCCAGGAGATAGTCGCCCGGCGGGATCCGATCGAACACATACTCTCCTTGCAGACCGGTCTCCGCGCGCCGCGGCGCGCCGCCCTCGCGCGCGTGGAGCAGTACCACCGCGCGCGGAACCGCGGCGCCGGATGCATCGGTGACCGTACCGCGGACGCTGGCCGCCTGGCCGGGAACCGCGATGAAAAGGAGGAAAAGAAGAGATGCACGACCGCGTCGCAGCCGTGCGTTGACAGATGTCAGGTTCATGAGCACCTCGCCCTCGAAGGTGGCGTTTGAAATGCGCGTGGGTACGCGCATCACTGGCAGGTCTTCGGACTCACGGGCGAGGCCTTTTTGGGGCCGGTCCTAGTGGCCATCGCTTCCCGGCCGCGTGGCGGCCAGTGCTTGATGATGGCGGTCGTTCCCGTTTACCGCTGCGGGGCAGTCCCGGATTCCCACCGGGTTCCCTGTTGCCACGCCACATTCCAGAGCACGGTGCGGCGTACCAATGACAGCTATGAGGGTAGGGGATGAATCTGGCTCATGTCAAGCGGGAGACTCAGCGTGCGACGAGCATCTTCAGCCGGTCCAGTACCTTGTTCGGCACGGCGACGTTGCCGTTTTTGCCGGCGCCGAGTTTCACCTCCGGCTTGATTTCGCCGTGGAAGTCCGAGCCGCCGGTGACGGCCATGTCGTACCGGCGGGCGAGCAACTGGTAGCGTTCCTGGTCGCGGGCGCCGTGATCGGAATGATAGGCTTCGATGGCCTTCAGGCCCATCTTGGCCATCTGGCGGATCACTTCTTCCTCGTGGGCCGGAACGCGCTTGCCGAGCCGGATCGGATGCGCGAGCGAGGGCACGCCGCCGGCTTCCAGAATCCGCCGCACCCCTTCGCCAAAACTGGGCTCCTGGCGCTCGACGTAGGCCTGCGCCGACTCGTCCAGGTAGCGGTCAAACGCCTCCTGAATGGTCGCGACGTAGCCCTTCTCCACAAGAATCTGGGCGAAGTGCGGGCGCCCCGCCATGGACCGTCCGCGCGCCTCCACCTCCTCAATCGTCAAGTCGATGCTCATCGACTGGAGCTTTGCCGCCAGCCGCACATTGCGATCCCGGCGCGACGCCTGCATATCGAGCAGCCACTCGCGAAACTCTGGCGCCGGCTCGCGCCTCGGGAAATAGCCCAGTAGGTGGACGGTTTTCGGTTTCGGCCGGTCGACCTGCACGAACTTGGTGCTCAGCTCGATGCCGCAGACCAGTTCCAGCCCCTCCTCGGCCGCCACGGGTTTGGCCTCCTCGTAACCGGCCAGCGTGTCGTGATCGGTGATGGAGAGCGCATCCAGACCGGCGGCCTTCGCCGCGCGCACGATCTCCGCCGGGCTGAGACTTCCGTCGGAAGCCGTCGTGTGGGTATGCAGATCGATCAATGATGAACCTCGTTCTTGAGAGTGCCGCCCCGCCGCGAGGCGAACGACCTAGTTTAGCTGATGAATCGAGACGGCACTGGCGGCCAGTACTTCGTCGAGCAGGACATCCAGTTCGCGGCGCAACTGCCCCTCCGGCGTCTGATGCAGCCCACACTCTTTGTCGGCATCGAGTTCCCACCACCAGCGCCCGGCGCGTTCGTGCTCGCCTGGCTCAACCGCGCGTGTGCAGGGCGCGCAGCCGATGCTTGTGTAGCCCTGGGCGTAGAGCGGATGACGGGGCACGTCGTGGCGTTCGAGATACTCGCGCACCTGGGCCGCCGTCCAATCGGCCAAGGGGTGGATGCGCAGCCGACCGCCGCCTTCTTCCTCGATCCTGGCGATGTCCGCGCGGGTGTCCGACTGGCTGCGCCGGAGCCCGTAGGCCACGGCCTGGAAACCGGCAAGTTTGCGGTCGAGCGGCCGGACCTTGCGGATGTGGCAGCACAAGCGCCGCTTGGCGATCGAGTCGTGGAACAGATTGGGGCCGTGCAGGACCGTCATCGTCTCGACCTCGGCCGGATCGGGCGCCACCATCTCCACCCGGACGCTGTAACGCTGGCGCACCTGCTCGATCATCCGGTGAGTTTCCTCGGGCAGACGGCCGGTATCAAGTGTGATGACGCGGACGCTGGGATCCAGCCGGGCCGCCAGATCGAGCAAGACCATCCCCTCGTCCTGGAAGCTGGTGCAAACGCATAATGCGGAGCCGAAGGTCTCGACCGCCCAGCCGACCAGTTCGCCGGCTGGAGCGTCGAGTAGGTGGAAAGGGTAAGGCACGGTAATTGCCGTATTGTCTATCAACATACTAAAGATGGTCCGCTTCGTCAACGCGGATGGCTGAAGGATGGTGGTTGTAACGGAAATGTAATTGTGATTTAATTCTCTGCAAACCTCCCTTGCGGAGGATTGAGAGGAAGGGTCAAACAACGTGAGAATCATCCATCTTGCACTCTCTCTTGGACTGGCCGGCGCG
The DNA here is from genome assembly GCA_964413655.1 of uncultured Solibacteraceae bacterium. Classification (GTDB taxonomy): domain Bacteria; phylum Acidobacteriota; class Terriglobia; order Bryobacterales; family Bryobacteraceae; genus CAYPUQ01. The sequence continues at coordinate 3,164 of CAYPUQ010000298.1, read as the reverse complement.
ACGCTCAGCGCCCAGTCCTTCACCGCAACAATTCTTGGAACTGTCAAGGACGCCACCGGCGCGCTAGTCCCGAGCGCCGAGGTCGTTGCCATTAACATCGACAACAACCAAAAACGCGAAGCCGTATCGGACGCCGGCGGCGCCTATACCATCCCGCTGCTGCCGCCGGGCCGGTACACCATGGAAGCCACCGCGCAAGGCTTCAAGAAATTCGTTCAGGAGGGCATTGTCCTCCAGGTGCAGCAGCAGGCCCGCGTCGATATCGCGCTTGCGCTGGGCGCCGTCACTGAATCGGTCCTGGTAACTTCCGACGCGCCTGTGATCGAATCCACCACATCCTCGGTCGGCAAGGTAGTGGACAACCGGCGAATCCGCGACCTGCCGCTGAACACGCGCAACGTCTATTCACTGATCTTCCTCACGCCCGGCGTGATCGGCACGATCGGCAACAACTACAACCAGATGTCGTATGCGGTGAACGGCGCCCGCCGGACAATGATGGACACCATCGTGGACGGAGTCACCGCCTCGTTCCCGACGGTCAACGGCTTCACCGGCATCTCCGTGTTTCCGTCGGTGGACGCCATCGAAGAGTTCAAGGTGATGGGCTCGAACTATTCGGCCGAGTTCGGGCGCAGCCTGGGCAGCGTGCTGAACGTCGTCTTCAAGTCGGGCACGAACGACGTTCACGGCAGCGCTTACGAATTTCTCCGCAACTCGGCATTCGACGCGAACAATTTCTTCGACAACGGCCGCGGCGTCGAACTCGCCAGCTTCAAGCGCAGCCAGTTCGGCGGCACGATCAGCGGTCCGATCCGCCGCGACAAGACGTTCTTCATGGGCTCGTATGAAGGCCTCCGCGAGAATTCTTTCGCCAACAGCACGTTCAGCGTGCCGACGCTGATCGAGCGCCAGGGCGATTTCACCGAAACCCGCGCCGCCAATGGCCAGCAGGTTCGGATCTTCGACCCGTTCACGACGCGGGCGAACCCGGCCGGCTCGGGCTTCATTCGCGACCAGTTCCCGGGCAACGCGATCCCGGCTTCGCGCTTCGACGCGGTCGCCCTAAACGCGATGCGCTTTTACCCGCAGCCGAACACGCAGGGCAACCCGGTTACCAACCTGAACAACTACTCGCTCAGCGGTGTACGCCGCATCAATCTCGATCAATTCGACGTGCGCGTCGACCACAACCTCTCCGCAAGGCAGAAGCTCTTCGGGCGCTATTCACACCGCACCAACGAGGATGTTCCCCAGATGGCGTTTCCCGAAGACCTCACCATCGCCGAAGGCCGCGTGATCCAGGGGAACCGTGTCCGCAGCGCGGTGGCCGACTACACCAACACGCTTTCGACGAACACGATACTCACGACCCGCCTCGGGTTTGCCCGGACGCTGTTTGTCTTCGACAACCAGGGCCTCGGGTTTGTGCCCTCCAGCCTCGGACTGCCGTCCGCGATCGACTCGGTGGTGGACCGGCAGATGTTTCCCCGTTTCGGGGCCTCGGGCTACGTCAATCTTGGCGGCAGCGACCACCGCTGGAACGCCTTCATGAGTTACAGCGCGCAAGCCAACCTCACGCAGACGAAGGGGCGCCACACGCTGAAGTACGGCTGGGAAGGCCGCCTGCTGCGCGTGAACGTATGGGAGGCCCGCAGCGCCGGGACGTTTAACTTCGCCGCCGGCTTCACGCAGGGCCCCAATCCCAACCAAGCCAGCGCGACGGCGGGCAACAGTATCGCCTCGTTCCTGCTGGGCACCGGCACAACCAACAACGTCCTGATCCAGGGCTGGAAGAACGTCGCTTCGCAGAGTTTCTACCACGCCCTCTACTTCCAGGACGATTGGCGCGTGACGCCGAGACTCACGCTGAACCTCGGCCTCCGCTACGATCTGGACACGCCGCGGACTGAACGCTATAACCGCATGAACTGGTTCGACCCGTCCGCGCCATCGCCGCTCGCCCGCGAAGTCCCCGAGTTTCCGGATCTCCGTGGCGGCGTGGTCTTCGTCGGGGTGGACGGCAATCCGCGCCATCAGTACAACTGGGACCGCAACAACCTGGCGCCGCGCATCGGCTTCGCTTACCAGGCGGCGCGGCGGACGGTGATTCGCGCGGCCTACGGCCACATCTTCGGCCCGTCCAACCAGGCGGCGCAGGGCACCGTCGGCCCGTTCGGCTTCCGGGTCGAGTACCCCTGGTTGACGACGCTCGATGGCATCACGCCCTTCAACACGCTGCGCAACCCCTATCCGCAGGGCTTCCGGGAGCCGCCGGGCGCTGCCGAGGGATTGCTGACGCAGGCGGGCGCGAACCTGCAGGGCGTCCTCCAGAACACGCTCACGCCCTGGAGCATGCAATGGAACTTCACCATTCAGCAGGAACTGCCCTCACAGATTCTGCTCGAAGTGGCCTACGTCGGGACGCGCGGGCTACAACTCGCGGTGGGCGGAGAGAGCGGCTTTAGCATCAACCAACTGACGGTCGACAAACTGGCGCTGGGCTCACAGTTGAATCAACAGGTGGCGAATCCGTTCTTCGGTAAGGGTCAGGGCGGCTTCTTCGTCTCGCCGACCATCAGCCGCGCGCAGCTTCTGCGGCCGTTTCCGCAGTTCACGGACGTGATCCCGCTGTACACCAGCGGCGCCTCGTCCAGCTACCACTCACTCCAGGTGACCACGTCGAAGCGGCTGTCCAAGGGACTGATGTTCGAGGGTTCCTACACTTGGGCGAAGAATCTCGATTACGGCATGAGCCACCAGGACAGCTATTTCATCCGCGACTCGAAGTCGCTCTCCGACGCCGATCTGTTGCACAGCTTTGTGATGAGTTGGGTGTACGAACTGCCATTCGGCCGCGGGCGCCGATTCGGGTCCGACGTTTCGACCGCCGTCAACGCGATCTTCGGCGGGTGGCAGATCAACGGCATCAGCACGCTGCAGACCGGGACGCCGCTCCAGATCACGGCGAGCAACACGGCGGGACTGTTCAACGCTGTGACGCGTCCGAACAACAACGGCCAGAGCGCCGCGAAGTCGGGACCGGTTCACGAACGGCTCAACGCTTACTTCGACGGGAGCGTCTTCAGCCAGCCGACGGCGTTCACCCTGGGCAACGTTTCACCGCGCGTCGCGGGCCTGCGTAACGACGGCGTCCGCAACTT
>CAYPUQ010000297.1:0-7918 GCA_964413655.1 uncultured Solibacteraceae bacterium | reverse complement strand
GGAACAACGGCCTGCATTTCCAGAAAGATGATTTTTGCGCCGGGAAGTAGCTAGTTGTATCTGGCGGGCGGCCGGGGAACCCTTAAATTGGAGATCTTACCATCCTGCGTTAAACGTCAAACGGTAGTACAATCGGGTTGTGATTCGGTCATTCCGGGACAGGGAGACCGAGAAGGTATTTCTCGGCGAGTTCAGCCGGAAGTTTCAGGGTATCGCTCCGGTGATGAAGCGAAAGCTGGACCACATTCATACAGCCGTAACCCTGCGCGATCTTGGAGCGATTCCAGGCAATCGCCTGGAGGTCCTCGCAGGTGATCGCAAGGGGGAATACAGCATTCGGGTTAACGACCCGTGGCGCATCTGCTTCCGGTAAGTCGATACCGGTGCCCTTGAAGTCGAGATTGTAGACTACCATTAGCGAGCTCGGATTATGGCAAAGAAAACCAAGACCATGCCGCCGGTCCGTCCCGGTGAAACACTGCGGGAGGACTTTCTGAAACCGCTTGGTCTGACGGTTAACCACCTCGCGATCGAGTTGCAGGTGCCAGTGACTCGCGTAAATGATATCGGGCTCGCGGCAAGCGGGCGATCACGGCGGATACGGCACTCCGTCTGGCGAGGTATTTCGGAACGACAACCCAGTTCTGGATGAACCTCCAGGCGAACTACGAGTTGGATCTGGCCCAGGACGCCCGAGGCTCCGAAATCGCCGGCCGGATCAGCCCGCACAGAGCAGCGTGATTGGCCGTAGTGGACGAAGCAGCAAGTTGCGATGACCCGATGGCGATGCGACTCACTCAGCCTCTCTGGTTCAGCCGGATTGGCGAAGGATGTCAACGAGGTCGAGTGTAAGCAAAAACTTATCGACCTTCAAACCGTGATCTGGACTTTCAGGGGCAAATCATCTCACTCCAGGACCAGAACCTTCGCTTAAAGGAGCGAGTGCGAGCATTGGAAGAACAAGCTGCGCTTTCGGCAGCGTTTGAAGATGGTCGGCGACAATCGAGAAGGACCGTTCTGCCCTACGTGCTACGATGGGGAAAAGAAGGCAATAAGGCTACGGCCGGTAGGGATTGAAAGAGGTATCACTGCGCGCGCCATCATGGGGAATCCTATGGAACGACGGAATCTGTGCGCCGCACGAGAGCACAGATGCGCGGTCGTTAGCAATCCCTTAGCAAAGCGCCTTGGAATCGGACTCGCTTGTCTCAGATCCGCGCGTAAATTGTTGATGGCGGAGAGGGAGGGATTCGAACCCTCGGTAGAGCTTTACACCCTACGACGGTTTAGCAAACCGCTGCTTTCGACCACTCAGCCACCTCTCCGGGGGCGCTCTAGGCCTTGTAACAGTAGATTACCACATCGCCAGAGGCCGAACTCCCCTCAATCCGGCCCCCCGAACTCCGCCGGAATCGTCGTCGCATTTCCATCCCGTTGCGCCCGGTAGTGCGGCGACATGATCTCCACGCCCGTCACCTGGTAGGAAACGTAGAAGTCGTCCAGCGAAGTCTGCAACACGAACGGCGGCGGATCATCGATGATCCCGTCGGTATCCCGCGCCGCGGCGATCAGCAGGGCGTGAACCTGCCGCCACGGAACGTCGAAGCCGATCGTCACCGAGGAATGGAGGACCAGCCCGCGCGAAGCCGCCGACGAACTATAGTTCACGATGTGCGCGCCCATCACCATCGAATTTGGAATCGACACCTCGACGTTCTTGTTTGTCCGGATCCGCGTCGCGATCAGCGGCTTTTCGATTATGTCGCCCTCCGTCTCGGCGATACGCACGCGGTCGCCGATCTTGAAGGCGCGCGTGTACGTGAGAATGGTGCCGGCGACGACATTGGCCACCGCGCTCGACGAACCGAGCGATAGCATCAGGCCGATGAAGATGCTCACCCCCTGAAACGCGGGCGACTTCGAGCCCGGCAAATACGGATGCACGATCACCAGCCCGAGCATCAGGATCAGAAACCGCACCAGCTTGTAGGTCGGTCGCGCCCATTCCGCCTGGAACCCCGGCAGGACGATCTTCTCGCGCGCCACGGCGACAAAGAGGTAGCGAGTCAGCCGCACGATCTGCGAGACGAAGAGGGCGATGACGATAACCGAGAACAGGTTCGGCAGATAGTCGAGGATTGCCAGGCCGGCGTCCCGCGCCGGTTCCATCAGGTAGCCAAGCAGCTTGACCGTATAGCCGCTCGTATATGGGAACTGGCTGAGGACGAACGTGAGCCAGAAAAAGATCAGCGTAGCCGTCGCCGCAAGACGAACCCAGTGCGCCAGCCGGAGGAAAGACGCGGCGAGGCGCTGGGCCGTGACGATCTCGATCTTTTGAAAGCGGATCGTGCGGAAGACCGTGCCCTCCCACGACTGGATGCGCGAATAGAGCACCGGAAAGAGCCGGCGCATCGCATACAAAACCCCGAGCGCTGCAATCGTCCCGATGAACGCCCAGAGCAGCCCGAACAGCAGCGCGCGTCGCCCGAACGAATGCCGCGCTGTCTGGACCGCCTCCAGGATGATCAGCGCCCGCGTCTCGGCGAGTTGGCGAATGTCTAACCCAGCGGCGCGGGCCTCACCGGTCGTCACCTCGGCCACGGCCATGTTGCCGATGAAGATCAACATGTGGCCCGCTTCCTGTTCATAGCGGACCGGTTCGAGCGGCAGTTCCGTGTTCTCCACCAGGCGCCGCATGCGGAGCAGAATCCCATCGCGGCGCTCCTCCGTCGACAGCGCTGCGAGACGCGTATGCAGCGTGAACAGCCGCTTGCCGCGGAACTCCACGTCCACCGGAGTGTCGGCCGGCGGCTGCTGCGCCACGAGCGGCGCCAGCCACAGCGCGAGAAGAATCGCAAATCGTCGGGTCATGAGATTCACCGGGCTTCAATCAAGGTGACATATAATCATGCTTCAGATGAAACAAGGAATACAACGCGTTCTCTTACTATTGGTCCTGGCCGGCTTCGCGCCCGCCCAGGAAGCTAAACTGCGCATTATCGCCTTCGGCGCGCACCCCGACGATTGCGACATCAAGTTCGGCGGCACGGCAGCGAAATTCGCCAAGGCCGGACACATGGTCAAGTTCGTCTCCGTCACTAACGGCGACGCAGGGCACCATGAAATCGGCGGCGGCATGCTCGCTAAGCGGCGCTACCTCGAAACCCAGGAATCGGCCCGCCGCCTCGGCATCGCCGAGTACCAGGTGCTCGACAACCACGACGGTGAGCTGATGCCCACGCTCGAAGTCCGCCGCCAGGTCATCCGCGCCATCCGCGAGTGGAAGGCCGACATTGTGATCGCGCCGCGCACGAACGACTATCACCCCGACCACCGCTACACCGGCGTGCTCGTCCAGGACGCGGCCTACATGGTGGTGGTTCCGAACGTGGTGGCCGACACCGAACCGCTCGACCGCAACCCGGTCTTCATGTACTACCAGGACGGCTTTCAGAAACCGGCGCCGTTCCGGCCGGACGTGGTGGTGGCACTGGACGATGTCTGGGAGACCAAGGTGAACGGGCTGGACGCGCACGTGTCGCAGTTCTACGAATGGCTCCCATGGGTGGACCGGCGGCTCCACGAGGTTCCGAAGGACCCGGTGGCGCGGAAGAAGTGGCTGGCGGGTATGCGGGTGCAGACGCTGTCGGAAGCGGCGCGGCAGGCGCTCGTGCGCCGCTACGGCAAGGACCGCGCGGCGCAAGTGAAATACACCGAGTCCTTCGAACTGGCTGAATACGGCCGGCGGCCAAGCCTCGAAGAACTCGACCGCATCTTTCCGAAGTGAGTATTGACGCGGCGGCGAGCGTGCGGCTGCGCGAACTGCCGGCCGTGCATGAAGTGCTGGAGTCGTTGCGCGCCCTCGAATCCGAATTTCCCCGGGCGTTAATCCTGGCCGAGGTGCGCGCCGCGGTGGACGAGACCCGGCGGCGCCTGCTGGCCGGCGAGGCCGATCTGCCCGATCCGGCGCGCCTGGTGGAACATCGCCTGCGGGCGCTAGTGCGCCCTTCCCTGCGCAGCGTGATCAACGCGACGGGCGTGGTGCTGCATACGAACCTCGGCCGCGCGCCGCTGCCACTCTTCGAACTGCCGGCCGGTTACAGTAACCTCGAGTACGACCTGGCTGCCGGCGCGCGTGGCAAGCGCGACGTGCATGTTGCGGACCTGCTCGCGCGGTTGCTCGGCGCGCCGGGCATCGCCGTCAACAACAACGCCGCGGCGGTCTATCTCGCGTTGAACGAATTAGGCGCCGGCGGCGAGGTTATCGTCTCGCGCGGCGAGTTGATCGAGATCGGCGATGGGTTCCGGATTCCCGATATCATGGCGCGTTCCGGCGCCGTGCTCCGCGAAGTGGGAACGACCAACCGCACCCGCATCGAGGACTACCGGAACGCGATAAACGAGCGCACCCGCCTGGTCCTGATCGTCCATCCGAGTAACTTCCGGATCGAGGGGTTCACCGCGAAACCCGCGCGCCGCGAAGTCGTCGAGACCGCGCACGCGCACGGGCTGCCGGTCTACGAGGACCTCGGGAGCGGCTGCGTCGTCGATCTGCGAAGACAAGGAATCGACGAGCCGCTGGCGCAGGACGCGCTCGCCGATGGCGTGGACATCGTCTCGTTCAGTGGCGACAAGCTGCTCGGCGGACCACAGGCTGGAATTCTGGCCGGGCGCGCGGAACTGGTCGCGGGCCTGCGGCGGAACCCTATGTTTCGCGCGCTGCGCCTGGATAAACTCATTCTCGCCGCTCTTGAGGCGACGCTGCGCAAGCTCTTGCTCGAACGCTGGGACGATATCCCGGCGCTACGGATGATTCGTGAACCATTGGAGCGGCTTCGCGAGCGGGCCGAGCGGCTGGCGGCAAAGCTGCCGGCGGGAGCGGTGCGCGTGGAGGCGGGCGAATCGGTGATTGGTGGCGGGTCGACACCCGCCCAGACCCTGCCCACCTGGCTTGTAGTAGCGGACGGCCGCGACGTCGTCGCCTTGGAACGGGTGCTGCGAGGCGGGGCACTGCCGGTGATTGCCCGGATCGAGACCAACCGGCTGCTGCTAGATCTGCGGACGGTGCTGGAGGAGCAGGAAGAGGCGCTGGCGCGCGCGCTTCAGGACGCTCTTTCCATGTAGGAGGCGTCGGCGGTCGAGACGCGGATCTTCTCGCCCTCGTTGATAAAGGCCGGTACCTGCACGATGAGTCCGGTTTCGAGCTTGGCGGGCTTGGTGACGTTCGAGACCGTTGCGCCCTTCAGGCCCGGCTCGGTCTCGACGACCTGGAGATCGACGGTCGGCGGCAGGTCAACGCTGATCGGCTTGCCCTCGTAGAAGACGATGTTGACCTTGAACTGCGGAGTGAGATAATCCACCGCGTCGCCGAGCATGTCACGGTTCAGGTGGATCTGATCGAACGTCTCGGAGTTCATGAAGTGGAACGCTTCGCCGTCGTCGTAGAGGTACTCGAAGATCTGTTCGTCGAGGATCGCGCGCTCCACGCGGTCTTCCGACGAGAACCGGTGTTCGATCATCGAGCCGGAAGAGAGGCGGCGCATCTTCGCCTGGACGAATCCGCGCAGGTTGCCCGGCGTGCGATGTTCTACCTTAAAAATGGAGTGTAGTTCGTTGTTGAACTTAATGACCATGCCCGGACGGAGCTGGGTCGCTTGCAACATGAAAAATGGAACTCCTGATAGGGAACTTAACCGATGAGGGTAATTAAGCAGTATACCAAGCCGGCAATTTTGGCGTTGTTGCTTTGCTGGCTCGCGCCTCTGGCCGCCGAACCGCTGCCGGTGCGCGGCCTGCACCTCAGCGCGCCCAAATCCGATGAAATCCCCCTCGCGGTACGCTTCATCGGCGAAGCGCTGCCGAAGGAGGGCGTCAATCTCCTCGTGCTGGAAATCGACTATCGTTACCAGTTCGGCCGCCGGCCCGAGGTAGCGGAGCCGGACGCTCTGTCTTTGGCCGCCGTGAAACAGCTCGCCGAAGCTTGCCGCCGCGCCGGCGTACGCCTGATTCCGCAGATCAACTTGCTGGGCCACCAGTCCTGGGCGAAGACGACCCATGCGCTGCTACGCGCCTACCCGGACTTCGATGAGACGCCGGGCAAGTACCCAAACAACGAGGGCATCTACTGCCGCAGTTACTGTCCGCTTCACCCGAAAGTGCATGAAGTGGTGCTCGACCTTGTCGACGAGGTGGTCGAAGTAACCGGCGCCGATGCCTTCCACGCCGGCATGGACGAAGTGTTCCTGCTCGGCGAGGACGACTGCACGCGCTGCCGCGGCAAGAACAAGGCCGAGCTATTCGCCGGCGAAGTGAGGCGCCTGCGCGACCACTTGGCCGGTAAAGGCAATTCGCTCTGGATCTGGGGCGACCGTCTCCTCGACGCCGAGAAGACCGGCATCGGCAAATGGGAAGCGAGCGCGAACGCCACGGCGCCGGCGATTGGCCTGATTCCGAAGGACGTGGTGATCGCCGACTGGCACTACGAATCGGCCCATCCCACGGCGCCCTACTTCGCCCTCGAAGGCTTCCCGGTGGTTTCGTCCCCGTGGCGCAAGGCCTCCGTGGCGCTCCGGCAACTGGACCTCATCCGCCTCACCCGCGCGTCCGCCAGCCCGGCCGTCGCCGCGCGCATGCTCGGCATGCTGCAGACCACTTGGTGCGGCTTCGGCCCCTTCGCCCGCGCCTACTTCGGCGACGATGTCACGAATCGCAACGCCCGCGAAGCCGCCAACTGCTTCCGTGAATTGTTCCGCGAACTGCGCCAGTGAACGCCAGCCCTGGCTATCGGGGATTTCCGGTCCCGTGCGATTGTTGAATCGCCTTGCGGGTATTCACCAGCGTGTGTTCGAGCGATTCGCGCGGCAGGCTCCGGAGGATGGGTTCGAGCATCAGGTTCAGCCCAAATGGTACCGAGCGGCTGAGCGAGATCGATTCGCACTCGACGTAAACCCCGCCGTCGCGTTCTTCGAAGCGCCAGTAGGAGTTCCACCGCCACATGAAGCCGTTGTCGTTGCCGGGGGGCATCTCCCTTTCGCCCGGCTCGCCGGGATTGTCCACCTCGACGATTCGCGTGGCGACCGAGCGGCTATGAACGCGGCTCGCGCTGACAGGAAAGTACTGGACATCGTGGTCCGTATTGAGCACGACCGTGATGACCTTCCTCTTCAGCAGCCGGAGGAAAACACGAAACCGGTCTCCCTCGCGGTCCCGTAGCCGCGAATCCACCACCTCCGGACCGTAGAACCGCTTGTGGTTGTCGTAGTCCTGAACGAGCCCGAGCGCATCGGACATGGTCGCGCCGGGAACGAAAACCGCTCCAACCCAGTCTTGAATCATGCCCTCGGGGATCTCGCGGGAAGGCCCGTCCACCCAGTCGTCCACTACGACCTCGCCGGCGCGAACCTTGCCGCGCCGGCTGGAGTCTTCGTCGAGCCAAAGGAAGTGCCGGCCGTTCACGCGGTTCTTGTCGATTTGAGCTTCACGCTGCTGAACGTAACTCTGCCAGGCGGCCAGAGTCCGGGGCTTCAGGGTCGCCGCTACGGCCGGGCCCATCAGCGCGATCAGGCCAATCGTGAAGACAAGAATCGAGTGCACGCGGAAGAACCCTAATAATCTTTGATGGTGCCCGGCCGTCCCAGGTTGCCGGAAACCGAAAACAATCGACAACAATCGGATATGGAGCGACCCTGTTTCATGGTTTGCGTTAATTGTTTCCGGCCCACTTGAGGGATGACCCAAGCCTGGCGGTGGCTGCGTCGGACTAGAGACGCGCGTTGGGCGGAAGACCCTACCAGATTCGCCAGGCCGGCCCGCTGCTGAAAGGCTCCGTCTACGAAATGCAACCGTGCTGTCCTGGTGCGAGGCGTGCCGCAACCGCACCCGCGCGATCACGCCGGCCGAGCGCGCCCGCGTGCGCCGC
>CAYPUQ010000296.1:0-7987 GCA_964413655.1 uncultured Solibacteraceae bacterium | reverse complement strand
CGGATCTTAATCTGGCGCTTCCGCTTCGCCCGTATCCCTGTAGACCTCTTCCCGAATGATACGTTCCGTGGCTTCGTTGAGATAAGAGTGCAGGGCTTCCTCTAACTCGATGTATTCCGGCCAGAGCGTGTTGTCCACGAAGGTCCGCGGCGCGCGCACCATCACCGTGGTATGACGCTGGCCCTTATAGCGGTACGGTTCGAGCCCGTATCGCCGGCAGAGCGCCATGAAGAGGCGTCTCTGCCATTGATCCGCCAGGGAAAACTTTGTCTCGGGCAGCGGCTGCGTTTTGACGGCGGTGTTGAGCGCTTGCCGGATCCGTTGAATCGCGGCTGCCGCGGCCTCGCGTTCGCCTATAGTGGCGGCGCCTTCGAATAATGCGGTGATCTTGCGTAGCTTTTCGCGGAGATGCTGTTCGGCTGTCAACGGTTCAATTCCAGGATCAGGGTAGCCGACGACGGGGAGCGCCCGCCGCTGGCCGGCGGGCGACAAAGACCTCGTACGTTCCCGGTTCGAGTTCCGAGTGCTCGAAGGGTACCGCGCTCGCTTCGAATCCAGTCTCGGTCAGCAGCCGCAGCCAGTCGCCGCGAGAGAACAAGCCCTCCGTGTGCCGGTCGTGGATAACGCGAACCGCGCCATCGCCGCCGCGCAGGACGTAGGTGTAATCCACGAGGCAGGTAGTGTCCGCCGGGTCGGGGTCCCAGGTCCATTCCAGGTAGCGCAGGCTCTCACGCTCGCCGTCGCGGCCGCCACAATCCGTCGAGGGGCGGAAGTTCTCCTTGACGTGATCCGGCGCGAACAACGCCGCGCCACCCGAACGGCAGTGGACGAAGGCCGTCTCGATGGCTTGCCGCAGATCAGCTTCCGTCGTCATATAAACAACGGCGTCGTGGACGAACACGCAGTCGAACTGGCGGCTAAGCCGGACGGTCCGCATGTCGCCCTCGATGTGCTCGCATTCCGGGTTCAGCCGGCGGCTCACCGCGAGCATCCCGGGCGAGAGATCGACGAGAGCCATCTCGAAGCTTTGCTTCAGATGCGAAGCGTTGTTGCCGCCGCCGCTGCCAAGTTCCAGCAGCGTCCGCGGCGGACGATCGCACGCTTCTTCGAGTGCTTTCCGGTAGAACGCCGCCTCCTCGGAGTACTCGCCGGGAGCGGAGATGAGCGGCCACCAGGGCGCCAAGTCCGTGTACATCGCCGGCGTCATTTCGGGGACTCCGGGGCCTCCTTCGTCTCCGCCCGCTTCCGCAACTCCGCCAGGTTCACGAGAATGGATTGGTTCGATTGCATCAACTCGTTCAGGATCTCCTGGCTGGAGCGCGAGTCGCGGAGCCTGGTCGCGCGGTCGACGTTGAGCAACGGCTTCAACCGGTCGCGCACATCGTTGGGTAGGATGCTGTCCAGGTATTCGATCGCGGTTCCGCGAAGCTGTTCGTCGTCGGTGTGCAGGCCGTGGAACGCCACTTTCAACGGATCCTTCGGCAGCACCAGCGACAGCAGGGTGAACAGATGCTCCAGGCTCCGGTTGGCACGGTCGCGCAGGTACTCATCGACGAAGGGCGCGGTGTCTTTGTCCTCCAGCCGGTCGAGCAGCCGGCGGCTCTCCCAAACGGGCCGTCCGACGGCCACCTCGCGATGCACCGCCGCGAAGACCTCTCCGGACAGGATCTTGAGTTCGGGGTGCCGCTCCAGGATCGTCGCCAGCGCGCGCCCGCACTGGAAGCGGACCTCGAACCGGCGGTCCAACAGCCCGAGCAGCAAACCGTTCACCGCCCGCTGCAACCGGGCCGCCGTCAACACCCGGGGAATCCGCCGCCGGATGGCGAAGTCGGTCTCCGGATTCAGCATCGCGTCGAGCAACTGCCCGACGTGCTGTTCCACCACCTGGCGGAGCGCGCGAATGACGTCGGGATACACCGGATCCCAGGCTAGAAGCTGAATCAGGTGCGGAATAAGCGCGGACGTTGGCGGCTCGGACGATTGGAGACAGGACTTGATCTTCGCGGCGCTGCCGGAGCGCAGCGTCGCGATGCGCTGCAGGAGTGGATCCGTCACCGAGGAACTGGTGACGGGCGACGGCTCGCCGCGCTCGCGCGGCGCCGGCGCGAGGTCTTTGGTGACTGCGTCCCGTGCGGCGCGCGCTTTGGCTATGGTGCGTGTGACGGTGGCCGGGTCGAGCAGCAGCGTCATGCCCATCGTGTCGACGGCCGGCGGTACGGTGAAATCGCCGGCGCGTTCCATCAGGCCGCGTTCGAGCGCGCCAATATAGGCGCCCTGCAGCCGGCCCGCGACCCACAGAGCGCAGAGAGCCACCAGGATTGCGCCCGTGAGAATCGACGGAATCGCCAGCGCGGGGCCGAGCGGCAGCAGCATCTTGACGAAGCCGCTACCGACCGCGTCGCCCAGGCGGTCGAACCCGACGTCGACGATCGCCTTGGCCGCCCGTTTCTCGCGCGTGGGAATGGGTGTGTAGAAAAGCTCATAGCCAGAGCGAAACAACGACCCGCGAAAAACCGCTTCGAGCGCGCGGGCAAGCGTGGCACTGGCAACGCCCGGCAGAACCAGCGCGGTCAGGCCGCCGAAGCTGACGGCAAACGGCAGCGTGCCGACGGTCTTCGCCAAGCCGAGTTTCTCCAGCGAGTAGCGTGTCACGAACGTCTGAACCAGGAAGGTCAGCACACCCGTCGCGCTGTAGAAGATCGCGAAGAACCGCAGCAGGGGCTCGCCGCCGCCGTAGGAATGGGCGGCCTGCGACTTGAAAACGTAGTCGATCATCGCGGCGCTGATGGTGCCGAGGATCACCAGCGCGGCGAGCGTCCGCAGGTACGAAGCCTCGCGCATGATCCGGAAGACCGACTTCTCCTCCGCGATCGCCGCTTGGGCCACGTCCTTCCGGATACCCTGCGTTTCCTCCAACTGATCGGGCCGGCTGAGGAAGCGCAGGAAGGCGGCGCACGTCAGATGATAAGCGGCCAGCACCGGCAGCATCGTCTCCATCGAGGCGTAGGCCGCGATGCGCTCGGCGACGAGGCCGCCGGCGATGCCGCCCAGCGTTCCCATGCCGGCGATCCGGCCGATGCGCTGCCGCGCCGTGCGGGGGTCGAACCGCTCGTTGATCATCGACCAGAAGCCGGATGTCAGCCACGATCCGAACCCCACGACGTGCAGATAGACGACGATCGAGGCCGTCTTGGGCGCCTCGTGAAGAAAGAACCAGACGAGCAGCAGCAGCACGGCGCTGCCGGCAAACGCGGCCGGCACCAGCCGAGCCGGCGTCAACCGCGTCATCACACGGGAACTCAACAGCACGAACCCGACGGAGAACATCGACGCAGCAATGATCATCACCGGCAGCGACGTGATGTCGAAGCTGGTGATGAACAGCGCGTCGCGAACCGCCTTCGAACTCACGTGGAAGGCGATCATGTTGAAACAGGCGGCCATGGCGAAGCGCGCCGCGTGTTGCTGCCGCTTGGAACTCTCCATTCGGGTTTGCCGGCCGGTCTAGCGGCTGCCGCCCGAGTTGCCGCCGACCTGCATTTCCTCCATCACTTCTCGCACCAGTGTACGCAGATTGTTCCGGTCCGGGAGGGCCATTTCCATCCGGAACGGTTTGCTCGCCTCGCCGACGTACAGGCTGCGGTGCGGGAACGGAATCTCGATGCCTTTTTCGTCGAACGCCTTCTTGATGCGGCGATTCGCCTGGCGGCCGACAAACCACTGTTTGCCGGGGACGGTCTTGATTCGGGCCTTGATCACCACGGCCGAGTCGCCGAACTGGTCCACGCCGAGAATTTCGAGCGGTTCGAGAATGAACGGCTGGTATTCGGGATCGGCGCAGAGGTCCGCGCTCACCTCCATCAGCACTTCATTCACTCGGTCGGTGTCTTCCTTGTACGCGACGCCGACGTCGAAGACAAAGAAGGAAAACTCGCGCGTGCGGTTCGACAACGTTTCAATCGAGCCGTTCGGGAAAACATGCACCGTGCCCGACAGATCGCGCAGCACCGTCGTGCGGATATTGATTTCCTCGACGACGCCGCCGGTGCCGTTGATTCCCACGATATCGCCGACGCGGATATGGTTCTCCAGCAGCATGAAGAAGCCGGTGACGACGTCCTTCACGAGGGTCTGCGCCCCAAAGCCAACCGCCAAGCCGACAATACCGGCGCTAGCCAATAGCGGGGCGATATTGAAACCCAGTTCGTTCAGCGACATGATGATCGCCGCGACCACGATCAGAACAGTCACAACTTTTTGCAGGATGCCGGCGAGCGTGTCCGCCCGCTTGTTCAGCTCTAACTGGTTGGTCTCGCCGTGGCGCGTCATCACCTCACCGAAATGATGGCGCACAGTTCGGATCACCCGGCGCAGAATCGCGATCGCGATATACGCCCCAACGAGGATGACCACAACCCGGATCAGGTGCCGCAGATATGGCAACAAATCAGGAACGGTGAGCGAATTGATCCAATTCTCCATACCTTCCATGGTATGGCTTTAGACCTGCTCAGATCTAATATCAGGCCGATTTGACTGGATTTTTCAGCGTGCCGATTCCCTCGATCTCCACTTCCACGGTATCGCCGGATTTCATCTTCTTCGTCGTGCCCGGCGTGCCGGTGTAAACCAGATCACCCGGCTGGAGGGTGACGTAACGGCTGATATAGCTGACGATAGCCGCCGGCGGAAAGAGCAGATCCGAGGTCGATTGCTCCTGCACTACCTCGCCGTTCAGCCGCGTCTGCAGTTTCAGATTGCCGTAGTCGATGCCTTGCACAACGACCGGTCCGAGCGGTCCAAAGGTGTCCGCGCCTTTCGCTCGCCACCATTGCAGGTCCTTTTGCGGGCCGTTCTGCCAGTCGCGTTCGCTCACGTCGTTGCCGCAGGTGACGCCGAAGATACCGGCGGCGGACTCCTGCTCCGAGGCATTGCGCAGCGTCCGCCCGATCACCAGCACGAATTCGCCCTCGTAGTGCGTGTTCACCGACTCTTTCGGAATCACGATCGGCCCGCCCGGATCCTGAATCGACGTAATGGGTTTGTAGAAGATCTCCGGCTGCGTTGGCGCGGGGCGCGAGCCTAGGTGGCTCCGGTAGTTGAGGCCAACGGCAAAGACTTTGGGCGGCTGGACTGGCGCCAACAGTTTCACATCCTTCAGCTTCATCGGGGAGCCGGTAACGCGGTAGCGGCCGAATAGGTCGCCGCCGATCTTCCGGACGTTCTCACCTTCGAGAATCCCGGTCGCGGTTTCGTCTTTGTGCCGGTAGCGGACGAAGCGTCTTACATTGTCCCCACCGGGCGCGGCGGCAATGCCGTATGCCGCCAGGATCGATCCAATCATTTGTCTACGTGTGGTTGGCAAAGTAGATTCTCCTTAGCGGGCGTCAGTTCCACATATCCGACGCGCGCAGCAAAGTTTCGTGAACGGCCAGGTCCTCGTCCAGCGTGATCGACAGTGGCTTGGTCGAACGCACGCAATCGAGCAGTTCGGCGAAGTCGCCCACGTAGCGTTCGAACTTCGGCAGCGGGATCTCGTGCCATCCCTTCTGATAGGGACCGGTGGCCTTCTGCAGGTCCATCACCAGTTTCGGCGGACCCTCGATCGGCCGCACGACCGCCGTTCCGTTGCTGCCGTAAATCTCAAGGCAGCGATGCGGGGTGGCGTTTGGCTGCAAGACCGCACTAGTGATGATCGCCATCGCGCTTGGATACTCCAGGACGGCGCCGGTGTTATCGAACAGGTTGTCGCCGAAGCCGCCGTCGTTGCGCAGGAAGCGGGTGATCTTTTCCGGCCGCCCGAGCAGCCGCACGATGGGATCGATCAGGTGGCCGCCCTGCTCGAACATCTGCCCGCCGTGAAACAGCGCCCACTCCTTGCGCCGCTCGGCGTCGATGAGCGTGTTCATCATTCCCTTGATAAGGTACACACTGCCGAGCCAGCCCTTCCGCGCGGCGTCCAGCGCGGCGTTAAAGCCGGGATGATAACGCCACATGTAACCCATCTGGAGGATGAGGTTCTTCCGCCGCGCCGTATCGACGAGTTTCCGCATGGCGGCCATGTTGTCCGACGGGGGCTTTTCGAGGTGGACGTGTTTGCCGGCGTCCAGAGCCGCCTGTCCGAGTTCGGCGAGCGGCTTCACTATGGACTCCACCGCGATCACCCGCACCGACGCATCGCCGAGCAGTTCTTCCTTGCTCACGAGCTTGACGCCCATCTTCCGGTAACTCTCCGCCAGAGCGGCGTCGGGCTCCCAGATGCCAGCCAGTTCCCAACCCGCGGAGTCGCGGACGATCTTCACCTTGGGCCCGGCATGAGAATGAGCGGCGCCAAGAAAACCGATTCGCACACGTCCTCCGCTCTGCGCCGCCAGCGCGCCGGTGACGGCCGTGCCCACGAACGCTCGTCTGGTCATTGCTGCATCATGATACTATGCGCCGCGCACTCGTCGTCTTGCTGTTGCTCGCCGCCTGCGCTTCCAACGCGGCCCGCGAACCGGTACCGGTCGTTTACGACACCGACATGGGCAACGACATCGACGACGCTCTCGCACTGGCGATGCTTCACGCACTCGAAAGCCGGGGCGAAGCGCGCCTGATCGCAGTCACCATCACGAAGGACAACACCTGGGCGGCGCCCTATATCGACCTCGTCAACCACTTCTACCAGCGCCCCAATATACCGATCGGGATGATCCGCGACGGGAAAACCCCGGAAGATAGTGCGATGATCCGCGAGCCCTCGGAACGCCGCGGCCCGAACAACACGCCGCTGTACCCGCGCCGGATTCAGGCCGGCCGCGACGCGCCCGATGCCGTGCGAACGATTCGCGAAGCGCTGGAGAAAGAGAAGGACGGCTCGGTGGTGGTGGTGCAAGTGGGATTCAGCACCAACTTAGCGCGCCTGCTGGCGGCGCCCGGCGGAACCGAGTTGGTGAAGCGCAAGGTGAAGCTGTTGTCGGTGATGGCGGGCCAGTTCCCGGCGGGGCCGCCCGAGTACAACGTCAAGACCGACATCCCCTCGGCCAAGAAGGTGTTCAACGACTGGCCGGCTCCGGTTGTCGCCAGCGGCTACGAGATCGGCGACGCGATTCTGTTCCCCGCGCGGAGCATCGAAGAGGATTTTGCTTACGTCGAGAACCACCCCGTCGTCGATGCCTACCGTGCTTACAAGAAGATGCCATACGACCGGCAGACGTGGGATCTCACTTCCGTTCTCTACGCCGTGCGGCCGGACCAGAACTATTTCTCGCTGTCTCCTCCCGGGCGGATCGTCGTGGACGATGAAGGAAAGACGCGTCTGGAACCGTCGGCGAACGGGCCGCATCGGTACTTGATCGTGGACGAGATTCAGAAGGTCCGCGTCCGCGAAGCGCTGATCCTGCTCGCCAGCCAGCCGCCGAAGGACCGGTAGGGCGTTCGATGCTGGCGTTTGCCCTTGCCGCGGTCGTGCTGGTGGCCAACGTGTCCGATGGGCGCATCATGACTGCGCAAGGAGAGGAATCGGTGAATCGGCGCGTCGCGCCGGGTTCCACCATCAAGCCGTTCGTTCTGTTGGCGCTGGCCGCCGAGGGCATAGCCACGCCGGTGTTGCCATGTGAGCGCAAGGTCCGACTGCAAGGGCGGAACCTCGATTGCAGCCATCCCGTGACGGCGGCGCCGCTCGACGCGGCCGCCGCGCTGGCGTACTCATGCAACTCCTACTTCGCGCGGGCGGCGCGATTGGTCGAACCCGCCCGGCTGGCGGCGCGGCTGCGGGATGCCGGCTTCGAGGTCCGCGATGCCGGTTCAAACGAAGAGGTCGCACTGCAAGGCATTGGCGAGGCCGCGGTGTGGACCACGCCGCGCGCTCTGCTCGATTCCTACCGCCGGCTGGCGGCCGGGCCTGCCCGCGTCCCGTTGGGGAGCCTATACGCTGACCGGTATCACCGAGGTCGCCGAAACCCTGCCCATCGGCGTCCTGATCGACGGCGGCGTCCCGGCAGAC
>CAYPUQ010000295.1:6014-7988 GCA_964413655.1 uncultured Solibacteraceae bacterium | reverse complement strand
GCCGATGGTAAACTAACAAATAAGGGGCGATGCAGCGGGCCGGTTGGCGCAACTGGTTGGTGTGTCGAGGGTGTGAGGGGATCGATGAACCTGGATCCACGATGCACGAACCGGCCAACAATCAACTCGCCGAAGCGGAAGAAACGACAGCGGGCAGCTACTTCGTCTCCAATTATCCTCCGTATTCCTCCTGGAAACCAGACTTCGTAACCGAGGCTCACGCCGCCCTGGAGCGGCCGGCCGCGCCCGGCACGCCGCTGGGCGTCTACCTCCATATCCCCTTCTGCCGGAAGCGCTGCCATTTCTGTTATTTCAAGGTCTACACCGACAAGGACTCGTCCGAAATCGACCGCTATCTTCGCGCGGTCGTCGATGAACTAACCCTGTATGCCGCCAAGCCGTTCGTCGGGGGCCGCAAGCCGAAATTCGTCTACTTCGGGGGAGGCACCCCCTCGTTTATCTCCACGCACCAGCTCCGCCGCGTCGTGGATGCGATGAACCGGCTACTCCCCTGGGATGAGGCCGAAGAGATCACCTTCGAGTGCGAACCGGGAACCATCACCAAGGGGAAGCTCGAAATCCTCAAAGGGATGGGAGTCACCCGTCTGAGCCTCGGTATCGAAAACTTCGACGAAGGCATTCTCAAAACCAATGGGCGCGCGCACGGCGCCCGGGAGATCGACCGCGCGTACGAAATCTCGCGGTCGGTCGGCTTTCCCCAGATCAACATCGATCTCATCGCCGGGATGGTTGGGGAAACGGACGCCAACTGGGCTGAATGCGTTCGCAGAACTGTCGATCTCCAGCCCGACAGTGTCACTGTCTATCAGATGGAAGTGCCGTACAACACGACGCTCTTCCAGGAGATGAAGGTGTTCGCGCAAGATGTCGCCCCGGTCGCGAACTGGGCGACGAAGCGCCGGTGGGTTGACTCCGCCTTTACCGAACTCGAAAAAGCCGGCTACACCGTCACCAGCGCCTATACCGCGGTCAAGGACCCCGCTCGCGCCCGGTTCCTATATCGCGATTTACTGTGGACCGGCGCCGACATGATCGGTCTCGGCGTGGCTTCGTTTTCGCACGTGGGCGGCACCCATTATCAGAACCAGCACGATTTCGAGCCATACATCGAACGGCTCGACCAGGGCCAGCTACCCATCTATCGTGCGCTCACCCCAACCACCGAGGAGCGCATGATCCGCGAGTTCATCCTTCAGATGAAACTCGGACGAGTCCACCGCGAGTACTTTCAGAATAAGTTTGGCGTAGATCTCGCCCGCAGGTTCTCCGGGTCACTGAACGAACTCGAAGCCCAGGGTTTACTGAACCATGACCCCGCCGGTCTGCGGCTCACCCGCGAGGGCTTGCTCCAGGTGGATAAACTGCTGTACCGGTTCTTCCTGCCCCAACATCAGGGAGTGCGCTACTCATGATGGCGCCCGGCCGAAGCGCGGCCGCCCCGGCCCACTGGGACAGCGCCGTATGGGATCTACTCTACCCCTTGAGCGACTTCTATCGCGAATCGGGTCTCGCCATGCCGGAGGCCGCCGAAGTGGACCCATCCTCGCTGGACCCCTTGAGCCGCCGGCTGCTGGTCCACGACCGCGACATGACTCCGACGCTTGAGGAGGCGTACAGTCAGAGTCTGGGCCTGCG
This sequence comes from uncultured Solibacteraceae bacterium, assembly GCA_964413655.1. Taxonomy (GTDB): domain Bacteria; phylum Acidobacteriota; class Terriglobia; order Bryobacterales; family Bryobacteraceae; genus CAYPUQ01. Next base: position 6,332 of record CAYPUQ010000295.1, on the reverse strand, counting down.
GGTGCAGCGTTACTCTCTGCGCGGCGGCGTTGTGTCGCGGCAGGTGCTTCTTGTGGGCGAAGCGGATGGAACCGTCGTCGAGATGGGCGCAATCCGGATTTACCTCGAGCGCTTTCCGCCCGGGGCGAAAGCGATGATTTTGGAGCGGAAAAGACCCCTCGGAGCCATTCTCGGCATCGAAAAGGTAAGGCACGAAAGCCGCCCGGTGGCCTATTTCCGCGTGATTGCGGATGAACTCATCAGCGAGGCGATTGGGGCCGATCCCGGCCAGCCGCTGTTCGGCCGCCGGAATATTCTGTGGAGCCCGGCGGAACTGAA
>CAYPUQ010000295.1:0-5914 GCA_964413655.1 uncultured Solibacteraceae bacterium | reverse complement strand
CGCGCCGAAAAGAAGGACGGCGAGATGTTCGAGGTCCGCGCGCCCATCACGATTGATGCCAGCGGCCGCGACGCATTCTCGATCAGCCGCAACGGTTGGAAAGTGCGCGACCCGTACCTGAATAAGATCGCCATCTGGACTTACTACAAGGGCGCCCTTCGCGATCCCGGACTCGATGAAGGCGCCACTACCGTGGCCTACGTGCCCGAGAAGGGTTGGTTCTGGTACATCCCGCTGCCGGACGATGTTCTCAGCGTCGGCATCGTCGCCGAGAAGGACTACCTATACAGCGGTACGCGCGATCTCAAGGAGATCTTCCACCGCGAGGTCGGCAATAACAAGTGGATCGAGCGGCACGTCGCGCCCGGCGAGCAGTTTGGTCCGTACCGGGTCACCGGCGAATACTCGTACCGCTCTCGCTACTGTGCCGAGAACGGGCTAGTTCTCATCGGCGATGCGTTTGCCTTCCTCGATCCCGTCTTCTCGTCGGGCGTGTTTTTGGCGTTGCGCAGCGGCGAGATGGCCGCCGGCGCGGTGGACGCCGCGCTCGCTGCCGGCGACGTATCGGCGGAACACTTCCGGGACTACGGCGAGCAACTGTGCCAGGGGATCGAAGCGATGCGCCGTCTTGTCTACAGCTTCTACGACCACAATTTCAGCTTCGGTGCGCTAATCGGTAAGCATCCTACCCTCAGAGGCGACCTCACGGATTGCCTCATCGGCCACCTGTTCCGCGACTTCGGCCCGCTTTTCGATGCCGTCGCCGAGTTTGCGGCCGTCCCGCCGCCGCTGGCCCACGGCGGGCCACTCGTGCAGACCGAAGCGGCTCGCGTGCCGGCCTGACTCCCGTGGCATACGAATACTCGCTCACCCGCCAGGTCGAGTTCCACGAAACCGACATGGCCGGCATTATGCATTATTCGAACTTCTTCCGCTTCATGGAGGCCGCCGAGCACGCCTTCTTCCGCTCGCTCGGTTTGTCCATTCACACCACGTTCCCCGAACCGTTGGGCTGGCCGCGCGTCCATGCCTCGTGCGATTTCCGCCACCCGTTGCGTTTCGAGGATCTGGTGGAGATCCGGCTGCTGGTCCGTGAGAAGCGGCCGAAGAGCCTGGCCTACCAGTTCGTTTTTCGCAAGCTGAACGATCAGCCGGAGCGGGAGGTCGCGCGGGGAACGCTCGTCGTTGCCTGCGTGAAGCGCGACGAGGCCACCGGCGCCATGAAGGGCGTCCCGATCCCGAAAGAAATCGCCGACCGCATCGAAGCCGCTCCAGTGGAGTTGCTGAGGGCATGACACCGCCCGCCGAGACGGTGGACCGGCGTCTCATCGAAGCGCTCCAGCTTCAACAACTGCGCCGTCTCGTCGCGACTCTACGCCGAAGCAATCCTTTCTACACCGCCAAACTCCGCGATGCGGACCTGGAAGGCGACGACTGGACTCTCTCGGACTTCACCAGCCGTATGCCGCTTACCACCAAGCACGAAGTGGTGAAAGATCAGGCCGATCACCCTCCCTATGGTTCCAACCTGACGTTCCCGCTGGACCGTTATTGCCGCTTCCATCAAACCAGCGGCACCACTGGCCGGCCGATCCGCTGGTTGGATACGGCTGAGAGTTGGAACTGGATGGCCGGCTGCTGGACGCGCGTTTACGAGTCCGCCGGAGTGGGCCCAGCGGACCGCGTCTTCTTTGCATTCTCTTTCGGGCCGTTCCTCGGCTTCTGGGTTGCCTTCGACGCCGCCGCGGGTCTCGGCTGCCTCTGCATCCCCGCCGGCGGTATGCGAACTGCCGCCCGCCTTCAGACGATACTGGCGGTGGAAGCCACCGTACTTTGCTGCACGCCCACTTACGCCATTCATCTCGCGGAAGTTGCCGCGGAGGAAGGAATCGACCTTGCCGCGTCCCGCGTACGCCGGATCATTGTGGCCGGCGAGCCGGGCGGCAGCGTACCCGCCACGCGAGCGCTGATCGAGGAGCGATGGCCCGGCGCCCGCGTCGCCGACCATCACGGGATGACCGAAACCGGCCCCGTCACCTACGAATGCCCGGAACGGCCCGGCGTGCTGCACGTCATCGAACCGTCCTTTTTCGCCGAAGTGATCGACCCGATGACGCGCCAGCAGGCCGGGCCGGGCGAGACGGGTGAACTGATCCTCACCAACCTCGGCCGCACCGGCTCGCCGCTGCTCCGCTACCGGACGGGCGATATCGTTCGCCGGGCCGAAACCGCGCAGTGCCGCTGCGGCAGTTCCGAACTGGCGCTCGAAGGCGGCATCCTGGGCCGCGCCGACGACATGATGGTGGTGCGCGGTGTTAACGTCTATCCGAGCGCGGTGGAAGACGTCATCCGCTCCTGCGGGGGCATCGCCGAGTACCGCGTCGAGATCCGCGCCTCCGCCACCGCGCTGGCGGAAATGAGCCTGCAAATCGAGCCGCTTCCGGATTGCGCTGACGAGGCCGCGCTCGTCAAGCGCATCCGTGCCGCCATGCACAACGCCTTCGGGCTGCGGGTCGAGGTCGGCGCGGTACCCGAGGGAACGCTCCCGCGGTTCGAACTCAAAGCCCGCCGCTGGTTCCGCGTCTGAATGCCTACTGGCAGTTCAACGCGAACAGAATCGCGCCTTCCGGAGTGAGGCCCCCAGTGGTGTCCTGTATCATCAGGGTCACCAAATCCGTTGCCACTAATGCCACGCTCGCGCTCGTATTCGAGCAAGAGATCGCGGCTCCGGCCGACGTCGTGAGCGAACAAGACAGCGCGGTATTTGTGCCGTTCCGGACCAAAGCGAATGTGTAGTTGTGGTTGGGTTGACCCGCATTGGCCCTAAACTGCATGTAGAGAGAGTCGAAAGTGCAAGCCCTCGGCATCATGATCTCGGTCAGCGTCAGGTTGGCGTTAGTCGAGCCCGGATTGGTCAGGTTGATATAGGCGGTCAAAGCGACCGGGCTCAAAGTCCGGCCCGCATACGTGACCCCCGATCCCGCTGTGCCCGCCGGCCCCTGCGGACCGGTGTCCCCTTGTTGTGCCAGCAGAGACCAGGGACTCCCGCCCGTCGGCAGGTTGTTCGTGTTGCCCGACGCCGTACTGATATAGCTCGATCCCTGGTAAAAAACCGCGGCGCCGGTGGCGTAAGTCGTTCCCGAATTCCACGTTCCCTGGAACGAGACGGGCGGCCCTTGCGGCCCCTGTATGCCCTGAATCCCTTGGAGCCCCTGGGGACCTTGTTCACCCTGCTCACCCTGGATTCCCTGTACGCCCTGGATGCCCTGAGTTCCCTGCGGTCCTTGCGGTCCGGTGTCGCCCTGTTGCGCGAGCAAAGCCCAGGGGGCTCCGCCGGTAGGTGTGTTGCCGCTGTTTGCGTCCGCCAAGCTCACGTAGCTCGACCCGTCGTAGAAGACGGCATCGCCGGTGTCGTACTGAGTCCCGGAAGCCCAGGTACCCTTGAATGTAACGGGTGGCCCCTCCGGCCCCACCGTCCCCTGAATGCCTTGAATTCCTTGCAGTCCTTGCGGCCCCTGGATGCCCTGATTTCCCTGCGGTCCTTGCTCGCCCTGGATGCCCTGAATCCCCTGCGTTCCCTGCGGCCCGACGTCGCCCTGCTGGGCCAGCAGCGCCCAGGGGGCGCCATCCGAGGGCGTGTTGTTCGTGTTGTTGTCTGCCAAGCTGATGTAGCTTGACCCCTGGTAGGAGACTGCGTCGCCGGTGGCGTAGGTCGCGCCGGAATTCCAGGCTCCTTCGAACGTGACCGGCGGCCCCTGTGGCCCGCTCGGCCCGGTCTCGCCTTGAATCCCCTGCAGCCCTTGTGGACCCTGGACACCCTGTATTCCCTGCGGACCCTGGACACCCTGTATCCCCTGTGGGCCCGTCGGACCCAGATCGCCTTCCTTGGCGAGCAGGGCCCACGGAGCGCCGTTTGACGGCGTGTTGCCGGTATTGCCGGACGACAGGCTTATGTAGCTTGACCCGTCGTAATGGACGGCGTCACCCATGGCGTAAGCTGTGCCGCCCGCCCACGTGCCCTGGAACGACACTGGTGGCCCCTGAGATCCAGTCGCGCCGGTTGGTCCCGGAGAACCTGGAGGCCCAGGCGCTCCCGGCAACCCATCAAGGCCCTGCAACCCACGCAAGCCGGCGGGTCCTTGGGCTCCCGGCGGACCGGCCGGCCCGCGCGGTCCCGGCGCTCCATACTCGAAGTCGACCGCCGATATCTGCGCCATGCTCGCAGTGTGCGCGAAGCGGAAGTCGTTGGGGCCCTTCAGTGTCACGGGATTGGTCCGTGCTCTGGAAGGCGCCCTCACCCCAACCTTGACCGCGATCGTATCCTCCGGTCCAAACAACGCCTCCGGGCCGTTGTATGCAATGGCGACGCTGTTTGCGCCGCTGCCCTGGCCGGTGTTGAAATACAAGGGGGCCAGCAGATCGGATGTCGTAATCACCGTATCTGGATAGGTTTCAATCCGTCCGTCCCCCAGGTCGAACTCGATCTCGAACCGGTCGCCCGCTTTGAGGGACTGGCTGCTCCACGGATTCTGGTTCGAGATTGTCACCAGGAGGGTCTGCATCTGTCCAAGACCAGTCAGGCTCGGCCCGACATCGACAATCGGCGCGATGCGATTATCCACCGGCCGCTGCCGGCTCGGGAGAAGGACATCTTGCCCCATTGCCGTCGGCCCGGCGATCATCCCAGACGCCAATACTACAACCCAGATCCGATCCCTCATGCCATAAGCTCCTTATTTTCGGAAAAAACAGATCGCTCTCTCTCTCTGGTCTCCATGCGACAAAATTCCCCTGTTGCACACCGGCGATTGTTCCTTTAGCGTGGAATTATTACACATGATCAGCCGCTCCGCCAGTATTTTTTCAATTTTCCTGCTTGCCGCCTCCGCGGCGTCTGCTCAAACCGCCCCTTCCTGGGACACGAGCGGCAATTCGCTCCTCGCCGGGGAATACCGTATTCGCCATGTCGTTTACGTCGTGGGCGACTTCGCCGGCAACTTCGGCCGCGCTATCTCCCTCCACGGAACAATCCGGTTCGATGGCGAGGGAAACTACAGCCTGGAGAGCACGATCAGGGACTCCAACGCCGCCACTTCTCAGCCGTATTCAGTGAATGGCACATACGCCATCTCATCGGCTGGTTTCGGTCTTCTTACCAGCCCTGTCTCCCAGGGCAGCGCGATTTTTGGACTGGTATCCCAAGGAATTTTCGTCGGCAGCGGCACCGAGAGCGGCATTAACGACCTGCTGATCGCTGCCCCCGCTTCCACCGCTGCCGCGGGCGCGTTTCAGGGAGAATATGCGGTCGCTCACATGGATTTTCCCGGCGGCAGTCCGGCGCTAACCCGAAATTCGCTGTTTTTGCTTCGCCCCGATGGACAGGGCAACGTCGAGGGAACCGTGAGCTTGTCCGGGTACATCGGCGGTTTGGGCAGCCAGACTGTCGAGCAGGCTGCCGAAGGCGTGCGGTACGCGCTGGAGAACGGCACCGGCACTCTCACGTTCCCCGACGGCCAACTCTCGAACCAAACGTTGATCGCCGGCGCCAAGACGCTATACATCTCCCAGGATGGCAACTTCGTCTTCGGTGGCTCCTCCACCGGCTGGGATCTGTTTGTGGGCGTGCGGCGGACTCCCGGCAGCGCCGGCTTCGGAGGCCTCTACTATGAGGGCGGAATTAGCCAGGACGTCTCCCAGTTGGCGGCGGGGCGGGCGTTTCTCGAAACATACTACGGCGCCCTCAGCGCCAACGCGGGCCGGATCGTGGGTCACCAGCGAATTGCGTCGCCGTTCAACGACACGGCTTTCAACTACACTTATAGCGGTTCTTACTCGGAAGACTCAGCGGGTGACCCCGAGGGCGCGCAACGCTACGTGACCGGCATGGCGGGCGCCATCCGGATCGGTTCCGGCC
>CAYPUQ010000294.1:0-8017 GCA_964413655.1 uncultured Solibacteraceae bacterium | reverse complement strand
CGAGCATGAAGAGAAGGATTCCCCTGAACATAAGCCGACCTATGATAAAACAATCCCATGTCCGCCAAACGAGTTTCCCGCCGGTCGCTGATGAAAGTTGCCGCGGCCGCCACCCCCGCCGCCGCTGCTGCCGCCCAGGCAACTGGCCCCGGCCGCCAGCCGGTTGTCGTCAGTCCTTACCCGCAGGTTGCCGCCGGACGCTCGCAGGAGCCCCTGCGCATCGTCACCATGTACCGCTTCGAACCGGCCGAGGTGACCCAGATCCAGGCCGCCGCGCCAGTTCCGGTGGTGATCGACATGGCCGCCAACCGCGAGGAGTTCCGCCAAAAATTGCGCGATGCCGAAGTCGTGTACGGCGGCATCCGCGGCGACGATCTCGACTACGCGCCAAGACTCAGGTGGATTCAAGCCGGCGGCGCGGGCGTGGAGAGCATGGACGACGCCCTCTTCAAGCACCGGGCCGTGCTCACGAACTATGCGCGCACCTTCGCGCCCGGCATCTCCGAAACCGCCATGGGACTGCTACTGGCGCTCTCGCGCGGACTTGTCAAATACTATTTGCCGCAGTTCTACCTGAAGAAGACGATGAAGCCGGTCGGCACGGTGAAGTCCGATCATCATGTCGAACTGGTCGGGCGTACCATGGGCATTGTCGGCATGGGCGGCATCGGCAGCGCCATCGCCCGCCGCGCCTACTACGGCTTCGACATGCGTATTGTCGCCACCGATGCCAAGCCGCTCCCGAAGCCCGAGTTCGTCGCCGAACTGCACGATCCCACCTTTTTCCCACAGATGGTCCCACAAGTGGACGTGCTGGTCGCGGCCGCGCCATCTACGGACCAAACGCGGCGGATGTTCAACGAGCAGGTCTTCAGGAACATGAAGAAGACCGCCTACTTCCTCGGCATGTCGCGCGGCGACTTGTTTGACGATATGGCGCTGACACGAGCCCTCAAGGAGGGATGGATCGCCGGCGCCGGACTCGACGTGTTCCCCACCGAGCCCGTGCCCGAAGGACACCCGATTTTCGATTGCGACAACGTCATCATGAGCGCGCACACCTCGGGCTGGAGCCCCGACCGCCAGGTTCGCCTGATCGCGCTCTTCGCCGATAACGTTCGCCGCTATACCAGCGGTTTGCCGCTGATCAATGTTGTAGACAAGGAGAAGCGTTACTAATGAGGATTCAAGCAGTACTGGCCGGAGTTGCGTTGCTGGCGGCCGCCGGCGTGGCGCAGGAAATGTGGGCGCCGAAGGGTGAGCCGGGCATCTACGCGGCGCCGCACAGGCCGCACACGAAATTGTCGGACTTGAAGAAGAAGCATTCAGGCAAGCCGGACTGGCGCGAAATCATCGTCGATGACAAACACCTGCGCAGCGAGTACATCCAGGCCAAACCCGGAACGAAGGTGCCCCGCCAGATGCGCCCGGATACGCGGACATGGTGGGTGATCATGGATGGCTCGGTGCGCTTCGATATCGAGACCATCGACTCTTTGACCGCGTCGAAGGGATCGATGGTGCAGGTCCCGATGCAGACCTACTATTCGTGGGAAGTGACCGGCAACCAGCCCGCCCTCATCTTCGAGACGAACGTCGCGGGCGCCAGAACCATGTACGAAAGCGATTCGAACCTTCCCAAGCTGCCCGGCCTGAGTTGGACGAAGGTCCGGTTTAATGGCCGGACGCCCGGCGTCTGGGCGCGCGGCAACAAACCGCACATCACGTTCGACGAAGTCGCCAAGGCGATCGAAGAGGGCAAGGTGAAAGGCACGCAGCGGATCGTCGAAGACGACCGCGGCACCGCCAATTTCATCTACGGCTACAACAGCAAGCTGCCGCCCCTCGACCCGAACAACAAGGGCCACTACCATCCGGAAGGCGCCGAATACTGGCTGATCATGAAGGGCCAGATCCGGTACCCGATCGAGAAAGTGGGCGTCGTGATCGCCGAGGAGGGCGACGTGGTCTACGTGCCGCCGTTCACCTTCCATGCGCCGCGCTGGTGGGGCGACGGCGCATCGTGCCGGCTGGCTCTGAACGGGTTCCCGTATATTTCGCACCTGTTCGAAGCGCATTGAGCCGCGCGCCGGCAAGCGGCCGCGACCATCTCAGTTACTTCGCGAGAAACGTGTAAGCCTCGCGCCGGGCCTCGCTGCGGCCCAAGTGCACTATGCTTGTTATGCCTCGACAAAAGGAGGTTGCGGTCATGCGTAGTGGGGTCCTCGGCGCGTCGTTGGCCATCCTCAGCACGATCTCGTTCGCCTACAATCCCCCCGCCGACACCGCGGGCCCTTTGACTGTTCGCATGCAGCGGCCGGCCGTCGGCGCCTATGGTGTCGGCGGTTATGTGGACCTGTCGCGGCCGGGCGTGCCGTTCACGGTCCCGGTCAGTATCCAGAATGCAGGCGACCGGCCGGTGTCCGGCACGCTGCGGGTAGCCGTGGCGGACCAGTGGAACGTGGAGCCGTCCGGCGCCATCCCGTTCCATGTCGCGCCGCGCGGACAGTCCCGTTATGAGTTCACGGTGAGTTTCGGTCCGGGAACCTACAGCGCCCACTACCCGGTTCACGCCTACGCGGAATTCGAATACGAGGGCGACAAGCTAACGGCCCACCCGGTGCTGATCCTGCAGACTCGCATTCCGGACCTGCCGCGGCCGAAGTTGCCGGCGGCGTGGGCGCCGGTGCCGGTGCCGAAAGGCGGCACGCTCGGCTTGTGGCGGATGCCGGTGCGCCGCGAGGGTGCGGAGATCGTCAATCTCGGGGCGGACGCCGGACAGACCGGTAGGGAGGTTTTCGACGCCGGCTCCATCATCCTGTACGGTCCACTGGCGCGGAAGGACGAGGCGCGGGAAGGAATTGGGATGACGCTTGGCAAGCGGCCACCCTCGTTGCGGGAAACGGTGGAGTCCGCGTCGGTCGACTATCCGCTGGCATTGCCGGCGGTGAAACCGCTACGGCTGGATTTCGCGATGGCGGGCAACGCTTCCTTCGAGGTGAAGGCGGCGCCGTTTGAAGGCGGGGCGGCGACGAGCCTGTTCCAGCGCAAATCGGAGGGACCGGCCTGGGAATCGGCCAGCGTGGATCTCGGCGGGTTCGCCGGCGCGAACGTCCGGCTTCGATTCGAGGCCCGCGGCTCCTCCGGTGAGGCGCAGTGGGCCGAGCCGACCATTCTGGCGGGCGACGCGCCCCAGCCCCCTTCGTTCCCGCCGGATGGCGGGCAGTCGAAACTGCTCGGCCGGGCCGGTGGCTGCGAAGTTCGTCTCTGGCCGGGATCGCGCGGCGTGCTGGATGCGCCCGTCGGGTTTCTCTGCGGCGAGCGGAGGCTGTTCTTCCGCGGCTTCCGGGTGCGGGTCACAGGCGACGCCCTGGAGGAATGGCGGGCATCCACGGAACTGCTGGAAGCCCGCGAAGAGACGGTATCCGGCCGGCACCGCGTCCGGCACCGCTTTCGCAACTGGGCCGGCAGCTTCGATGTTCTAAGCGAGTTGTGGGTAGACCGCGAGGCGCTGCGTGCGCGATTCTGGCTCGAAAACGTCCCGGCGCCGCAGCCGTGGTTCGCTCTCCATCTGGAGGGTGTGTCCTCGGGTCCGTGGAGCGAACCCGCGACGCGCGTCTATGCCGGCCACGGTAACGTAATCGAGAACCCGCAGGCTTTCCGGCTCGGCTTCGGCGGCCACAATCTGTCCACGTCTTTTGTCGGCTTCGACTTCGCCGGCGGTCAGGCGCTGGTTCAAAACTCCGATGCCATCCCGAATCATCTGGAGGTCGATCCGCGGACGCGCATCTACAGCCTTGTCACGCCGCACTCCCAAACGCTGGAGTATTTCCCGGCGGAGAACGTTTTCGCGGCGGTCAGGCGCGTACGTGATCAGGACAGCCGCCGACCATCCAGAGGAGTGAAGAAACTGGCGGGACGCTTCACTTTCGATCTCTGGTCGGGCCGCTATGGGGAATCCGCGCGCGCTCTGGAGCGCGCGGCTCAGTACGGAGTGAAGGACGCGCTGGTGGTCTGGCACCGCTGGCAGCGCTGGGGATACGACTACCGCCTGCCGGACATCTACCCGCCCGACCTGCAGTTCGGCTCCATGGAGGAATTCGGCCAATTGGTGGAAGCATGCAGGCGTAGCGGCACGTTGTTCGCTCCCCACGACAATTACATCGATTTCTATCCGGACTCGGAAGGCTTCACTTACGGCAGCATCGTCTTCCGGCAGGATGGGACACCGTACCGGGCGTGGTTCAACTACGGGCGCGAAGCACAGTCCTACCGGGCCCGCCCCGACCGCCTGATGCCGTATGTGCAGCGGAATCTCCGTCTGATCAAGGACGGGTTCGCCCCGTCGGCTTACTTCATCGACGTCTGGGCCTCCGCCGCGCCCTACGACTACTGGACGGACGACGGCACGTTCCTGGACCGCGGCACAACCCAGCGCGTTTGGGGCGAAGTATTCGAGTGGATCCGGACGTACCTCGGCAACGACGCTCCGCAGGTTTCGGAAGCGGGCCACGACAAGCTGATCGGCTGGCTGGACGGAGCCGATGCGCAGCAGTTGCGGGTCGATCCCGAGGGGAGGAACTTCACGTGGAGGATCCAGTGCACGGATGCCGAGCGTATTCCCTGGTTCGACGTGGCTTGGCATGACAAGTTCATCTTGTACGGCGCGGGCTACCCGGGGCGCTACCAGGGGCGGCCTCAGCGAGCGGGAACACGGTTCCTACAGCGATGACTACATCACCACCGAGGTCCTCTCGGGCCGGCCGGCCATGGTGCCGCAAGCGTTCAACCGCGACGTGATCCGCAAGTACTGGCTGTTGAACGAAGCCATGCGGGCGCTGGCGCTCGACCGCATCGACTCGGTGGAGTTTGCCGGAAACGATATCCACCGCCAGCACGTGCGCTGGGAGCGCGGCGGCCGGGTGTGGGTCAACCGGGGGGAGAAGCCTTGGACGGTGGAGGGCCACACGCTGCCGAAATACGGCTTCTACCTGCGCGCCGGCGCCGTCGAATCGGCCATCGAACTCCGGGGTGGGCAGAGGGTCGAGTGGTCCCGTTCACCGGCGGGCCGCTTTGAAAACGGCCGCATGACCTTCGCTTCGGGTCAGGTGATGGAACTGCCTGCCGCGGGGCGGCTGCCGTGACCAGGGATGTCATCAGACGCTACCGCTTCAGATACTTCGCCAAAAACGCGTAAGCCTCCCGCCGCGACTCCCGAGCCGCCTTCGTGTGCAGCCGGTTGAACGAGTGGCCCCCTGGAGCGTTCTCGTAGATCTTGTGCTCAAACTTCTTGCCCGCCGCCTGCAGCGCGTCGATCAGGCGGCGCACCTCCAGTACGTTCACGTCCTCATCGCTTGTATTGGTGTGGACCAGCAGCGGCGTCTGTAGCTTATTCGCGTGATAAAACGGCGACCGGCGAAGGTATTCCTGCACGTCCTCTTCGGCGGTCTTGCCGATGTGATAGGGCGCGGAGAAGAGACGCCGGTAAGAATCCGGCTTGTAGCCCATCCGCGCCACCAAGTCGCTGACCGGAACGCCGGCGTAGGCGACAGCGTAGGCCTCGGGGTGCTCGAAGATATTCATCAGCGAAATCATCCCCCCGTGACTCCACCCGAGAATGCCGCAGCGTTTCGGGTCGGCGAACTCGTAGGTCTCGGCCATGAAGTTCCGCGCCGCGAACACGTCGTCGTTCTCGCGCCCGCCGTAGTCGATGGCCTCGTAAAAGCCGCGGCCGTAGCCGGTGCTGCCGCGGTATTCGGGCGCCATCACCGGATATCCTTCCTCCAACAATTCGCGAATGATGTGCGCGGAGCCGGTGTTGAAATTCGAGTGCACGCCGCCATGGACGTAGATCAGCCACGGATGCCGCCGCGAGCGGTCGAGTTTCTTTGGAACGAAAACGTAGGCGCGCACGATCATCGGGTTGCCGGCGCCCTGCGCGGTTGGATTCGGGATGTGGCGCGGCGCCGTCGAAGTGAAAGAGACCTTCTCGATCTCGGCCAATTCGCCGAGCTTCAAATGCCACAGCACATCGTCGATGGCCTTCAACGTCACGTCGAGCGAATGGTCTCGGACCGGTTGCTGAGGAGGAGCAGCGGGCTGTTGGGCGGCAAGCGTCAGCGCAAGCGCAAAACACGCGGCGAGGCGGAACATAGCCCAAGTGTACATGGTGTTATAACGGTTGTTCGAACTCCTATGAAACCTGTTCCTCCCAATCAACAACAGGCTCTCGTGCAACGCCTGATGGACGCCTGCGGCGGCGCCCATAAACCCGAAGAGCGGCGCAAATACTTCATCAGCGGACCGCAGTGGGCTGCGGCCTACGAAGGTCACGCGCTGTTCCACGCCCCTACTCGCCAGCCGGTGACCTTTGAAGAGGTCATCCGCAAGTACGCGGAGATCGGCATCCCTTACTGGGCCACGCACGACACCGACGTGATCCCCACCAACGACCTCGGTACCGCTCGGCAGGAAGAAATTGTAGAGCGTATCGGAAAGGTTCTGCGGGAGGAGGGGATCGGGTGCTCGATGGTCACGACCGAAACCTTCCATCACGCCGTCTGGGCCGCGAGCCCGGCGGCCGAAGCGCCCGAAGTTCGCGCCTACGCGGCTTGGCGGCTGGCGAACACAGTGAAAATCGGCCACCAGCTTGGTGCCAGCTTCGCCGTCTACTGGCCCGGATCGCTCGGCTACTACGTTCAAGGCGCGCTCGAAGAAACGCAGACGCTGCGCTGGTACGCCGACAGCCTCAACGCCGCGTGCGAGGCGGACATCGCCATCGCGAAGGAGAGGGGCCGTCCCACGCTGAAGCACTGTCTCGAAGCGAAACCCTTCGAGCCCCAGGCCGAGATCCTGCTGCCCACCAGCGACGCTATGCTGGCCTTCATCGGCAGCGGTTTGCTGAAGCATCCCGAGATGGTCGGCCTGAATCCCGAGTACCTCCACGAGCTGATGTGGGGGGCTGCCCCGCGAGCCGCGCTCGCCCGCGCGTTGCTGGCCGGGAAGCTCTTCCACTTCGACATCAACGACGGCTACCGCCTGAAGCACGACGTCGACATCGCTGTCGGGCTGGTGAATCCGCTGGACTGGCTCAACGTGCTCGTGCTTCTGCGCAGCCATGGCTACAACGGACCGTTCAACCTCGACTACAAACCGCCGCGCACAACAAGCAACTGGGGCGTCTTCGCGATCAGCTTCCCGACTGCGGTGGACCGCTTCATTACGCTGTGGGAGATGGCAGGCGAGGTGATTGCCGACCCGATCATCAAGGAAGCGACCGGCGCCCTCAAGGCTGGCGGCGGTGCGGTGAATACGCAAAACGCCGAAGAGTTGGCCGCTGCGAATCGCGAGTTGCTCACCCTGCACGAACTCATCGCCCACCGGCTGGTACAGATCCTGATCGGCCAGCATCGCGGCCGAACCTTCGTGATCTAACCTGGAGGCGTGAGGGTTTCGACGCGCGTCGCGGCGGCACTGGCGGCCGCTGCCGCGCTCTTCGTTCCCGGACTGAGGGCGCAGAGCACGCGCATCGCGATCCACTCCGAGTTCCAGCGCCCCGATCCTTTTGGCGGCATCGTCGCCGCTGACCGCGCCGAACGTCCGCGCGAAATCCTGTCGCCAACCGTGCTGCGCAACGCCTACGCTTCCTTCCTTGTCGCCGTTACGACGCAGCCGAAAGGGTCCTATTTTCTCGGCGTGCAGACCATTCCCCCGGGCATCGCAAAATGGACGATCCACGAGGCCCATTTCGCGGAGATTGCCGGATCGTGGATTCCCGAATCGCTCTACGAAGCACGCTACCCATATTTCGGCGTGATGCCGAATCCCGACCAGAACATCGCCCGCCAGTCGACGCGCGTCTACGTGCTCGATCTCTGGATACCGCCGGACATCCCCGACGATGCCTTCCGGCTGGAGTTCCTTACGAAGGTTGGCTACTGGCGCATCGCGCCGATGGAGATTCGCGTCCTGCCGGTCACCGCGGCGGATCTTCCGCCGGCCGGCCGCCCCACCGTCC
>CAYPUQ010000293.1:5574-8069 GCA_964413655.1 uncultured Solibacteraceae bacterium | reverse complement strand
GTTGTCGCCCGCTCGCAGGGCCGCAATCCAGTCTGGGAACGCGACGCCGTGGAGTCGCCCGCGGTCGAGGACCGGCTGGTTCTTCATCTCAAATACCGTGGCGCCTCGGGGGCCGAACGCCACATTAGGGTCGGCGTCAACCCCTGGGGCGCGTACCGGGTCGAGGAGGGGTCGGTGATTCTTCCCTCCATCCGTGTTCTACGCGCGGCACGGGTGTCGCCGGGCGGGTGGCGCGTCGAGGCTGCGCTGAATCTGGAGTCCGTCGATGCCGCCCGCGACGGTTCGTTCTCCCTTGCGCTTGAGCGGATCCGGGCCCGCCGTCCGCTGGCGCCCGAGACCCGGCTCACGTCGCCTGAGTTCACCGCAAGGGGCCCGTTTGTGGCCAGTTCCGCTCCGGCCGAGCGAATGCCGGCCATCGGGAATACCGATTCCCCGCTGGAGGCCGGGCGCGTCCCTCGTGTTCCACCGGTAGTTGCGCAGTGGGACCACCCCGGTTGGGCTAACGTCCCCGACTTCATCCTGCCCCGCAACGAGCCTGAACCGCGCGCTTCGCGCTATCCGGCGCGAGTCAAGTGGATGCATGACGGACGAACGCTGGCGCTGTTGTTCCAGGTGGAAGAGCCTGAGCCCGTAGTAGCGCGCAATGGGGGACGCGACAGCAACGTGACCGCCGATGACCACGTTGCTGTCTATCTTGCCACCAGCGGTTCAGCGTTTCTCGAGATCGCGGTGAACACGGTTGGGGCCATCCGCGACTCGCGCGGCGGCGGACCGCACCACCAGCGTCCGAGCACGGGATGGGACGCAGCCATCCAGACCCAAACTGACATCCGTTACGGGCACTGGATCGCGCGCATCGACATCCCACTTGATCAGTGTGCGGCGGCGCTCGGCGAGGTGGGTGTTCCCTCGGACTGGCGCGTGCTCCTCAAGCGCTTTCGCGCCGCGCGGCCCGGCGAGCCCGCCGAGACCCACGCGCTACCGGTCATTGCAGGTGCGAACACGTTCTATGGTCCGGTACGCTACCGGCGCCTAAGGCTCGGCGAGTCGAGTCCGGTGTCGACCGCCGTTCCCAGGACGTCGACCGTGGACGCAGTGGACGCTTTCGTATGGTCGCCACTTGAACGCCGCTACCGAGGCGTTCGCACCATGGTTGATCGCTATCTGCGCCGGCGTGTTCTGGAGAGCGTTCACGCCGAGCGCCGCGCATGGGACAAAGTGGAGACCCGCGCCGATTGGGAGCACTTTCGCGACCAACGCATGAAAGGCTTCCGCGAATCTTTGGGTGAGTTTTCACCGGCGCGCCCTCCGCTTGCCGCGAGCGTCACCGCCACCCACAAGGGCGACGGGTACCGTCTGGAGAACACGATCTTTCAAGTCCGTCCCGGGTATTGGATGACGGCGAACCTCTATTTGCCTGCCCGCGTCTCGGGCCGCGTACCCGCCATCCTCATCGTCCACAGTCAACACTATCCGAAGACGCAAGGCGAACTGCACGACATGGGCGAACTGTGGGCCCGCGCCGGCGCCGCCGTGCTCATCATGGAGCGCCCAGGCTATGGCGAACGGGTCGAGAATACCGCCTGGTTCCGCAGCGCCTATGCTTCGCGGCACACCTTCACGAAGCAACTGTTCCTTGCCGGCGAGAGCTACTCGGCCTGGGCCGCGTGGGATGTTATCCGCTCGGTGGACTTCCTCGCCGCGCGCCCCGACGTCGACGCCGAAAGAATTGTGGTGTTGGGCGCGGTGGCGGGCGGTGGCGAGCCCGCGGCGGTAGCCACCGCGCTCGATCCCCGCATCGCGGCAGTGGCGCCGTTCAACTACGATCAAGGACACGTACGGGTGCACGGCGATTCGCCGGGCCAGACGGCGAAGCAGTTTCTGCCGTGGCTAGTGGCGGCTTCGGTCGCGCCCCGTAAGTTCATCCGCGCGTTCGAATTCGGATGGGAGGGCGCTGAAGAAGCCGACTATCCGGAAGTCTGGGTGGACGATATGGCGCGGTCGAGGAAGGTTTGGGGTTTCTACAACGCGCTGGGCAGCTTGGCCGGCTCTCAGGCCTACGGACTCATCCGCCTGAGCATGGAGCGTGTAAGTCACTGTTTCAGTATCGGCCCCCAACAACGCCTCGAACTGTACCCACTGCTAGACCGGTGGTTCGGCATTCCGGTTCCCGCGGTGCAGGACCTGGCGATCCTGCCCGATTCGCAGCTCTCGACGAACCCCGAGCGCGAGGAGTCCCGCCGACAGGAAGCGAAGCGGCGCCGGCCGCACACCGATCTGTTGAGCCTGCCGCCCGATGTGTCAGCGAAATTGCAGCGCCGCAAGTTGCATGAGATCGCCCACGAGATGGGTGAGCGGCAACTCCTGGCCGCCCGGGCACGTCTCGACAGCACGCCAGCCGGGGAACGCCTCGCGTCTCTCCGGAAGCGACTGGCCGAAGTGCTCGGCGACATCGAACCGGCCTCATCGCCGCGTGCCGAACTGGTGTGGAAGCG
>CAYPUQ010000293.1:4123-5474 GCA_964413655.1 uncultured Solibacteraceae bacterium | reverse complement strand
GCGAACCTGTTCGTCGACGAAATCGACTTTGAGATCGGGCCACAGATCCAATTCCGTTCGGACCCCACGGGCGCTCATGTGGCGCTGCTGGGCGCCCTCTATGAGCCAGATGTGCGGGCCGTGGCTGGACGAGGCGGTCTGGCGAGTTACTTGAGCCCTTTGACGGATGCCTTCACTTATACTCCGATGGACTCCGTCTTACTTGGAGTCCTCAAGGTCACGGACGTATCCGATATCGTTGCCGCGATCGCTCCGCGGGCCGTGAGCTGGGAGGCGGCGGTGGATGGCCGGAACATCGCCGTTACTCCGGAGGCTCTCGCACGCTACTTTCTCCCGGCCTCGACCGCGTTCGCCAAAGCCGGCGCCGCGAACAAGCTGCGCATCGCGGCGGAGCGTTCAAGCGTTGCCGAGTGGTTGCTCGGGGAACTGAAGCGATGACCTGCGCCGGATTGACGCGCACTCCGACTCGCGCTCGTTTCCGCCACACAACGCGGGTTGAGAGACAGCGCCTGGACGAAGGGATTGGGATGGCCGGGCTACCAGGGTCTTTCAAGGCGAAATCAGCCAGAAAACCAAGATCCTGAAGCTCTGGGTGCGGCCTTGCTCCCGTCCAGTGCCCCCACCGCCACCAACACCAGCATCCGCGGCGTGATCTGGATCAATCAGCGGTTCAGCTCTCGCGCCAGGCTGGCAGCAGGCTCGTCCAGTCCGGCGTGACGCGCTTCAGGGCCACGCGCATGCGCCCGCGCGCCGAATCCCTCTCCACCACGCATTTAACTGATCCGCCCGATGCAGGTCCCGACGGCCGCGTTGCCGCCGTCATCCGCTTCTTCAACCGCCATGGGGATACCGCTGGTCGCCGGACGCGACTTCACCGAAGCGGATGCCGAAGGCGCTCCATTTATCGTCAACGAGTACCTGGCGCGCGAACTGCTTCCGGATCGCGATCCGATGGGTCAACGTCTGCCCGGCGCCGAGACGCCGGTTACCATAGTCGGCGTGCCGAAAAACTCCTGGCAGACGCGCTACCATGCGCCGGTAGAAGACGAACTCTACCACTCTTCTCGTCAGTTCTTTTTCGGCACGTTCCTCTCGACGATTGTACGTCCGCACATCGGGCGACCCGCTCGCGCTGCCCGGCGTGCTCCGCAATGAGGTAAGGGCGGTGGATCCGAACCAACCCGTGCTGAAGATCGAGACGATGGACGACGTCATCGCAGGAACCATATGGCGTCCGTGCTTCTCGGCCTGGGTGTTTTCGGTTCTCGACGGGCTCGCTTTGTAGCTGACCTCGGTCGCCTACACCTCGGCCCTCCGAACCCGCGAGGTTGGAATCCGTATCGCGCTGGGC
>CAYPUQ010000293.1:0-4023 GCA_964413655.1 uncultured Solibacteraceae bacterium | reverse complement strand
GGACGGAGTAAGCCTCGAACCCGGCTGCCTGGCTTCACCGCCGGTTCAGTTCCGGTAGAGTTGTTGGGAGTATGAGACTCCCGGCTCTTGTCATCCTGACCGCTGTTGGCCTCTTCGCTCAGACCAACGTCGAGGAAGCGCTCGCCCACGCGATCCTGGCGCCTGACCAGACGCGTGTCGACACGCAGGTGTGGATGGCGTCGAAGGTTCCGATACTACCCATCCCGAAATCGCGCGTCGAATGGAACGACTACGCCGGCGGGCTACGGCAGCGGATTCTCGACGAAGTGGTCTACCGCGGCGCGGCGCGCGAGTGGCGACAGCAGAAGGTAGAAGTTGTGCGCCTCGGCGAAATCCGCGGCAGTGGCTACATCGTCCGGAAGCTCCGTTTCGAAGCCGTGCCGGGACTCCACGTTCCCGCGCTGCTCTATGAACCACTGCCCGCGCCCACGCGGCCCACGCCAGTCGTGCTGAACGTCAATGGTCACGAGGGCAACGGAGTGGCGACGCCGTACATCCAGACGCGGTGCATCAACCTGGCAAAGAAGGGGCTGTACGCGCTGAACGTCGAGTGGATCGGGCGGGGGCAGTTGCGGACGGACGGGTTGAATCATTACCGGATGAACCAACTCGACCTGGTAGGCACATCGGGGTTGGCCGTGTTTTACGAATCGTTGCGGAAGTCTGTCGATATCGCGATGGACCTGCCGGGCGCAGACCGGGGCCGTATCGCAGTGACCGGGCTGTCAGGCGGGGGCTGGCAGACGATCTTCATCAGCGCGCTCGACACGCGCGTGGCGCTCGCGAACCCGGTGGCCGGACATTCGAGCTACGTCACGCGGGCGCAGTGGCCGGACCTCGATCTCGGCGATTCCGAACAAACGCCGTCGGACCTGGCCGCGATCGCCGACTATCCGCACTTGAACGCGCTTGTCGCGCCACGGCCGCTGCTGCTTTCCTACAACGCGAAGGACAATTGCTGTTTCCGGGCCGACTACGCGGCGGGCGCGATGGTGCAATTGGCGGCGCCGGTGTTCGGGCTGCTGAACGTCGCGGACCGGTTCGGCTACCACGTGAATCACGACGAAGGGCACAACTACGGGCTCGACAATCGCGAGGCGTTCTACCGGTTTCTGCACGAGCATTTCTTCGGCGGCGGCGACAGCTTCGATCCGCGCGAGGTGGATGTGACGAACGAGATCCGTGACGCCGCACAACTGGAAACGCCGCTTCCGGATCCGAATAGCGACTTCCGCGATTTGGCGCGGCGGGTGAGCGCCGGCTTCCCCCGGCACGGCCAGTTGGAGCGGAGCCGCCTGTGGAAGCTGGCCGGGTATCGGCAGTACGAAACTCGCGCTGTGGAGGCAGGCAGCGGAGCCGGTATTGCTTACTGGAAACTGCGGATGGACCACTGGACAGTTCCGGTGGTGGAGATCGTTCCGAAGAAGGACGACCGGACGACGCTGCTATTGGCCGACGAGGGCCGGCGGGCGATGGCGGGCACGGCCGTGGAGTTGTTGAAAGAGGGCCGACGGGTGGCAGCGGTCGATCCGTTCTATTTCGGCGAGTCCGGCCTGGGCAAGCGCGATTTCTTGTTCGGGCTACTCGTGGCTTCGCTCGGCGAACGGCCTTTGGGCATCCAAGCCGGCCAGGTGGCGGCGACGGCGCGATGGCTGGCGTCGCGTCACAGTGGTCCGGTGGAAATTGTCGCGCGGGGTCCGCGGACCAGTCTTATCGCAATGGTAGCGGCGGCGCTGGAACCAGGGTCGATTAGCGGATTGCGGCTGCACGGCTCCTGGCGAACGCTGCGCGAGGTCTTCGACAAGAATATCTCGGCACAGGATATGCCGGAGGTGTTCTGCTTCGGCCTGCTGGAGGAGTTCGATATCGAGCAGTTGGAGCGATTAATCGAGCCGCGCCCGGTAGCGTTTCTGTAGCGTGCAGGAGTACGGCCTTTTCCTCGTCGAGTTCGCGCACCTTGAAACACCGTTATCCCGGTCGATTTCGATGCTACTTCAGCCCACGCACCTGGGGACCGTCCTGCAATTGGTCACCGGATTCCTTTCGGTCTAGAAATCAAGATCCTGAGGAACCTCGTCAAGGATCTGAGGGAGCGCCCGTCTGGGGCGAACTCCGGTGAGATCGAGAAGGCGCTGATGACCGCCGAGTCGATCTCGAAGTGGAGGAATGAGCCGTTGCAGTAGGCAATTTCCCGCTTGATGACAACGGCCAACGTGCTTCAGAAAGCCAGGGCCCCGGCCGCGACCAGATAACTTGCGGACGGCGAGTGACTCAGACAGGCTGACGGTTCAGTCTCAACCTTGGCGCTGCTCGGCGTCCTCACCCGGCCCCTGCGTAGGCATCTGGCGATGATTGGCCACCACAACCACGCCGGACTCGGACACATGGTGGCCATTGGCCAGATCCTCGTCGCGGTTGAAGCCGATTACACTCGCCTCGGGGATCGAGACGCCGGAGTCGACGATGGCGCGGCGGACGCGGCTGTAGCGGCCCACGGACACCTCCGGCAGAAGGATCGAGTCTTCCACCTCGCAATAGCTGTTTACCCGAACCCCTGGCGACAGAACGCTGCGCAGCACTCGTCCACCGGAAATGATGCAGCCCGGCGAAACAATCGAGTCGATGGCGACGCCCATCCGCCGCCCCTCCTGCGCGAAGACGAACTTGGCCGGCGGATGCTGCGGAACGTAGGAACGCAGCGGCCAGTTCCGGTCGTAAAGGTTGAATTCGGGCGTCACCGAAACCAGGTCCATGTTGGCTTCGTAATAGGCGTCGATGGTGCCGACGTCCCGCCAGTAATGGTTGCGCTTCGCGTTCAGGTCGTGGAAGTCGTACGCGACAACCGTGCGGCTAGAGATCAGCGCCGGGATGACGTCCTTGCCGAAGTCGTGGAAAGAATTCGGGCGCGAAGCGTCCGCCATCAACGCCTCGATCAGGATCCGGGTATCGAAGATGTAGACCCCCATCGAAACGCTGATGCAGTTCGGATCGAAGACCGACCGCCTCGGATTGCCGTGCGCCGGTTTCTCTTCGAATCCCACCACCTGGTATTTCTCGTTCATTTCGAGAACGCCGAAGCGTGGCGCTTCGTCCGGCGGCAATTGAATGGTGGCCAGCGTCACGTCGGCGCTGTGTTCGCGGTGCCAGGCCATCATCTCGCCGTAGTTCATCTTGTAAATGTGATCGCCGGAGACGATCAGCGTCTGGGAAGGATTCTCCACCAGGAGACTCTCGATGTTCTGGTAGACGGCGTCGGCCGTGCCGAGGTACCAGTCGTCGCGCATTCGTCTCATGGGCGGCAGCACTTCGATGTACTCGCCGAGTTCCGGCGACAGGATGTTCCATCCGTCGCGGACGTGGCGGTTCAATTCGAGCGGCTTGTATTGCGTGAGGATCAGAATGCGCCGCACGCCCGAATTAATGCAGTTCGAGAGGGTAAAATCGATGATTCGATAGGAACCGCCGAAAGGAACGGCGGGCTTGGCGATATGGCGTGTGAGGGGGATCAGGCGTTCGCCGGCCCCGCCGGCCAACAGAACCGCCACCAGATCCTGCATACTGCATGACTTATAGCAGAAGCGGCCCCACGCCCGGCTGGGTCTCAACTTCGGTATAATAATGAGGTTGTCGCCTATTTCCGCGCCCGGCCGGGCGCGGACAATCGGATTCTCGAAACGGAAAGGGGTGAATCGAGCTTGGCAGAGGTCACCATCCAGGATGGCGAAACCCTGGAGAGCGCCCTTCGGCGCTTCAAACGGAAAGTGCAGCAGGAAGATATCATCAAAGATATCAAGCGGCACTCCTATTACATGAAGCCCGGCGAAAAGCGGCGCACCAAACAAGCGCTCGCGCGCAAGCGCAGCCGCAAACGGCGGCGTGGCGACATGGAATAACCGTTCACTCCCATTTTCGGAAACTTCGGGCGCCGCCGCTGTGCGGCGCCCTTCTAGCTAGGCCCTCACCGGTTTTCGAGCAGCTTCCTCAAACGCTGCTTGTTCGCTT
>CAYPUQ010000292.1:0-8094 GCA_964413655.1 uncultured Solibacteraceae bacterium | reverse complement strand
CATGCACCATGCCCACTTGCACGGGAGGTTAGCAGATGCTATCCTAGCATCTGCTAGGTTAGCAATCACTAGTCGATGAATCCCGAAGTAAAACCCCGTCCCCGTTTGACGGCCGAAGAACGTCGCGCCTCCATTGTCGAAGCGGCCATCGACCTTTTCAGCGAGCGTGGCTTCCGCGGTACGACCACCCGCGAGTTGGCGGCAGCCGTGGGCGTGTCCGAACCCGTCTTGTACCAGCATTTCGATACCAAGCGGTCCCTGTACGACGCGATCCTCGCCAGCCGCTGCAAGGGCGACGACCCGGCGATCGAAGAACTGACGGAGCTGAGCGAGTCGGGAGACGACCGCGCCTATTTTCTGCGCGTTGCGGCTCTTTTGCTCGAATGGTACCTCTCAGACCCGCGCTTTGCGCGTCTATTAGTGTTCAGCTCGTTGGAGGGCAGCGAACTCGCCCAAATCTTCTATGAACGCCAAGTGTCTGTATTTTATGAAAAACTGACCCACCATCTGCGGCGCCAAATGGAGCGTGGGCGCATGTATACGAAGGAACCGATGCTCGTGGCGCGGACCTTTGTGGGCATGGTGGCGCACCATGGCATGATTTACTGCATCTTTTGTCCCGGCGATCTAGCGGCAAATCGGGACGAACTTGTATCGACAATTGTTGATATTTTCCTCAAAGGGATGGCTCAGCAGGGGTAGCTTAGTTTATGAAAGCTCAGGCTTGCTTGTTTGCCGTATTAATTTTTCTATTCGCCTGTGGATCGAACGATTCGCGGAAACCCAATGTCGAGGCGGCCGCCAAATCGGAGCCCATTGCGGTGCAAGTGGCGGTCGCTGAAACCCGCGAGATTGACCGCGTCATTCACGTCACCGGGTCTCTGCATCCGGACGAATCGGTAAACGTAACTTCCGAGGTTGCTGGCCGCGTCGCGCAGATCCATTACGACTTTGGCCACTACGTGCGCAAGGGCGCCGTCGTTGCCGAATTGGACAGAACGGAACTGACCCTCCAGCACGACCGGGCCAGAGCCTCGCTGGCGCAGGCGCTCGCACGGATTGGGTTGGACCCGAGTCAGTCCGACGCGAACCCAACCACCACGCCGGCCATTCGGCAGGCGGAGGCCCAGTTGGAAGATGCGCGTTCGAAGTTCGAGAGTGCGCGCAAGCTGGTCGAGTCCGGCGATATCTCCCGGGAGCGCTTCGTCGAACTGGAGAAGACGCTCGCCGCCCGGCAAGCCGCACTCGATGCCGCTCGCGACGAACTGCGCACACAGCTTGCCAATATTCAGGCGCTCCGCGCCGAACTGAACCTCGCCGCCAAGCGCCTCAACGATGCAACGGTACGCGCGCCGTTCGACGGCTCGGTTTCGGAGCGGCTGGTTTCGCCCGGGCAGTACATCAAGGAGAACACGCCGATCGTCACGCTGGTTAAGACGAGTCCACTGCGGCTGCGTGTCGATATTCCGGAGAATGCCGCGGCCGCGGTCAGCGTCGGCAGCTCCCTGACCTTTGTGACCGACGCGATTCCAGGCAAGGAATTCCGCGCCGTGATCCGCGAATTGAATCCGTCTCTCGATGCGCAGTCTCGTTCGTTGTCGGCGGAAGCAAGGCTGGTTGACAGCGCCGCGCAGCTTCGCCCCGGGATGTTCGTTCAGGTGCGCCTCGTCGTGGCTCGTAATGTGCCGATTGTCGTCGTGCCGCTACAAGCGGTTTTCACCGTCGCCGGCCTGAGCAAGCTCTTCACCGTCCGCGACGGCACGGCCTCCGAGGTCCGCCTGTCGCCCGGCATGGACCTTGGCGGTTGGTTGGAAGTCCCCTCCGGAAAAATTCAACCCGGTGACATCGTGGCAACCAGCCCGCTCGCCCAACTCGTCGATGGCGCCGCGGTGCGCGTCGAAAGCCAACCGGCCCCGCGGAGCTAGCTCATGCAAAAGCTCGCGCAGATCTGCGTCCGGCGGCCCGTGTTTGCCACCATGCTGATCCTGTTCCTCGTGGTGATGGGGCTGGATAGCTACCGGAAACTCGGTGTCGACTTCTTTCCCAAGGTCGAGTTCCCAATCGTCACGATCACCACCACGCTGCGCGGCGCTTCGCCGGAAGAGGTGGAGTCGCAAGTAACGAAGCGGATTGAAGAGGCGGTAAACACCATCAGCGGCATCGACGATCTGACGTCGATTTCGGCCGAAGGCACCTCCATCGTCAACGTTCAGTTTGTCCTCACCAAAGATCCCGATGTCGCCGCGCAGGAGGTGCGCGACAAGGTTTCGCGCATTCTGCGGGAACTGCCAAGTGACGCCGATCCGCCGGTAGTGGACAAGATCGCCACCGACGCTTCGCCGATTTTGAACGTCGTGGTCGCGAGCCCGCGCGACCTGCGCGAAACCACCAAGATCGTCGACGACCGCATTAAGAAAAGCCTCGAAACGATAGCGGGCGTTGGCCAGGTGCGGTTTGTGGGCGAGCGGGAACGGCAGATTCAGGTTCTGTTGGATACCGACAAGTTGCTCGCCTACAACTTGAACGTCGACCAAATCCGCGCCGCCCTCGCCACGCAGAATGTCGAGATCCCCGGCGGCCGCGTCGACCAGGGCGCGCGCGAGCTTTCGGTCCGCACGCTGGGCCGCGTGGACCGGCCCGAAGACTTCTCGCGCATTGTCATCGCCAACGTTCGCGGCACGCCGGTTCGCATCGGCGACGTCGCGGAGGTGATCGATGGCGTCGAGGAACCGCGCTCCCTTGCTCGCCTGGACGGCTCCCCGGCGGTCGTTCTCGAAGTCCGGAAACAGGCCGGGACGAACTCGCTGCAGGTGATCGACGACCTGAAAGCCCGAGTCGATGAACTGAAGCCTTTCTTGCCTCCCGACCTCCGCATCGTCTACTCGCGCGACCAGTCGAACTTCATCCAGGAATCGTTCCTCGCGGTGATGGAACACCTGATCCTCGGCGGCATTTGCGCCGGCATCATCGTCATGCTGTTCATGCGCAGCTTCCGCGCCACGCTGATCGCGGCCGTCGCGATTCCGACCTCCATCATCTCCACCTTCACGCTCATGAACATCATGGGCTTCACTCTCAACCAGATCACCATGCTGGCGCTGGCGCTCATGGTGGGCATTGTCATCGACGACGCGATCGTGGTGCTGGAGAACATCTTCCGGTTCATGGAGGAGAAGAAGCTCTCACCGTTCGAAGCGGCCGTTCAGGGCACAAAAGACATCGGTCTCGCCGTCATGGCGACCACTTCGAGTCTGATCATCATCTTCCTGCCCGTGGCCTTCATGGAAGGGATTGTCGGCCGCTTTATGTCGAGCTTCGGTTTCACGGCCGCCTTTGCCATCGGCGTCAGCCTGCTGGTCAGCTTCACCCTGACTCCGATGCTCTGCTCCCGCTTCCTTGGACCGAAGGAGTTCTCGAACGGCAGACCGCACGGCGAGGGCGAGTCCACGAAGGACACCTGGCTATTCAAGCTGCTCTCGCGGAACTACCACACGATGCTGCGCTGGTCGATGAGCCATCGCTGGGCCATCGTCGCGCTTTCGGTGTTGATCACGCTGTCAACCGGACCGCTCTTCATGATCATCGGCAAGAGTTTCCTGCCGACCGACGATCAGAGCCTGTTCGAGGTGACCGTCAAGGCGGCGCCGGGCTCCTCCCTGGCCGGAACCGATGGGGTGATGCGGCGCGTGGAGGATGAACTCCGGCAGTTGCCGGGCATAAAGAATCTGCTGACAACCATCGGCGCCGACGTCCGCCGCCAGGTAGACCGGGGCTCGGTGATCGTCGAGATGACCCCGCTGAAAGAGCGCACGGCCAGCCAGCAGACCGTGATGCAGATGGCGCGCGAACGATTGGCCCAGATTCGCGACGTCAACGTCGGCGTACAACTTCCGTCGTTGATCTCGGGCGCCGAGAACCGGGACCTGCAATTTTACGTGCAAGGCCCCGATCTCGAGCGTCTCGACGAGTACTCGCGGAAGCTTAAGGATGCTTTGGCGAAGATGCCCGGCGTGTACGACATCGATTCCAACTACGAACCCGGCAAGCCCGAGTTGCGGGTGCGCATCAACCGCGACAAAGCGGCCGACCTCAACGTGAGCGTGAACTCGATCGCCACCGCCGTCCGCACGCTGGTGGCGGGCGACGAACAGGTGACGACGTACCGCGAAGGCGACGACCGCTACGACGTGATGCTCCGGGTCAGAGAAGAATTCCGCAGCGATCCCGCGGCTCTCGACCGCCTGTTGGTGCCTTCCACGTCGATCGGCAATGTCCCGCTGTCCAACGTCGCCCTGCTGGAGGAGTCCACCGGTCCCACGGAGATTTCGCGCTACAACCGCAACCGGCAGGTCATGCTGATGGCCAGTATTGGCCAGGGCGGCGCGCTCAGCAACGTCTTGCAGAGCCTGGATCAGGCCGTCGGCCAACTGAACATGCCGCCCGAGTACCGCACGGGAACCATCGGACAGTCGAAGGAGTTCGGCCGCGCCGCTTCGGCGTTCGTGTTTGCTTTCTTACTGTCGATCGTCCTGATGTACATGATTCTCGCGGCGCAGTTCGAGAGCTTCATCGACCCGGTGACGATCCTGCTCAGCCTGCCGCTTTCGGTGCCGTTCGCGCTGCTCAGTCTGCTCGTGGCGGGCGAGAACTTCTCCATTATCTATAGCTCGGTCGGCATTCTTGTCCTCTTCGGCATTGTGAAGAAGAACTCGATTCTTCAGATCGACCACATCAAAACGCTCCGGAACGAGCACAACATGCCGCGATTCGATGCGATCATGCGCGGTTGTGAGGACCGGCTCCGGCCGATTCTCATGACCACCGCGTCGTTGGTGGCCGGCATGATTCCGATGGCCATCGGCGGCGGCGCCGGATCGGGCAGCCGCCGCACCGTTGCGATTGTCGTTATTGGGGGACAGACCCTGTGTTTGTTGCTCACGTTGCTGGTCACGCCGGTGGCCTACTCGCTGTTCGACGATGTCGCCCATTCGCCGCGCTGGGCGCGCCTTGCCGCCTTCTTCGGCCGTGGCAGCGCGCTGGCCCGCCGCGCCTGGGCGGGTGTCACCGGACCGGTTCGCTAGAGAGAAACCTATGCACCGACGACTTGCTCTTCTTGCGCTGTTCGCCTGCGCCGCCATGGCGCAGGACCGCCCGGCCCGGGTCGGCGTTAGCGTTATCGAGAAGAAACTCACCATCGAGGACGCGATTACCAGGTCGCTAGCCGCCAACCTCGAATTGGAGATCGAGCGCACCAGCCTCGACACAGCTTCGCAGGGGATCAAGGCCGCCGAGGGCGCCTTCGATCCCATACTCCGCTGGCAGCCGCTCATTCAGTCGCAGACCATTCCCACGATCAACGTGCTGACTGCGCCGGACGGCCGTCTCGGCGAGCGCTTTCACTCCCAGAATCTCTACTTCCTGCAGAGGCTGCCGTGGAACGGGACCTCGTTCCACGTCGATTTCGAGAACAACCGCCAGTCGAACACCATCCCGTTCAATGCGCTCAACCCGTACTTCATGTCGCGGCTATTCGTCGGAGTCGAGGTGCCGCTGGTAAGAAATCGCGAGATCGATCAGCAGCGGGCACAGATCCGCGTCCGGTCGAAGCAGCTGGACATCAACCGCGCCGACTTGGAAACCCGCATCATCGACGTCGTGACGCGGGTCGAGGCGGCGTATTGGAACCTCCAAGCCGCGCGCGCCGACGTCGAAGTGGAAGGCGAAGCGGTGGAACTGGCGCGCGAACAACTGGCGCGCACGCGGCGCATGATCGAGAGCGGTACGGTGGCGGCGGTCGAGATAGCCGCCGCCGAGTCGGAATTGGAGCGGCGGCGCGACACGCTGTTCGCTGCGATCGGTGCGGTCACTCAAGCCGAGAACCTGCTTAAGACGCTGATCGCCGGCGGACGCGAGGAGCAGATCTGGGGTGACGCCATCGACCCTGCCTCCGCACCCGACGCGGTTTTGCCCGATGTCACCGACTGGCAAGGGGCCGTGCGCGTCGCGCTGGTCAACCGGCCCGAACTGCGCGCGCTCGGCGGCCGGCTGGAGCAGAACGACGTAGAAAAAGAGCTCAATCGGAATCTCGTGAAACCCCAAGTGAATCTCACGGCCGGGTACGCCAACGCCGGTTTGGCTGGTTCGGTGCGGCCGGGTGACAACCCGTTCACGGCCAGCAACCAGCTACTGTTCGGGAGGGTCAACCAGCTTTCGGCGGCGAACGGCCTGCCTCCGCTTCCGATTCCCGACTTCGGCGGCGCGCCGCCATCGTCGTTGGTCGGCAGCTATGGCCAGTCGCTGGCCAACCTCTTCGGCGGCAACTTCCAGACCTTCCAGGTCGGCTTGTCTATGGACTTCAACATCCGCAACCGCACCGCCGATGCGAACCTCGCGCAGACCGCCATCAATGAGCGGCGGCTGAAACTCCAGCGGACTCAGGTGGAACAGGCGATCGAGGCCGACGTGCGGAACTCGATGCAGGCTTTGCAGACCGCGCAGCAGCGCATCGCCGCCGCCGACTCCGCCGTACGGGCGGCGCGCGAGAAGCTCGAGAGCGAAACGCGGCTGTTCCAGTCCGGCGAGTCGACCAACTTCTTCGTCCTGACCCGCCAGAACGAATATGCCGACTCGCGCCGCCGCCTGGTCCGCGCCCGCCTTGACAGCCAGATCGCGCTGGCGCTCTACCGCCAAGCCACCGGCCAGACGTTGGAAGCTCGACAGATTCAGGTGAAGTAGCGCTTCTTCCAGCTCTTCCCTGCCGGGTCGGCTCCCCACCGGCCGCGACCGATCGGCGCTGTTGGCGTCGCAGCCGTACGGCCACGAGATCGGGCGTCCACATCATCCCGGCCTCGATAGCTTCTCATGCCACAACGCCGGCTGCAATAAAATCGAAACTTGAAGCGGCGCACACTCTTCTTCCTCGGCCTGACCGGCCTCGCGGGTTGCCGGCGCGGCGGAGCCCGGCGGCTTAACGTCTTCAACTGGTCGGACTACGTAGCTCAGGACACCATCCCCAACTTCGAGCGCGAGTTCGACGTCCAGGTCCGTTACGCCATCTACGAGAGCAACGAAGAGATGCTCGCCAAAGTGATCGGCGGCAACTCGGGTTGGGATGTGGTATTTCCTTCGAATTA
This sequence comes from uncultured Solibacteraceae bacterium, assembly GCA_964413655.1. Taxonomy (GTDB): domain Bacteria; phylum Acidobacteriota; class Terriglobia; order Bryobacterales; family Bryobacteraceae; genus CAYPUQ01. The sequence goes on along the minus strand of CAYPUQ010000292.1, from coordinate 961 downwards.
CTTTATCCCGCCCATGCTCGGTAACGAATTGTTGGCTGAACTCGACCACAGCCTCCTGCCGAACCTCGACGCTCTGGATAGTCACGTTCGATCTCCGGAGTGGGACGCTGGCCTCCGCTACTCGGTGCCCTACATGTGGGGCGCGACTGGCATCGTCTACGACAAGCAGGTTGCGCCGGCGCCGGAGTCCTGGGCCGATCTCTGGGAGGGGCGGTTCAAGGGGCGGCTGACGATGCTCGACGACCCGGCGGAAGTGATCGGCGCGGCCCTCAAGAAACTGGGGCTGGGGCTCAACTCCACGTCGTCTCGGGATCTCGATCGGGCGCGTGCCGAGATGATGGCCCAGAAGCCGCTGCTGCGTGCCTATCTCAACGCCGAAGCCCGTGACCAAATGGTTTCGCGCGACCTGCTGGCCGCCCAACTGTGGGCCACCACTTCCTCGCAGGCCATGGCCGAAGTGGACCATCTCGCGTTTGCCTATCCGCGAGAGGGCTTTCCCATCTACTCCGACAACGCCGTCATTCTCCGCGAAAGCGGTGAGGTCGAAACGGCGCACGAGTTGCTCAATTACCTGCTACGCCCCGAGGTGGCTGCCCGGATTGTTGAGGAGTCGCTGACCGCCACCATGAATCGCGAGGCCCGCCGTCGGCTGCCGCCCGCCTTGCGCGACAACGAGGTTCTATTTCCGCCGGAGGATGTCCTCGCCCGCGGCGAATGGTTCGCGGCCCTCGATCCGGCCGGCCAGCGCCTCCGGGACCGCATCTGGACCGAGGTCAAGTCGGCATAGTGCGGCATCGCTGACTCGACCGAGGGGGGCACGCCACTGGTTCGACCAGTGATATCGAGGCATAACCGCGCCGCTTCCGCCGCATAGCCCTTGGCGCGGTCGCGTTTCATAACGAGAGAGCCGATCTCAAGCTCTTGCCGCCCCTAGACATCCCGGTAGGTCAGCCCGCAGTCT
>CAYPUQ010000291.1:0-8163 GCA_964413655.1 uncultured Solibacteraceae bacterium | reverse complement strand
CTTTCGCGTCGCCTCGTCCACACGCGCCGAAAGCTCGGCGACAGACGCCGCCTTCCTTTGAAGCTGCTCCTCCAATCCGCGGTTTCTCGTCTCGGCGTCGGCGAGCTCCTGTCGAAGGCGTTCGAGCTCCGATCGCAAGGTAGCGGTGTCGCCAGCATCACCGAGCACTTCACCGGCCTCGACGACGCGATTGCACCTCTCGATGTGGTCGTTGTAGCGGGCGATCCCTTCGGTCGCCCGGTGCTCCCAGTAGCTCGCGTAATTCCGCGCGGCAGCGGCGCGATGGGCCAGATCGAATTTCTTTCTCCGATAGTCTTCCCGGCTCCAGGCCCAGCCGATCGCTACGAGGACCAGGAGAACGAGCAGCAGCGCGGAGAAAAGGAAGTACCGATTCGTCGCCCAGTTTTCGAGAAACACCCGCCGCCGCGCCTCCCAGCGGGCGCCCCAGTCAATATCCTTCGGGTTCAACGAACGCAATGCCGCCTCGTACCACGTAGGGCGGTCCGCGCCGCTGTAGCCACCAGCCGCCGCGAGGGGTGAGTAACGCGCCGCCGGCGTCGTCCGGGCTGGCCCACTCTTCTCCTTCCTAGAATCGCCCTTCTGCGTTTTTGGCTGGCCACGTACTGGGTGGTCGGGCGTTTGCGCATACGACACGCCGACCGCGACGGCCACGGTGAGCAGCACGACCGGGCCCAAACTACATCGCATGAGGGAACCTCCTTCCGGCCATCCTTCGTCCGACCATGGCGGCAAGTTCGGGCGATTTGAAACGAAGCTCGGCGCCTTTCACGTCCGCCCGTGAAGGCTGAAGTCGCGGCGCCAGTCTCATGTCGAACCCGGCCGCAACTGGAGGCGGCGTCCGCACGTAGAGACGCCGGTAGAGAGTGCCGGCGGTATCGTCCGACATCAGGATCTCCATCTGTCCCTTGGGCAGGTTCTTGACGGTCTCATCCTCCGCGCGGTATTCGCGATCCTCGCGCTCGCTACCGCTCGATCCACGTTCGAATCGTTCGAAGCCGAGAAACTGTTCCCGCACAACCGACACGGTTCGGCGCGTCACGCGATGCTCCGCCGACGCGCGGATGAAGTACCTGGCGGTCTCCTCGTCATGGGTACGCAGCAGTATTTTGGTGGCAGGGGCCGAAGTGACATCATCCTTGAACCCACGCCCCACGCGTAGCAACTGTGGCAGGCTTTGCATGGAGAATAGGAACGCCGTATTCGTTCCGCGTGCGGTTTGGAGGATCTGGGCGAAGTTCTGGTAGCCAAACGGCGCGAACTCGTCGAGGACGACCGAAAGCAACGGCTTGTTCGTCCTTTTTCGCTCAGCCTCGCTCTCGTAACGCTTCCCCACGACCAACTGCAGGTTCTGGAGCAGCATCTTGCCCAAGGCGCGTACGGGCTGCGTGTTCTTGTTGACGTTGAGGCTGACAAAAAGCACCAGCCTCCGGTCGATCACCTCATCGAGCGAAAGCAACTCCTCATAGGGGCCGGTAATCACCGAGAGCTCGTCGTCGAGGAAGGTCATGCACTCGTTCAGCAAACCCTGGATCTTCGGCACACGCTCCCGGTCCTCCAATGACTGGATCAGATTCCGTACGGACATCTCGAAGTTGAGGCGGCGCTGCTGGCTGATGGACTGGTCGCCACGGATGCGCTTCCGCGCGTTCTCAATCTGCTGCTTCAACACCTCCTGGTCCATCGCCATGACGATCACGTCGTAGAAATTGAAGGCCAGACCCGTGTAGTGGAGCACGCGGACGATATCGGCCAGGTAGTTGAGCTGGTGCTTGGCGAAGAATTCGTCGTGAAGATCGAACGAGCCGAAAACCATGTTCACCTGCGCCATGTAATTCTCGTCGTCGCAATGGAACGGGTTGTACCGGCACGATAAATCAGGGCGCGCTGGGTTGATCAGCCGAAGGTCTTCCATCCTGCCGGCTTCGTTGATGTAGGGAAGCAGATCGTAGAAGAACTCCAGGTCGCCCTTGCCGTCGAAGATCACCATCGGGATGCGCTCGCGGTCCGGACCAACACGCCGGATCAGATCCTGGCTGATGATGTTCTTGAGCAGCGTCGTCTTCCCACTGCCGGTCATGCCCAACACGATGCCCTGGGCGACGCGGACGTGGTCCGGCCAGAGCCATGGCTCGCCGTGGATGTTATATCCGAGGACTACGGAATCGCCTGCCCAGGCCTGCTGGACTGTCTTCTCGTCAACATTCGGGTCTATGTGGATCGGCGGATAGACCCTCAGCTTTTCGCGCCGTGTCCTTCGCGTCGCCCACAGCGCGATGACGGCGACAGGGATGGCGAGTGCGAAGATGCCATACGTGAGGAACTCGGCCACCTGGCGGTTTGTGTAGTGATACGCCTTTGTCCAGACCAGCCAAAACAGGCCGAGTATCAGGCAGGTAACAACGATAACGACAAAGGGCAGCGACTCCGATAGCGGCGGCTGGTGTCCGCGGGGATGCGGGTAAGGCTCTCGGCTCAAGATGACCTCCTATTGCGCGGAAGCGTTCAGCGCCAAATGCACACCGGTCAAGAATGCCAAGACGACTGCCGCGACCACGCGACGGCGAGCAATCGGCGTCGCGTTGGTGGCACGTCTGTCCCTTCGGGCTTGGCCCATCGCCCACACCGACGAAACCATGAACCCTGCCAGGGCCGCCATCAGCAGGAAGGCCTCAAGGCGCGGGTTCTTGTACCAAGGCGGCATGGTCAGCAGTTCCAGAGTGTTCAATCGTTCACCAGGCGGCAGATTGGGTAACCACTGGATGAAACAGGCCACCACGGCAACCAAGGCGAACAGCGTGGCGAGCAGTACGGGGGTCTCGACGTTTCGACTGGTCATGATCCCGCCGCAGTTGCAGTCAGGTTGAAATAGATGACCGCCGAGAGAGCAAACACGGCGAGGGCTGCAATGACCACAAGGTCTTTCCTTGGCGCGCGGCGGCGTTTGGGATCGAACGGGTTTCTTGGGTCGAGTAGGACGTTGAGAATCCGATTCCTCAAGCCGATGTCCGACCGTTGTCGCCAGGCCACTTCCGCTTCCGCGAGGACGCTCTCCGCCGAAATGTCGGACGCGGGGCGCGGAATCTTGTCAGCCATCGGTTACAGCACCAGCAGCGCGCTCACAGGAAAGTTGCCGGCGCGCGGGAAATCGAGCCGGACCACAAGTCGCTCGCCGCGGAACGCCGCCGCCGGCAATTCGAACGCGACAACGCCATGTGCTGTTGTGCCCCCATGGACTGTCGCCACCGCCTCAGCATGAACGACCTCCAACGGTACTTCGGAACGGTACGTTAGCCGACTGTCGTCGGCGATCTGTGTGTGAGCGAGTGGAACGAGCGATACTGGCGATCGGGCGGCGGAAAGCTCCACGACCTCTGGAAGCCCAGTGAGGTATTCCTGGCGGCTATCGTTCACGACGGCGTACCGAACGTAGACCTTTCCGCCGGTCCGGTAAAGATCCTTCAGGAGTATGCGCACGCCCCGGCGGTCCTTGAAACGACCGCTTACCGTAATCGGCGTTGCTTCCAGGATCATCTCAACCGGAACCTTCGGCGGCTCCGTGACCGATGGCGGCGACGCAATTGCGACGCGCGGAGGAGCCTCATGGTCAACCGCGAAAACGGCGTCGTCAACCTTCGACGCAGTCATCAGCTCGTAAGTGTGGCGGCCCGAGGCTGTCCAGATGAACAGGTTGGTCTGCGCGTCGGGCTCCAGCGGCGAAACGAACACTCTGTTTTCCCGCCACTCCACCTTGAAGCTCGAGCTGCCGGCCGCCACCTGAACGACGGGCTCGCGCAACTCGATCACGGATAGATGATTCAACGCTGTCGCCAGCCGGATGATTGCCGACCGGTCGGTGCCCCGGTTCTCGATCTTCTGTCCGAACGCGACGGCTACTGCGAGGGAAATGATCAGCAGGCGCTGCATTTCAAGCTCCTCTCGATGCCCGCCCGGGAAGCCCCAGTTGCCTGGGGCCTCCCGACGGGGTTGTGCAACTATGCCGACTTCGGTTGGGGAATCCGAGGCCGGTGGGCGGAGCCGGGAAAAACCACTTTCCCGCCTCGCACCTCCGATCGTCCCGGGTCGAACCGGAAGGGGCGAATCCTCTGGGGACGGCCATAGTCGAGGATCAGTTGGCCGTCTTTGACTTGCATCAAGAAGGTTGCCCGCTCCAGCGTCTGCCCTTGCCCGTCGTCGACATCTTCCACGAGGAACACGCTGCCGTCTTCCTCGATTACCACCTCGCCATCGATGAGATCGGGGATCGCAACGGTGACCGGACGGCCGCCGGTGCGCTCCACAATCTTGTTGACGAGTTCCTGCGGAAAGGCATAGAAGACGATGGACCCGCCGCCACGACCCTTGCTCGCGATCGCGTGCAGAGCCGCTAGCCAGCCCATCGCATTTCCGGCCCTCCGTTCGGCCCATTTCCGAATGAGGTGAATCAGGTTCCGCAACTCCAGCCGGCTGCGCTCCTCATAGAACCTCAAAGCGGCCTGGGCCTTCGCCCGTCGACTCGCAGCCTCACGCCGCGCCTTCCGATCCGTCTGATCGACCGCATCCAGCGCCGCCTGCGCCTCGTCGAGCTCGGCTTGGTACTTCTTCTTTTTCTGAACGATCAACGCCACGTTTGTGGCGTAAACCGTCGAGATCATCCCGGCCTGCTGGTACATCTCGCGGTCGTACTGGCCTGCGCCAACGATCAAGCCGCGGAAGTCCGACAGGGGACGCACGTCGGAGAAGAACTCACCCACCTCCTTGCGGAGGAGGTTGTACAGGTTGCCGATCTTGTCGGTCGGAGCGACATCGAGATGCTCCGGCAGATCGTTCACGTACTGCGCGTTCTTCAGCCGAAGCCACGGAGCGGTTTTGACTTGCTTGCGTACGTCCGCGATCAGATCGGCGTTCGGCTCTGTGCCGTGCTTCAACTGGTCCAGCGCCGCCTGCAGCTCCGTAGCGAGCGATTCCGCCAGGTCCGGCCTCGCCGCGGCAAGACAAGAGGTCATCAGATCGGTAATCACCCCAATCTGGTTGCCCTTCGCCGCGTAGGCCACCTGCGGAAGGTTCCACCAGGGCGACTGCCTCTTCCTCAGCTTCTGCTTTTGGTTGGAGGATGCCGGCTGGTGGGTAAATCGGTGTTCGACCCAACGCGGGAAGCGGCTGCCTTCGATGACGCAGACGACATCGAAGTCGAAGTCGCCACCGTTCTTGGCCGCGGTCCGCGAGTTGAGCGTGAGCGTGTGCTCCAGGCGCAGTTGTTCGATGACAACCTGCTGCACGGCGTCCTGCTCAGACATCGAGCAGCGTTGCCGCGCCAGGTCCTTCATCAGGAACTCGACTGTCGCCGGAGCATTGAGGTTCGAGAGGGGCAACAGGTCGGCCAGGCTGCGGATCGGGTATCGTACTTCGAGGAGCCTCGCCGATCCCAGACTGGTGACGGCGTGATCCTCAGGAGTCCAATCCGAACCACAGTAAACCTTCCCCTCATGCGCAAACAGATATCCGTCATCGGCGAGGGCAAACGCCGGAAGCCGGAAGCCGCCAGCGGTGCAGAGCTTGTACGCCCAACGGCAGAGAGTCCGCTGCAACTGCCGGTTGATGAACGGATGCTTCACGAGGAATCCAGTCGCGTCGGCCTTGATGACGGCCTCCACGATGGTTGTCTCTGACGATGTGTACTCGCCGGATGCGTCGTCATGCTCCTCCTCGCCGTGAGTGGGACGTAGCGAGTCGGAAGTGCCGATCAACCGGAAGAGCTCCTCGAAGTCGTTCTCCTCGGCCGAGTGTCGGACCTTCCGCACCTGTTCCAGGGCGTGCGGCTTGACCTCGTGCTCGATCGAGTCCGCCGGCGCGTGAGCCAACAGCGTATAGCTGGATTCGAACGCAAGCGGACGGGAGATCTCCCGGATGCCGAGAACAATCGGACCGCGGAATACCTGCACGTCCCCGGTCAGGAACTGCAGCAGCCGCGGTTTTCCCTGCAGTGCCGGCTTCACCGCGGATTTGGGCAGGACGAAGTCGGCCTTCAGAATGCCGGCGACGTCGTCTTCCATCACCTTGAATGAACCCTTCGCCTGGGTCTTGTCGAACGCCAGCCGGAACTGATAGAAATGGCGCGGGGGCAGCTTCAGGTCCGCAAACAGCGAACGCCGAATCCACCCGCGGCAATCGTTCGTTCCAAGCTGACCATCGTCCACGACCATCACCGTCGCCTCGGGCCTCTGAATCCGCACCTTGCATGGCGAGACCAGAATCCCGAAGTACGTAATGGCCGCTTCCGGCCAGTGTTGGAAGCGGTCAGCGATGACCTTCTCGTGCTCGACGTCGACGGCGTAGTACTTGCCGTTTTTCGCCGAGCCCGAGGCCCCGATCAGACGGTATTCGATTCCGCCGACCTTGACCCTCGCCAAGCCGTCCTCGACCTGTGCCTGTTGAAACCCGTCAAGCTGGTGCTCCGGAATATCGATGGTTGCCACGCGGATCCCCGGATACAACGCCTCGAGCAGCGTGTTCTCCAGTTGGGCTTGTCGTGTCAGTTTCATCGTCTTCTGAAGCGCCTGACCGTTTTCATCAATCTCCAGCGCCACCACTGGGATGGCGGAGTTCAACATCGTGTTCATGGAGCGTCTCCCTTCCGTCCGGCGAGCAGACAGACGGAGCGCCCGCTTCCGGTGCCCTCTCTGCCTGTTGCCGACTGGGTTCGTCGGTCTCAGGCTCCGAGAGCCGCGACCGGGCTAGTATTCAGTTGTCAGCGTGCGTCCGCCCGCCGATTACCTCCCTTTCCGCGCGCGTGTTGCTCCGAACGGCGGGAGTTCACTGGACCGGACGAATCCGGCCAGTACATTCCTCCATAAGCTGGAGGCCGCTTCGGCATTCACATGCATGAAGCCATGCCCTATGAAACTTTCTTCTGCCGGACGGTTTCCTTCCGGATGACGGGCCCGGCCTTCGTCACTTCCACTGTTGGCGAGTACTCGGTGACGGTCACAAAGTGCTGCCCCTTCTTGAGCGCCTCGATCAGGACTTCATTCTCGCTGTCGAACTCCTGTCCGAGTTCAGGAGTACCCTTGTTCGACGCCGCCACGAGGAAGAATCGAGCGGCGGATGCTGCATCAGAACGGGTGTGCTTCCTGCGCCTGACTGGTTCGCTGCGCTTCGGTCCGCTGCTCCTCGCGTCCTTGGAAACATCGACGAGAGATTGTGGGGATGTTGCCATATTCTGAGATCACCTCCATTCCGGTTTCAATCTTCTGGCACCAACAGCGCCGATCCCTGTGCCAGGCCGAGGTCCTTTTCGCCGACCATTTGCTGCTCACCGTATTCGGCGACGAGCAGGCCGCTGGGAACTCTTTCAGAGCGCCGCTCCTGGATCAGCCGGACAAGGTACTTGCCGACGATTCGATCGGTGTACTCCGCCTTGTTCCTCACCCGGTGCACTTCCTTCACGCCGTACGCGGCGTAGACCCACGGCTGTCCTGGCACGGCGTCGATCGATCTGATCTTGAACCGCGACGTGATGTTCTCCTCCTTGATCTTTCCGACGACGTCCTGATCGCGGAGAATGTTCATTGTGTGCTGGCGGAGGTTGGCGGTCATCATGTTCAGCGCGTCGGCAAGCTGTTTGTCGACAGAGGTCGGCGTGTAGGAGAGATAGCGTTCCAGGAACCGGCGAACGAGCGCACGGCCCTCAACGTCAGTCGGCGCGACCTCGGTGCTGCTGATCGCGGCGAAGGCGCGCCCAGCCATCACGCTTTTCGATTCCGTGGGTCGCTTTTCCCCGACGACGGTGGCATCGCCATTCGCGTCAACGCGAATGACTGTGGGGGGCTGTAGGCGGACGTAGATAGCGAACCCCATCGAGGTCAGCGCGATCAGACCGAAAAGTCCCGCCATCACCATCGCGCGGTTCGCGTAGGCCCTCAACGCACCGTCGTGCTCGTAATACTTCGTGTACTTCAGCTTCTCGGGAAGTTGGTGAGTCGGTTTGCTGTTCATCATGGTGACCTCGTTAGAAGGCTTTCCGGCCCCAGCGGACTACCGAGCCTGCGGCGTATCCCATCCCGTACCCGACAGCGTGCCGCACGCCGCGGATGCTCGAGCCGGCGTGATTACCACTGGTCGCTGGAGGCGGCGCGGACAGGGCCT
>CAYPUQ010000290.1:0-8166 GCA_964413655.1 uncultured Solibacteraceae bacterium | reverse complement strand
GGCGTCCGTTGCGGCCATATGCCAACGAGTGAAGTGAACGGCATGGGCGTCACCATCGTAAAGACCGATCACCGTACGGGTGCCGGCGAGCGTCAATGTGTCCGCATAAAGTGCGGACACGGCACGTTGAGAGCGTGCGTTACGGCCCGGACCTATCGCAGGTGAAACTTCGCGGCGAATTGGATGATGCGCGTTGCGACGCCTTGGACGCCGCCGCCGATCGTGCCGAAGTTTGCCGAGAGGAGGTTCCGGTCGACGCTGCCGGGCGGCGGATTGAAGTGGTTGAACACGTTGAAAACCTCCACGCGGAAGTCGATTCGGGCCGCCTCGGTGATGGCGAAGGATTTCGTCAGCGAAACATCGAGGTTCATCACCCCAGGCAGCCGGATCGCGCCCGTCCGCGCCGAGTTTCCGAAGGCTCCGAATTGGGGCGGCGCGAATGCGCCAGTGTCGAACCAGCGCTGCCATGTCCTGTCGCCGCGCGGAAGGTTCCCAGGGCGCCCGGCCACCTGGTCGGGACGCGACGGCACGCCCGTGCCGGTTGTGTCCAGACTGTACTCGACAGGGGCCGGAACACCGCTCGATATTGCCGGAATCGCACCGAGCCGCCAGCCTTCGAGCAGGAACCGCAACGGGCCGGGATAGTAACGAAGCCCCGGGATGCTGTAAATTACGCTGCCGGCCAGCCGATGCGTGACGTCGAATCCGCATAGCGAGCGGTCGGCGGCGAGGTTGAAGATATCCTGCGGCGCGCCGATGAACCGGCCGCCGTCGATCATGCCGCCCGCATCGCCCGGCCCCGAAAGGCACTTCGACCACGTATAGGCTCCGAGCATGGTGACGCCGGCCGCGCTTTCACGCTGCGCCTTGATCTGTAGCGCATGATAGATTGAGTTCCCCACCGACTTGTCGCCCTGCACGGGCCGGGCGAACTCCGGGTTCGGCCTTCGTTCGTTGAGCGGCGCTAAATCCGGCGTGCGTGGATCGACGACTTCCACCGGCCGGTTGAGGTCGCCGAACGTCACCGCCAGGCGGGTCGCCTTCGACGCCACATACCCGGCGTCCAGCATCGTGCCCGCCACCCGGCGCTGGATCGTGAAATTCCAGTGCTGGATGTACGAGTCACGCAAGTGCTGGTCCACACTGACGGGAACGTTCCCAATCGCGCCGGGCGCGGAGAACGGGTTCGCCAGAAACACCGTTGGCGCCGGGCCAGCGACCGCCTGCGCGAATCCGGCCGATTGTTCCTGCGCCGCCTCGGCCATGCGGATCGCGGCGTTGGGATGAATGGGCGTGAAGTAGAAGCCCCAGCCCATCCGGATCACGGCGGCCCGCCCCCACTCCGGCGCCCACGCCAGCCCGAACCGGGGGCCGAAGTTGGTCGGATTGCCTTGAATCATGGTCCGCCCGAACCGCGATGTTTGCGGCGTCACGATTTCGGCCAGCCGGTAACCATCCTGTTCGACGTTCATCATCCGGCCGTCCGCCTGATGAAAGGGCGGCAGAAGGTCCCACCGCCAGCCGAAATTGAGCGTCATCCTGGGTTGCACCCGCCAGTCGTCCTGCACGTAGTACGACTGCCAGAGGCTCCGCAGATCGATCACCGCGGCAGTGGGCTGAACGCTTGCCGCGCGGACGTAGCCCAACAGGAAGTCCGCCAGTGCCGAGCCAGTGTAGCCGCCGTCGAACTCAAAGCGGCCGCGCGGATTCTTCGCCAAGTGACCGCCGATGGACTTGCGGAGAATATCGACGCCGAACTTGACCGAGTGATTCCGCCGCTGCCACAGAAGGAGGTTCGAAACCTGCCACGTGTTGTTGTTGCGATCGCGCGGTCCCGCCTGGCGCTGGAGATCGAAAACATCGAACACGCCGTCCGGCCCGCCGATCCGGATCGACGGCGGACCGAAGTCCTGCGACCTCCGGGAAGCGAGCGGGACGCCCATTTCGCTGGCGATGTCTAACTCCGGCCGGCCGGTGGTTCCGAACGTTTCGAACTCCACGAGGCGGTTCCAGCCGATGCGGATTTTGTTGATGCGGTTCGCGTCGAAGGTCCGGACGTATTCCGCGGCCGCGTTGTGGGCGCGCGACCGGTTGTCGCGTTGATCGTTGCCCCAGAACGGCATGCCGCCCTCGATCATACGGTTAAAGGCATAGCGCAGCACGATCGCATCGTCGGAGGCAGAGTTGTGGTCGATACGGCCCAAAAAGTTGCCCTGCGAGGAGTATGCGCGGTGTTCGGCCGAACGGAAATTGGGCGGCTCGCCCGCCTCGTTCGCGGCCGGCACAAAGTCGAGAAAGCGGAGGGCGGGCGCACTTAAGGCCGCCCGCGGAATCACGTTGCCGGCGATCCCCACGCTCAGCGGGTCCGCGAGCGCAATCGGTTCTCCCGTCCGCGCATTCACCAGACCCCGAAAGTCTCCGCGACGCATCGCGTCCGGTGGAACGCTCCGGAATTCACTCAGGGAGTTTTCACGCAGCCGCCCGGACTCCCAGTTGAACAGAAAGAATGTTTTCGACGCCGGCGAGAACAGGCGCGGCGGCGTCAGCGGCCCGCCGGCGTTCAGTCCGAACTGGTTGCGGTTCAACCGGGGCGAGGACACCGGAGCACGGCCGATAACGTCGCGGCTCTGGGTGAAGAAATCGTTGCGGTTGAACAGCCATATTGTGCCGTGATAGTCCCGCCCGCCGCTTTGCGTGATTACATCCACCTGCGCGCCCGGCGCGGCGCCGTAAAGCGCGGAGTATGTGCTGGTCTCCACCTTCATCTCGGCCACGGCTTCAATCGACGGCGAGAAGGCGTAGAGCGAGGAATCGAAGTCCATGAACTCGATCCCGTCGAGGAAGAAGCGGTTGGCGGTATCGCGCGCGCCGTTCGTCGAAATTCCGGTCACGCCGGTTTCCGGTGAACTCTGCCCGATGGAACCGCGGCCACTGTTTACCGCCACCGACCCCGGCGTGCCCGGCAGGACGCCGGGCAGAAACTGAGTGAGTTGAATGAAGTTGCGCCCATCGAGCGGCATCAGGAGGACGCTCTCGCGATTCACGAGCGTGCTTACCGCGGACGATTCGGTTTGGAGCCGGGTATCGAAGTCAACCTCGGCCGTCTGGGCCTCGGCGCCGGGCTCCAGGTAGAAGTTCAGCCGCAGAGTCTGTCCGAGATGGAGTTGGATGTTGGGCACGTCCTGCGGCCGGAATCCATCCTTCCGGATGGCGAGCCGGTATTCGCCGACTTGGAGAAAGGAGATGGAGTAGTTCCCGTCGGGATTGGTACGCGTCTCGCGGGTGATGCCGACGCCCTGGTGCGTGAGCGTGATCAATGCGTTGTCGAGCGGAGCGCCGGCGGGGTCCGTCACTGTGCCGACGATGGACGCCGAAGTGAACTGGGCGACGGCGGGCAAACTGGCGGTGAGCAGAAACACGCCGAGCTTTGCCTTGTCCGCCAGCATGACCCTCAGAATGTGGGCCGGTCCGGGAACTCCGGATCGCGCACTTTGCGTACCCGGACCAGCAAGTTCGTAAAGAACAGCGGAACCTGGCGGCCAATCCGCGGCACGCGCCTGTCGTAATATATGCCGACGTCAAGCATCATGCGCCGGTTCGGATTCCAGCGAACGCCTGCGTGCGGGCGATGGCCCCACAGTCCTTGCGGGTCGAAGAAGATCTCGTGGCCGAGCAGCGGGGAGACAACCCAGTTGCGGAAGCTGGCACGCAGGCGGTATCGAATCCGGGTGTAGTCCGTCAGCGTGCCGCGCGGACCATGGGCGAATCGCTCCACCAAGGCCCGGGATTCGAGCAACATGGGCGGCACGGTTTCCGTGGCCGGGGTGAGGATGTATTGTTGGAAGCCGCCGAAGTAACGGTGGGAATCCCCCGTCCTACCCGGTGTGAAAGGCGATCGCTCGCGCCGGTAGTAGTACCCGCCGACCAGATAGAAACCTGGACGCATCGAGTAGAAGATAATCGGGCCGCCACGTCCCTGCCAGAATTCGGCCATCGGGCGATTCGTCCGAAGTTGGGCATGAAGGATCAGTGTCGCTTTCCGGCTCAGATCGACCTCGTTCTGAAACCAGTGCCATTGCTGGATATCCTCGGCGTGGAGAGCGGTGGAAAACACTCCCACTCCCGCCAATTCGAAGGATAGCCGCAAGAGCCGTTTCAAGTGGATGTTGCGGTCGGCCAGCATCGCGGGGGCGTTGGGCTGCTACTCGGTTCCCTTTCCGGCCGCTCCGCGCACTCGATGATTCTTGAAGCGAATCGAGCGCATCCGTGGTCCACCGTCGACGTTCGCGATCTCCAGGTAGGATTCCGGCAGCAGATACCCGCCAATCACGATCTTACTTTCCCGCACCGTCTCGGTCTTGCGCAGTTCGCGGGTCTGGCTGTCGAAGTGCTGCGTCGCAAAGGTCTGGGCGATCTTCCGCCCTTGGGAATCCCTTTCGAGGTGCAAGATATCGATGGTCACCAGCGATTTCTCGTTCGAGCGCCGAATCCGCCGGATCTCGTTATCCTTGATCCGGTATCTCGTCTCGAACGGCTCACCATGCACCAGCACCAACTGGCCGAGCGGGTTCAAATCGTCGGGGCCGAAGGTGACGCCCAGTTTCGCGTACTTCACCTCAAAATCCTCGCGGTAGGCGCTGGCGACGATGGATTCGATCTTCTCGCGCGCCCAGGACTCAGCGTCCGATCCGGAATTCGAAATTGTCACCGCGGTTTTGCCTTTTTCGCGGACCGCCACCTTGCCTCGATGGGTGTTCCCTTCCCAGAAAACTTCGAGATCGGCCTCGAAGCCGGGAAATCCGTTGTCCCAACCGGGATCGGCCTCAAGAACCTGCTTCAGAAACGCCTTCGCCTCGGGATCGCGGGGCAGTTCCTTGCCTTGCCCGGCGCCGAAACCGGGGTCCGGCGCGGCCAGAAAGCAGAGCGCCATCGCCACGGACAAACATCGTGTGAGAGAAGCCTCGATGAAAAGTGCGATTGATTTCCCCATAGGACAGACCGGACACCAGGGAACGGGAGTGCGTTTCCTGTCAGGATAACACGGTGAATCTGGTATTCTCCCTTTCCGCGGCCGTTGCGTTACATTCGTATTGATGCAACGCCGCCGTTTCCTGTCCGCCTCGGCCGCCACCGGCGCCGCCGCGCTCTCTTCTATGTCCGCTCAACAAACAGCCAAGAAATCGATCCTCGAACTCCGCTTCTACTACCTCCGCAACAGTCCCGATCAGCAGATGCAGCGGACGTCGGAGGTCTTCGAGAAGATCTGGATGCCCGCCGTCAAACGCGCCGGGTCGGGCCCGGTCGGCGCATTCGCTAGTCTCATCGCGCCAAACAGCCCATATGTCGTCATCCTCACCAGCTACCCGTCGCTGGCCGTCATGGAGGCCGCCTGGGAAAAGATGGAGAAGGATCAGGCATTTACCAAGGCGCTCGACGGGTGGTACAAGAAGCCCGGGCTTGCCTACCAGCGGTCGGAGAGTTGGCTGCTGCGGGGGTTCGACTCCGTGCCGAATATCGAGGTTCCTCCACCCAAGACGGACAAGACTACGCGCATCTTCGAACTGCGCACCTACGAATCGAACAACGGCGAGACGCTGCGGCGGAAGATCAAGATGTTCGACGATGGGGAAGTCGCCATCTTCCGGCGGCTTGGCCTCCGCCCGGTCTTCTTCGGCCAGACGCTGGTTGGCGGAAACATGCCGAACCTCACTTATCTGCTGGCGTTTGACAGCCTGGCGCATCGCGAGCAGGCGTGGCGAACCTTCATCGACGACCCGGAATGGCACAAGCTCCGCGCAACGCCGGGGCTGAGCGACGCCGAGGTAGTGTCCAACATCGGCAGCCAGATCCTGCGGCCGCTGCCGTTCTCCGACATCCGTTAGCCATGGCGCGAACCGGCCGGCGCTTCTTTCTCGCGATTCTGCTCGGCGCGCCGGTTGCGCTCGCCCAGCAGCATTCCCTTCCCGCGGATCGCGCCGCCGGCATCGAGTCCATCATCCGGCGGGAGATGTCCCGCCAGAACATCCCGATGGTAACGGCGGCTGTCGCGTGGAACGGCCGGCTCGCGTGGGCCAGCGGGTTCGGCTATGCCGATCTGGAGAATAAGGTGCCGGCCACCGTGGCGACGGTGCACCGGCTGGGGTCGATTGCGAAGCCGATCACCGCGGTGGCCGCGCTTCAGCTTCACGAGGCCGGCAAACTCGATCTGGACGCGCCGGTGCAGAGATACGTTCCCGAGTTTCCGGAGAAGGAGGCGCCCGTCACCGCGCGCCAGCTTCTTTGCCACCAGGGCGGGATTCGGCATTATCAGAGTCTGGATGAAGTGGACAGCGCGCGGCACTACGAGGGACTTACTCCCGCGCTCGGGATCTTCGCCCGCGATCCGCTGGTAGCGCCGCCGGGCACAAAATTCAGTTACACGACCTACGGCTACAATCTGCTCGGCGCCGTGATCGAAAGAAGCGCGGGCGTCCCGTTTACGGCGTATCTGAAGGAGAGCGTCTTCGGTCCGGCGGGCATGGAGACTGCCCGCGACGACGATGCCTGGGCGATCATCCCGAATCGCGCGCGGGGCTATACCAAGGCCGAGAACGGCGAACTGCTCAACTGCCATCTCGCCGACACGAGCAACAAGATTCCCGGCGGCGGCATGATTGCCACCGCTTCCGATCTCATCCGCTTCGCGCTCGCGGTGCGCGATCGAAAACTGCTGCGCAATAGCGAGACCCTCCGCGAGATATGGACGCCGCAGAAGCTGGCCGACGGCAAGGCGACGGAGTACGGGTTGGGCTGGTTCGTCCACACGGCGAACGGGATGAAACTGGTGCTTCATTCCGGCGGGCAGCAGGGAACGTCCACGATTCTGGCGATGCTGCCGAACCGCGGCGCGGCGGTGGCCATTCTGACGAATCTGGAGCGGGCGGAATTGGGACCGATGATGCAGGAGATGCTTCGGGTCTTGGTGCAATAGGCGACAATCGCATTCATGGCCACCGATTGGAACGAGGTCCGGGCGGAGTTCCCAGCCCTGAAGCAATGGACGTTCCTCAACTCCGCCACGTTCGGGCAACTCCCGCGCCGCGCCACGGAAGCCATTCTGCAACACCTCGCCCGCCGCGATGCGCTCGCGTGCTCGGATTTTCTCGGCTGGTTCGACGATGCGGATGAGATCCGGCGCGACATCGCGCAGTTGATTCACGCCGAACTGGACGACATCGCCTTTTTTCCCAATGCCGCCACGGCTTTCGCATTGCTGGTCAACGGGATCGACTGGAAGCCCGGCGACCGCATCGTCACGCTCGACCACGAGTTCCCGAACAACATCTACTTTCCGGCCCTCCTGGCCGAGCGCGGGGTGGAGTTCGTCGAAACCGCTTGGGACGGCTTTTACGACGCCCTGACGCCGAACACCCGGCTGGTGGCGATCAGCATGGTCAGCTACGTGAACGGCTTCCGGCCGCCGGTGCTCGACATCGGACATTGCCTCCGTCAGCGTGGGATTCTCTTCTACCTCGACGGCACGCAGGGCCTCGGGGCGCTCCGGCTGAACACACGCGAGGTTCCGCTTTCGATGCTGGCGGTGCACGGCTACAAGTGGATGCTCTCGCCGACGGGCGCGGGTTTCGCCTATGTCGATCCGCCGGTGCGCTCGTGGCTCGCGCCGGCGACGATCGGGTGGCGCAGCCATTACGCGTGGCGCCAGGTGAACTCGCTGCACCATGGAGCGCCGGAGTTCGGCGCGGCGGCCGAGAAGTACGAGGGCGGCATGCTGCCGTTCCCTTCCCTGTACGGCATGGGCGCTTCGGTGCGGCTCATGCTTGATATCGGCCCGAGCGAGATCGAGGAGCGTGTGCTCGACCTTGCCGCTCAGCTAACTGAGCGGCTCCGCGGCCTCGGCGCAATACTGTGCGACGGCGAGTCCCCGTATTTCCGCAACACGCCGGTGGTAGCGGCCCGGTTCGAGGGCCACGACGCGGCGGTCCTGGCCCAGCGTCTCAAAGAGCGCCGGGTGTTGGTGTCGGCGCGGCACGGGCATCTGCGGGTTTCGGTGCATTTTTATAACAACGAGCAGGATTTGGAGCGGCTTGCCGAGGAACTGACCAGGCTGATTGGATGAGAAGTTCGGTAGAACTGCAACCTGCTCAAGCCTGCTAACTGACCCATTGC
>CAYPUQ010000289.1:0-8171 GCA_964413655.1 uncultured Solibacteraceae bacterium | reverse complement strand
TCCCTCAGCCCCTTCCTCTTCCGGTAAACCAACTCGGCCAGATTCAGCAACAGCGCCACGGCGAGCAAGCCCGGCCAAAGGCTCATCTCCGACGCCACCGCCCGGCCATCGGTCGCGAACACTTGCGCGGGCGGTGGCTCGAAGCGGCCACCCGTGTAACTGGCAATCTGGCGCAGCAAGGCCGGATTCGAGCCGTAGTCCATCATCTCTTCCTCCTGGCGGTAGTAGCCGACTTCGGGGAAGGCCCGCGAGTCCTCGAGCGGCCTAATGCGGAAGAGTCCCTTGCGCTCGCCGATCGCCACCGAACCGCTGAACACGCCCGCCGCCACCCTGCGGACGGAAACGGTCTGGCGGAAGCCGTCCGGTCCGATCACGAAGATATCCGGCGGCCGCGCTGGTTCGGGCACCGCGCGCGATAACCGGTACGTTACTTCGAGCCGCCCGGTCCCGCTGTCGAACTGTAAGTTGGCTTCGCCAGGCTGCGAATGCGGCAGTAAGTCGCGCAGCAGGTTGGCCCAGAAGCGATCATACCCCGGCCAGTTCACCCAGTCGGCGGCCCAGCGCGCCTTGGCGTCGGAGGTGAACACGGCCGCGCGCCCGAGCCCGTATTGCCAACGTGCGAGCAATGGATCCTTTTGGTCCATTCGCAGGATCGTTTCGGCGGTCGGTTTGGCGATGAATCGAACGTACCCCTTCAACGGCGGCGCCGATTCCATGCCGACGCCCGCGAGGATTTCCGCCTGCCGCGTCACGATCGGTCGCAGCGGTTTTTCGACGGCGGTGGAGCCGGTGTGCTCCATCACGTCGCGCAGCAGGATCTGTTCGAGCATCGATGGATCGGTGACGAAGTAGGGCTTCCCCTTCGCCAGTGAGGCGACCCGCTCCAGGTAGGCCTTGTTGACGTCCTGACCGAGGCCCACGGTGGAGATGGTCACCCGTTGCGCGGCGGCTTCCTTGGACAGCGACAGGCTGTCGCCCTCCTCCGAGATTCCGTCGGTCAGCAGAACGATGTGCTTGAACGTGGCCGGCTGGGGCAGAATGCGGCGGTACGCTTCGGCGAGGGCGGGCGCAATCTGCGTGCCGCCGTCCGGCGTGATGCCGGCGATCAACCGCTTAATCAGCGGACGGTCCTCGGCGCGCCGGATTGGCACCGCCCACTGGTTGGAGTTGTCGAAGATCAACACGCCGATCATGTCGATAGGGCGCAGGTTGTCGACCACGCCGATCGCGGCCAGCCGCGCCAGTTCCATCTTCCGCCCTTCCATGGAGGAGGACTTGTCGATAATCAGCACAACGCAGGTGCCCTCGGGTGAGCGCGGCGGCGCAAGCGTGGCCGGCAGGACACGGTCCAGCGCGTCTTCCACCCCTTTCTGCTCGACATACACGTTCCGTTCGCCGCCGATCACCAGTAGACCGCCGCCCTGTTGAACGAAGTCCTCGATGTCCGCCTTCCGGGCCGGAGCAATTGCTTCGAGATCCCAATTGTTGAAGGCGACCACCTGGTAGTCGTCCAGGCTGGCCGCGGGAATCTCGTCGACGCGCTTCACCTCGAACTGGGCGGCGGCGAGTGTCTCAAGCAAGTCGGCTTCGGCGGACTCGGAATCGCTGGAGACAAATAACAGGCGCGGCCGGCGGAGCGTGAGAGCCTGGGCGAAGCGCACCTCACCAAGATCGCCCGCGCGCACCGCCCCTACGAGTTCCAAGGCGCCGGCGGCAGCCACACTGGCCGTAACGCGCAGCGTATTCATACCGGGCTGCAGTTCGACCCCGGTTTCGCCAAGTTCCCGCCCCTCGGCGGCAATGGCCACGGACGCCGGCGTGGCGCGCGGGGAAGCAACGTTGAGTTCGATGGAGAACCGCTCGCCGCTGAAGACAACGGCCGGCATGCTGACCGATTCCAGCCGCAATTCCGGCCGCGGCCGGCCGGGCAGAACGTAGGTATCGATGGGAGTGCCGAGCTGGCGCGCCTGCCACGCGGCGCGGATGGTGTGACCGCTGTTCTCGCGGCCATCGGAGATCAGCACGATGCGCGGGACCATGCGCGCCGGCGTGGCGCCCACCGCGGCGCGAAGAGCCGATTCGATATCGGTTGCCCGGCCGGCTTCACCGCTTGTGCGGCGCAGTTGCAGGCGCGGAGTGAGTTCCTCCGGCGCGGGGTCGCGCGTCTCACGAGCAAACGGGATGATTCGGCTCCAGTGGCGGCCGCGGTGCGCTTCGATGCGGGCAATGTGCTCGGAAGCCCGCGCAAGATCGGCGTCGGACAGGCTGGCCGAAGTGTCGGCCAGGATGGTAACCGCCACCTTGGTTTCCCAAACCGGAATCACGGGTTCGGCCAACGCCAGGACCACGGCGGCCAGCGCCAGCGCCTTGAGCACGAGGCCGGTTCGGGCCTCGGTGCGCGGCCAGCGTAACACCACCCAAGCCAGAATCGCCGGAAGCAACAGCAGGGCCCACAGATTCAGGAACGTCATGAGGCCCTCCGCAGATTCCCCGCCGCCGGCCGTCGGCGCGGGAAGCGGAATAGGCGGGGACGGCGGTCGCCGGAGAAAAGCATCCACTCCAGCCAGAGGCCGAGGGCACCGAGAGCGGCCAGCCAGGGCCAGAGGTCGCTCCAGGGCAGGACGCTCTGCCGGGCGAGCGGAACGCCGCGGCGCGTCTGTTCGGGCGCCTCCCAGGACGCGGTGGCGACGTCGGGCAGACTCAGCGAATAGACTTGCTCCTGATCATCGGACAACACGCGAACCTGGCCTGGCTCGCCACCGAAGAAACGCACGCGCTCCCCTTCCACCGTAAACGGCACCGGCTCGTTGCGTTCGTCGACCACAGACACCCGCTCCGGATCCATGCCCGATGCGAGCACCGCATCCACCGCCCCGACTGTACCCGCGTAGACCTCGGAGCGCCGGAAGGCGTCCCCGGCCATCCAGTGCAGGATGTTGGCGAACAAGAGTGGCGCGGCCAGCGTATAGCGCATCGCGCTTTGCATGGGGTGGAAGCCGAAGACCACAATCCTCCGGCCGCCGGGTTCGGTGCGGGCGACGACCAGCGCATGCCCGCCCGATTCGGCTACGACGGCATCCCCGGCGGCGGGCGCCAGTGCGTGGGCCTCCGCCAGCCGCAGATCCTTGGTCCTCAACCCAGCCCCGACCGGATGGTCCATCCTCCAATTCTCCAATTGCACGTCCCGAAGAATCGCCAGAACGCGAACTGGGCTGCGCTCGGATGGCGGGTCGAGGTAAACCGTGGGAATCGGCAGCGCGCCGGCGGGGACCACACCATCGAGCACGGCGAGATCGGCTTCCATC
Source organism: uncultured Solibacteraceae bacterium (assembly GCA_964413655.1). GTDB lineage: Bacteria > Acidobacteriota > Terriglobia > Bryobacterales > Bryobacteraceae > CAYPUQ01. The sequence goes on along the minus strand of CAYPUQ010000289.1, from coordinate 4,866 downwards.
GAAGGACCGCATTGGGCCGGCGAAAAATAGGTCTCCTGCACCTGCGGGTGCGATGCGATCAGCGGTCGCATCCGTGCGGGTTGATCTGTGCAAACGGCGACGCGAAGCTTGCGGCCAGCCGGAAGTTCGAGCACGGCGGTGTCGTCGCCGGGAAAGGCGTCCTCCGCGGCACGCAGCCGGGTCTCCAACAGTCCGGCGGCGCGGGTGCGCAACTCAAAGGAGACTTCGCGCTCCGTGCCGGCGGGCAGCGTGAACTGGCGCACGCCAACCGGCGCGCCGCCGAAGCGCAGCGCGATGTCGACCGGCTGCGGGCGGAAGCCATAGTTCCGCACGACCGCGAGGATCTGCCAAAGTTCCGGGTCGGCGGGGGAGCGGACCAGCCCCACTTTGCGCAGACCGGTATTTTCGAGGCGCGCCTCAACCGGAAGCAGCCGGAAGTTTGCCGGCGGGGCGGCGGCAGTCTCCCGTTCGTGTTCGCCGATGCGTCCGGCGCCGGCGAACACGATCTCACCCGCCCGCCGCGCCGAGATGCGCTGGGCTTGGCGGGCGAATGCAATGGCCTGTTCGAAGTTCAGCGCCGAGGCACCGGGCCGGGCGCGGCGGATCGCGGTTGTTACCTCGCGGCGATTCGTTTCAAACGACGACGCGGGCGTGGCCAGTGCGTCGGCGTAGACTACCATCACGCGGTCGTTCGACGGCAGTGCATCAAGGTAGGCCAGCGCCTGTTCGCGGGCGGCATCCATCAGGCTCCGGCCGCCGGATTGGGCGGCCATCCAAGAGGACGTGTCGAGCAGCAGAACGTGATCCAGTGAGGATTCGTCGCGGCTGCCCCAGCGCAACTGCGCAAGCGCCAGCAGGATCAGCAACATCGACACGAGCTGCATCAGCAACGATGCCCATTGCCGGATGCGGCGCCGTTGAGTGGACTCCATCGGCCGGTCCGAGCCGATCCAGAACCGTAGCGTCGAGACGACCACCTTCCGGCGGGAGCGGTCAAGCAGATAGAGCGCGGCGGTGACGGCCGAGACGCCGCCCAGCAGCACCAGGAACTCGACCAGTGTGAGGTTTGCGAAGAACAATTAACGCACTCCCTCCACCATGGCGATGGGACCGAAGATGGCTTCTTCCACCGGGACTGAGGTCGCCAGCCCCACGTAGCGCCCGCCATGGCGGTAGGCGAGTTTGCGCAGGGACTCGGCGTACTCGTCGAAGGACGCGGTGTAATGTTGGCGGGTTTCGTCGTCGAAATCGATCTCGATGTGCGCGTCGCTCTCGACGTCCTGGAGCGCGAGTTCGCCGTCCCACGGCGGTTCGCGGTCCTCCGGCGACCAGACCTGCAGCAACATCAGTTCGTGGCCGAACTCGGCAAGATACTGAAGCGGCTTCTCGATGTCTTCACTGGTGAGGAAGTCCGAGACGAGGATCAGCAGGCCGCGTTGGGCGTAGCGCATGGAAAACTGGCGCGCGACATGGAAGAAATCGGTCTCGCCGGCCGGCTTGAGTTGCTGAAGATAATCCGAGATCGGCCCGAACCGGTGCCGGCCGCCGGAGCAGAGGAGAATCTCGCCGAGCGAAGTATCGAAAGGATGGAGCGAGACGGTGTCCAGTCTCACCATGGAGACATAGGTGAGGGCCGCGGTGAGGCGGCGGGCGTAATCGAACTTCGACGGTTCGCCGAGCGCCATCGAACGGCTGGCATCGAGCAGCAGGCGCACGGGAACGCGCGGCTCCACTTGGAACATCTTCAGAAACAGCTTTTCCAGGCGAAGGTAGGCGCGCCAGTTGACGGCGCGCAGATCGTCGCCGTGGTGGAAATGACGGTGATCGAGGAACTCCAGACCGGGCCCCGCGAAGCCCGAAGTGTTATGTCCCCCGACGAGGCCGGGGAACGACTTCGTCCAATGGATGGTGAGTTGTTCCAGCCTCTCGATGAATCTGCGATCAATAAGCGGTTCGCCGGCCAATTGCTACTCCCGGCCCGTTACCCGCGCCGTACCGGCACATCGTCGAGGATGCCTTTCAGAATGGTTTCGGTGTTATGGCCGTCGGCATGGGCGTCGAAGTTGAGAATAATGCGGTGCCGGAGGACCGCGCCAGCGACCGCGCCGACGTCCTCCGTGCTGAGGTGATAGCGGCCGAGCATCAGCGCCCGCACGCGACCGCACTCCACCAGCGCCTGGGCGCCACGGGGCGAACTTCCGTAGCGGATATACTTCTTCGCCAGTGAATGAGCGATGGAACTGGTCGGCTGCGTGGCCATTACCAGATCGATGGCGTACTCCTGAACGTGGGCGGCCACCAGCACTTGGCGGCACACACTGCGGAGATCGAGGATGGATTCGCGGCCCATGATCGTTTCGAGGTGGGCCTCCTCGGGTTGTATCGTCCGGTCGACGATGCGGTTCAGTTCGTCTCGCGAGGGGTAGTCGACCAGGATCTTCATCAGAAAGCGATCGAGTTGGGCTTCGGGCAGCGGGTAGGTGCCCTCCATTTCGATAGGGTTCTGGGTCGCCATGACGAGGAAGGGTGCTTCGAGGTGATGCGTCATGGTGCCGCTAGTGACGGTGCGTTCCTGCATCGCTTCGAGCAGCGCCGACTGTGTCTTCGGGGTGGCGCGATTGATCTCGTCGGCGAGGACGAGGTTGGCGAAAATGGGGCCCGGTTGAAAGCGGAGCACCTTGGCGGCGCGCTCGTCGGTCTCCATCATCATGCTGCCGACGATATCGGCGGGCATGAGGTCGGGGGTGAACTGGATGCGGGAGTACTTCAGGCTCAGGACGCGCGCAAGAGTGCGCAGTAGCGTGGTCTTGCCTAGACCGGGGACGCCCTCCAGCAGGACGTGTCCGCCGGCGAGGAGGCAGGTGAGGACTCCGTCGACGACATCCTGCTGGCCGACGATGATCTTGGCGATTTCCTGACGGACGCGTTCGAGTTGGGTGACGCTCTCCGCAGGAAGGGTCAATTCGGGCACATCTCCATTGTATGTGCCCGGCGCGAACCGCGGCGCGAGCCTAGCGGCTCGAAGCTGCGGCGAAATGGTGCTCGCCTGCCGCGTTGGCGAAATGGCGCACGATCTGCGATATCTCGATCAGCGATTTTCGGGCCGTGGCTTCCGAGAAGCGGCAGCTCAGACGGAACCATGTGCGAAGCGCGAAGTAGTTGGCGCCGAGCAGGGTCCGTTCAAAGCCCGCTTCCTCGCCGGCTCCCGACCGGTCCAGCAGGGACCGCATCAGCCCGTATTCCCGGTCGAGGGTCGTCATGGCCATCGCCAGTGCCTCACTACCCGCGTGCTGGATCTCGTCGTGCAGCCGGGCGAACTGCAGCCCGTACTCCACAGCGACCTGGCGCGAGAAGTCCTCGTTGGTTTCGGTGCTCAGTATCAGCAGACACGTATAACGGAACCAATAGCAGAACATTGCCGCCGAGGTTCCTACGATTAACAAGCTCGCTAGCATGGCACTCTCGTTTCTCCTCCATGCATGTACCCCATAACTGCCTGGAGTCTTGCACCCCTAGAGTAACAGGCACCACCGGCTGGAGACAATAGAAATCGTGGTTCTAAGTAACTTTCTAGGAGTTACTAAGTGAACCGCCCGAGGCGGCGGAGAACACCATGTCGCGCGCCGCCCAGCCGCGTTCGGCACAATAGTCCAGCCAAAGGCTGGCGTAAGAGGCGGTGATATAGTCGTCCGGGGCAAAGCCCAGTTGGCGGGCCGTGCGGTCAATCCAGCGGGGCGGACCTTCCAATTCGAGGAATGTCCCGGCGGGCGTCTCGTCGAGCGTCGCAAGTCCCCGCTCGCCGTCGCGGCGGTACTCGGTGCGGTACTTCTCGTAGCGGAACGTGGGCCGATAGCCAAGCCGTTCGAGGATCGTTCCGGCCAGGACCGAATCCGAGAGAGTGAGTTCCATTTCCTCACGGACGCGATGCTGCGCAACGCGTGCCGGCCCCTTATAGGTGATCACGTGGTCCCGGCCGTACCGGCGTAGCCGCAGCAGTTGGCCGGACTGCCGGAGCACGTGCCCGCCAGTGTCGTACAGGGTGTTCCGTTCGAGTGTGCGCCGGTGGCCAACCCTGAATCCCGCCGCCCGCAACAGCCGCCGCGCCGCCGCCGCGCCCGCCACGGCTAACTTGATCTCGGTTTCCTGCATCGACTTGCCCCGCGCCATCGGTTACCATGTTTATGGTAGCCGCAAACGCGCGCCCGTAGCTCAGTTGGATAGAGCGGCTGACTTCGAATCAGCAGGCCGGGAGTTCGAGTCTCTCCGGGCGCGCCACTCGATTCACCGCCATGAGGCGAATCTGGTCCCGGATCGGACTGATGGTTGCCCAATCCAGCCGCCAATTGGGAACAGGATTTGGGTTGGCGATGCGCGATCGAACCCAGTCAATCTGAGAGTCGGCTGTTGCATTCGGATACGGCGTGCCTGTGACCGGTAAACGGTTACGCTCACCAAGTTACGGTGCTGAAAAGAAGTTCACAGGCACCCCTGGCGGGAACGACTCTGGCTGCAAAAACCGGGTCACGATCGTCAGACAACTTTCTGCACCAAGTCGGTGTAGCCACCCTAAAACGGAAACGCTCCGAGCCGGCGCGGCAGCGCCGCGTCGACGGCGGGCAAGGTCCGGGCCCGCGGAAAGCGGCGGCAGCCCATGCGTGCCCACCAGCGGCGGGCGCCGTCAACCGCGAACGAATAGCCATCCCTCATCGAGACTCTCTGCGTACCAGCTTTCTGAGACTCTCCAGGTCAGACGCGGTGTGCTGTTCGGCATGTGAGCGGAGCGTCCGGTGGTCGTTCGTCTATCGGACGTCTGCCTGGCGCTCGATACTGGTGGATATGCCCGCAAAGTGTGACGCCGCAGTAAAG
>CAYPUQ010000288.1:0-8207 GCA_964413655.1 uncultured Solibacteraceae bacterium | reverse complement strand
CTCGGCCTCCCCCGCCTCTCCGCCAACCGCCTCGCCTTCGCCTACCAGTCCCTGGCCGACTCCTCCCGCGTCATCCGCGCCGTCCACGCCGAGGAAATCCTTGTCGACCGCCAGTACCAGCGCGCCCTCCGCAACCTGACGCTCCTCCAGGAAACCCGCCGCCGCAGCCATTGGGGCGCGCCCCCGGACGAAAACCCCGGCAATCCGGAAAATCCAGAAAAACCCGGGAACCCAACAACTCCATCAAACGAAACCACTTCCCCCCTCTCGGGTTCCCCGGAACCTGAGCCCGCGGAGCCCCGGGTCGCCCGGACCCCCGAGCCGTCATCCCCTCCTCCGGCACCGCCCACTGGAGGTCCCGCCCCGCCAAACGTCGCGGCGCCCGGTGGCGGATTCCAGCGGGGAGGCGCGATCCGGGCGGGCCAGGCGGAGTGTCGAAACATCCCTTACGTCCTTACCGCCTCCTCTGCGCCGGATCCTTCCGCGACGGGTGCGACGTCGGTGTTCACCCCCTCCCTTGCAAGGCAAGGTGATGAAGTGGGCCGGCGAGACCTTGCACTTGGCCATCCATGTCGGGTCCGGGGTTCCACAATGAAAATTCGCCGGCGGCCGCCGCACCGGCCGCACCGGCAAGCCTCTCATTCCGCCGTGCTATCTCTTGGTTGTCAGGTACGCGTCGCTCTGAGTCCTGGCGCCCGCGATTGCCGCAACGGTGAGCTGGTCGCAGTGAACGCCGCCGCCATCGAGATGTCCCACTTTCTCCGGATTGCGTGCAACATAATAAACCGCCGCAGCTCTGCCGTCTTCGACCTGCCGCGCCGTGGTCGGAAGCGTGCCGGACCACCCGCTGTGCTACAATTTACTGGTGGGTTTCACTGCCCGGATCCGGCATCGTCACCATCATCCGTATCATTGTGGGATGACGCCGCGCCGGGCCTGTCTCTGAAATCGTCTTTTCCTAGTTTCAAGTCAGTGCCCGCCGCGCTTCGGCGGGCTTTTTTCTTGCTCGTTCCAGGTGTCAAACGATGACTCTCGATTTCGATAAGATGGACGGCCTTGTGACCGCGGTGGTTCAGGACCACGCCTCCGGCCGTGTGCTCATGGTCGGTTACATGAACGAAGAGGCCTTCCGCAAGACCGTCGAAACCGGCTTCACCACTTTCTTCAGCCGCTCCCGCAACAAGTTGTGGACCAAGGGTGAAAGCTCTGGCCACCGCCTCGTGGTGAAAGAGATCCGCACCGATTGCGACCGCGACGCGGTGCTGGTGACGGTCGAGGCTCTTGGTCCCGGCGTCTGCCACGAAGGTTACGAAAGCTGCTTCTTCCGTAAGCTCGACAGCGGCGATTGGCAGATTGTCGACGACCGCTCCTACGACCCCAATGCCGTGTACGGAGGCAAGCAGTGAAGCTCAAACTCGGCATCCCGAAAGGCTCGCTCGAAAACGCCACCATCGACCTGTTCCGCCGTGCCGGCTTCGCCATCACCACCAGTAGCCGCTCCTACTTCCCCGCCATCGACGACCCCGAGATCGAGTGCATGCTCATCCGCGCCCAGGAGATGGCGCGCTACGTCGATGACGGCATCCTCGACGCCGGCCTCACGGGCCGCGATTGGGTGATGGAGAACGACGCACAGGTCTACGTTGTCGCTGATCTCATCTACGCCCGCCAAAGCTTCGGCAAAGTCCGCTGGGTTCTCGCGGTGCCGGAGTCTTCTCCCGTCCAGAGCGTCAGGGATCTGCAAGGCAAGATCATCGCCACCGAACTGGTAGGCGCCACGGAGCGCTACCTCGCTGAGCATGGTGTAACCGCGAAGGTCGAATTCAGTTGGGGCGCCACCGAAGTGAAACCGCCCATCCTCGCCGACGCCATCGTCGAGGTCACCGAAACCGGCTCCTCGCTCCGCGCCAACAATCTTCGCATCGTCGAAACCGTTCTCGAGTCGAACACCCAGTTGATCGCCAACACCGAATCCTGGAAAGACGAATGGAAGCGGCGCAAACTGGAAGACATGCGACTATTGCTCGAAGGCGCCATCAACGCGCTCGGCAAGGTCGGCCTCATGTTGAACGTTCGCAAAGAACATCTGGAAGAGGTCCTCGCCGTGCTTCCGGCCCTGAAGAATCCCACTATCTCGCACCTCAGCGACGAGCACTGGCTCGCTGTCAACACGATTCTCGACGAGTCCACCGTCCGCGTCATCATTCCACGCTTGAAAGAAGCCGGCGCGCAGGGTATCGTCGAGTACCCGCTCAACAAGATCGTGATGTAGTCATGATTCGAATCGTCGACAGCACCCAGGTCAGCCGCTTGCTCAAACGCCGCGCCGCGCGCTTGGAAGAGGCCGAGCAGACGGTCCGTCCGATCCTGGAAGCCGTGCGCAAGCGCGGCGACGCCGCCGTCGTCGAATACGCCCGCCAGTTCGACGGATTCTCGCGCAAACATCTCGCCGTACCGCCCGCCGAGTGGGACGCCGCCTGGCAGGGTCTCGATCCCGCGCTGCGCGCCGCCTTTCGCACCGCCGCCGCCAACATCCGCGCCTTCGCCAAGCTTCAGGTTCCCAAGCCGTTCAAGACCCAGATCGCGCCGGGCCTCAAACTCGGCCAAGAGATCCGTCCGCTCGACACGGTGGCCGCCTACATCCCCGGTGGACGCTATCCCCTGCCTTCCACGCTATTGATGACCGCTATCCCGGCTCAGGTCGCCGGCGTCCGCCGCCTTTGCGCCGCCTCGCCGCGCCCCGCCGATGCCGTGCTCGGCGCAGCGGCATTCCTCAAGGTCGACTCCGTTTTCGAAATGGGCGGCGCTCACGCAATCGCTGCTTTCGCGTACGGCACGAAGACGGTGCCACGCGCCGACCGTATCGTCGGCCCCGGCAACATCTACGTCGCCGCCGCCAAGAAGATCATCGCCGGCGAGACCGGTATCGACTTCGTTGCGGGACCCACCGAGATCTTGATCATCGCCATGGACGGCGAACCGCGCTGGATCGCCGCCGATATGCTTGCCCAGGCTGAGCACGACATCGACGCCAGCGCCATTCTGCTCACCGGCTCGAAGCGCTTGGCCGTGGCGGTTGCCGGGGAGATTGAGCGGCAACTCGAAACCCTGCCCACCGCCGCCGTCGCGCGCAAGGCCATCGATCGCAACAGCGCCATCATCCTGGTCCGCGCCGCCGGGGAAGCCGTCGCCATCTCCAACCGTTTTGCGCCCGAACACCTTTCGCTGCACGATCCAAAGCTCATGCCCGGCATCCGCCATGCTGGCAGCATCTTTCTGGGACCCAACAGCCCGGAAGCCGCCGGCGACTACGCTGCCGGACCCAACCACGTTCTCCCCACCGGCGGCGCCGCCCGCATGCGCGGCGGCCTGTCCGTCCTGGACTATGTGAAGATCGTCTCCACCCAGCAGCTCACGCTGCCCGCGCTGAAGCGGCTCGCGCCGGCTGTCACCGCGCTCGCGCGCGCCGAGGGATTGGAAGCGCACGCCCGCTCCGTTGAGGTACGCTCCCGTGGATGACGCGCTGAAGCCCCGCGCCGCCGTGGAACGTATGGCGCCGTACCACCCGCCCACCGAGGGCCGCCACGGCAAGTTGCGTCTGGACTTCAACGAGAATACCGTCGGTGCTTCGCCTCGCGTAGTGAAGGCGCTGAGAAAGTTTCTCACCGAAGGCGCGCTCGCCGTTTATCCTGAATACTCGGAAACCAAGGCCGCCCTTGCGAAATTTTTCAATGTACCTCCAGACGGATTCATTCTCACCAACGGCACCGACGAGGCCATTCAGGTTCTCGTCAATACCTACGTCGATGACAACCAGGACGTGCTCATCCTCAAGCCGTCTTACGCGATGTACCGCTTCTATGCCGAAGTGGCCGGCGCGCGCATCCGCGAGATCGGCTATCGCGCCGGAACCCTGGAGTTCCCCTCGAACGAAATCTACGACGCCATCCGGCCCGTTACGCGCGCCATTCTTATCTCGAATCCGAACAACCCCACCGGCGCCGGCACAACGGTGAAAGTGATCGAGCAGATTCTCCGCCGCGCGCCGCAAGCCGCCGTGCTGATCGACGAGGCCTACTTCGAGTTCTCGGGCGTCACCGCGCTTCCGCTTGTCGAGCAATACCCCAACCTCTTCGTCAGCCGCACATTTTCCAAGGTCTACGGCATGGCTGCCATGCGCGTCGGGTGCTTGTTCTCGCAACCTACCAACGTCGCGTACATGCACAAGTCGCAGTCGCCTTACAGCGTGAACATGCTTGCAGCGGTGGCCGTTCGCGCGGCCATTGAAGATCCCGAATACATTCGTAACTACGTCGCCGAGGCGCTCGAAGCCCGCCAGATGGCTTACGACGGACTGAAGCGGATCAAGGTTCCCTACTGGCCCTCACAAGCCAATTTCGTGCTCTTCAACGCCGGTCCGCGCGCCACCGGAATCCGCGACGCGCTGCGCGCGCAAAACATCCTCGTGCGCGACCGCAGCTACGAACTCGAAGGCTGCGTCCGCGTGACCATTGGCACGCGCGAGCACACCGAACGCTTCCTCGCCGAACTGGAGAAAATCTGGTGAGTACGCGCGAAATCATCGTCTTCGATATGGATGGCGTCCTGGTGGACGTCCGCGAATCCTATCGCGAAACTATTTGCCAAACCGTCGAGCACTTCACTGGCCGGCGTATTACGCGCGAACTGGTGCAGGAATACAAGAATCGCGGCGGGTTCAATAACGACTGGTTGCTCTCGCACACCATTACCCGCGACCTCGGCGTGGAAGTCGCCTATGAGCAAGTAGTGGACTACTTCAACGAGATCTTCCTTGGCGGCCTGATTCAGCGCGAGCGATGGATTCCGTCCAACGGCCTGCTAGACGAGTTACGGCGGAACTACGAACTCGCGATTTTCACCGGCCGCGAGCGCAAGGAAGCCGGCATTACGCTCCAGCGCTTCGCCGCTGATGTTCCGTTTGACCCCATCATCACGACGGACGACGTCGTGAACGGCAAGCCGCATCCTGAGGGGCTGCTGAAGATCGCCGAACGGCGCCCGAACCAGCCGCTGTGGTTCGTCGGCGATACCGTGGACGACGCGCGCAGCGCCCGCGCCGCCAGCGTGCGATTCATCGGGGTCGGAGCCGAACCGGAACTCGTGCGGCTCTTCCAGCGGGAGCAAGCCGTTGCCATCGTTGAAGACATCAACCAGTTGCCTGCTGTGCTGTCATGAGAACCGCAACCATCTCCCGCCACACCCGCGAAACGCAGATTGAGGGTAAGCTGCGCATCGAAGGCCGCGGCCGTTACGACGTCTCCACCGGGGTCCGCTTCCTCGACCACATGCTCGAGCTCTTCACCAGGCACGGCGGCTTCGATCTCACCCTACACGCCACCGGCGATCTCGACGTCGATCAGCACCATACCGTCGAGGACGCCGGCATCGTTCTCGGCCAGCTTTTCGCGAAGGCCCTCGGCGACCGCCGCGGCATCAACCGCGCCGGCTACTTCGTCATGCCAATGGATGAAACGCTCGCCGTGGTCGCGGTCGATCTCTCCGGCCGTCCGGCGCTCGTCTATAAAGACCTCGTGAAGGTTCGCCTCGTTGGCGACCTCCAGTCGGAACTCGCCGAGGACTTCTTCAGCGGTTTCGTAAACCACGCCGGCGCCAACCTGCACGCGAAGGTTCTCTACGGCCGGTCAAACCATCACAAGCTGGAAGCTGTTTTTAAGTGTTTTGCCCGCGCTTTGAAGTTTGCCTGCTCGAAGGACAAGAGCTTGAAGGACCAGTTGCCATCCACGAAAGGACTGCTGTGATTACGATCTTCGATTACGGCGCCGGCAACCTTCGTTCCGTGCAAAATACTCTCGCCGAAGTCGGCGCACCGCACGAAGTCGTGGACGATGCCGATGGCCTCCGGAAGGCGACGAAGATCATCCTGCCCGGCGTTGGCCACTTCGGCCAGATGATTCGCGCCATCGATGCAATGCGGGTTCGCGACGTCCTGTTGGATCGCATCCGCGCCGGTGTGCCCTTCCTCGGAATTTGCCTTGGATTGCAGGCGCTCTTCGCGGGCAGCGACGAAGCGCCGGACCTTCGGGGCTTGGGGATGTTTCCCGAGACGGTCAAGCGCTTCACCGGCGAAGAGGTCCGGGTGCCGCACATGGGCTGGAATGAGTTGATTCCCGTGCGCGAGAGCGACCTGCTGGAGCATATCGGCCCGCGGCCTTACGTGTATTTCGCTCACAGTTACTACGCGCCGGCCGTCGAGGCGACGGCGGCCACCTGCGACTATACGGTCGCTTACACCGCGATCCTCGAGTGGGAAAATATCTACGGCGTCCAGTTTCATCCCGAAAAGTCCGGCCCGCTCGGTCTCCGGATCGTCAAGAACTTCGTGGACGTCTAATCATGCTGGCGAAGCGCATCATCCCCTGTCTCGACGTCACCGCCGGGCGTGTGGTGAAGGGGATCAACTTCCTGAACCTGCGCGACGCCGGCGATCCGGTAGAACTCGCCGAGCGCTACAACAACCAGGGCGCCGATGAAGTCGTGTTCCTCGATATCACCGCGTCGAGCGACGAGCGCAACACCATGGTCGACGTTGTCTTCCGTACCGCCCGCCGTATTTTCATCCCGCTGACCGTTGGTGGAGGTGTGCGGGCCATCCGCGACGCGCGGCGCATCCTGATGGCCGGCGCCGACAAGGTGAGCGTCAACACCGCCGCGGTTCACCGCCCGGAACTCATCACGGAGTTGAGCAAGGAATTCGGTGCGCAGGCCGTGGTCCTTGCGATCGACGCGCGGCGCCGTCCGGGCGGCGGTTGGAACGTCTTCACCAAGGGCGGCCGCGTCGATGAAGGTATCGACGCCGTCGAGTGGGCGCGGCGCGGCGAGGAACTCGGCGCCGGCGAAATCCTGCTCACCTCGATGGACACCGATGGTGTACAGACCGGCTTCGATTGCGAGCTGACCAGGACTGTCTCGGAAGCCACGCGCATTCCGGTCATCGCCAGCGGCGGCGCCGGCAGGCCGGAAGATTTCCTCGAAGTGCTCACCGAAGGCCGCGCCGACGCCGCGCTGGCCGCCTCTATCTTTCACTACGGCACTTACACCGTGGCCGATCTCAAGGAGTACCTCGACAAACACGGAATCACCGTGCGGAGCATCGTTTGATCATCCCTTGCATCGATCTCATGGACGGCAAGGTCGTCCAGTTGGTCCAGGGCCGTGAGAAAGCGCTTGAAGGCGGCACGCCGGCCGAAATGCTCGAACAATTTGCGGCTTTCCCGGAGATTCAGGTGATTGACCTCGACGCCGCGATGGGCCGCGGCGCGAACGACTCGCTCGTCGAGTTCCTGGCCGCACGCGCCGTTTGCCGTGTGGGCGGCGGTGTCCGCACCGTCGAGCGTGCGCAAACCTTGCTGCGCCAAGGTGCCAGGAAGATCATCGTGGGCACATCGGCCTTTACCGCAGATGGCATCAACCGGCCATACCTCGAAGAGTTGAAGGCAGCGGTCGGAACCGAGCCCACCCTGCTTGCGCTTGATTCCAAAGGCGGCCGCATCACGGTCAAAGGTTGGCAGGAGTCTATCAACATCACCGCCGAAGAAGTGATCGCGCAACTGGAGCCATACTGCGGCGGATTTCTGTGTACTTACGTCGATAAGGAAGGCATGATGCAGGGAACCGACCTCGACTGGTTCCGCCGCCTTCGCGCCGCCACCCGCCACGAGATCACCGCCGCCGGCGGCATCACCACCCTCGACGACATCGCCGCGCTGAGTAAACTCGACATCCACGCCGCCCTCGGCATGGCCATTTATACCGGCCGTCTCGATCTCACCGAACTCGCCAAACTGAACTGACCCCACGGACCGCTTCGCAAGAATTACCGGGTGTTGCGGAGCATTTCCACCAGTTACGCAGATCTTACGCGAAATCTCCCCCCACTCCGATCGAGGATTCCGCCGTAAGTCCCTCAACGCAAAGCGATGGCACGGCGCTTGCCTTAGCTAACGCTCAAGAGGGAGATTCGGAGCAACGAAAAGGAGAAAGCAAACTATGATTCGAAAGATCCTTCCCATCGGAGCTTGCCTGTCGATACTGTGTGCCACACTGCTGGCAGGCAGTTGGAGCGGCATGTTAGTCGATGCGTCTTGTGTTCAGCAGAAGGGCGATGCCGCGGCATGCAAGGCGTCACCGTCTACGTCGGCTTTTGC
>CAYPUQ010000287.1:0-8220 GCA_964413655.1 uncultured Solibacteraceae bacterium | reverse complement strand
GCCAACAAGTACCTGAAGCCGACGTTCCGCAAGGGCTGGAGCTTCACGTAGGAAGCGGCTCACGACGGGTAGCCTTCCGGGCCTAGCCGACGGCGGGGCCAGTTCCGGTTCCAGGACGCACACACCGCGATACGTTTTGCCACGTAGATAATCGCCCGTACCTACACGCTGATGATCTTCTTCTTCACCGCGTACAGCACGATCTCGGCGGTGTTGTGGAGGCCGAGTTTCTGCATCAGGTTTGTGCGGTGCGTCTCAACGGTGGACAAACCCACCGCGAGGACCGACGCCGCTTCCTTATTGGTCTTGCCCTGCGCCAGGAGTTGCAGAACCTCCCGCTCGCGCTCGGTGAGTAGGGCGTAGGAGTCTTGCACACCCTCGCGCTGGAGGCGCTGTACATAGTCTTCGAGCAGCACCTCGACCACGGCCGGGCTGAAGAAAGGCCGGCGGCCGGCGACGGTCCTGACGGCGCGCAACAAGTCCGGCTCGGCCGAATCTTTCAGCAGGTAACCCTTCGCCCCAGCGGAGAGGGCGCGCAGCAGATACTCTTCGTCGGAATACATGCTGAGGATAATGACGCTTGTGTGGGGGTTGCTTTTTGTTATCTGGGCTGTGGCCTCGATGCCGTTCAGACCGGGCATCGCGATGTCCATGATGACCACGTCCGGGTGCAGATCCGCGGTCATCCGCACGGCCTCGCGGCCGTCGAGCGCCTCGCCAACGATTTCGATGGCCAGGTCCTGTTCGAGCAGAAACCGGACGCCCTTCCGCAGTACACCATGATCGTCGGCCAGGAGAACGCGAACCCTACTCACGCCGCGGCCGCTCCGTTTGTTCCGACTTCCACTTCGAGTTTCATCCCCTTCCCGGGGGCCGTGTCCATCGTCATGGAACCGCCTAGCTCCCGTACCCGTTCTTCGATCCCAATCAAACCAAGTCCGCGCGCGGCCGGCTGGCCGGAATCGAATCCGACTCCGTCGTCATGCACGGTCAGCAACACGCCCCGTTCGTTGCCGCGCAGATCGATGCGCACCTCGCTCGCCTTGGAGTGGCGGGCGCAGTTGGTGAGAGTTTCCTGGACAATGCGGAAAATGCACGTGCGGTGCCGTTCGGGCAGGTCGTCCAAGCCGCCCTCGATATGAACGGTAGCCGGAATGCCGGTGTGCCGGGAGAACTGGCGGGCCTGCCGTTGGATGGCCGGGGCGAGTCCCAAGTCGTCGAGCAGCGACGGCCGAAGGACGGTCGAGATATCGCGAATCGTTCGAAGGCTCTGTTCGGCGAGATCCTTCGCTTCGCCCAGGTGCGCGCGAAACTCATCTTCGCCGCCGGTCCGCAAGCGATCAAGTGAACCGAGTTCCAGGCGGAGCGCCGTCAGTTTCTGTCCCACTTCGTCGTGCAACTCGCGTGAGATCGCCTTCCGTTCCTCTTCCTGCGCGTTCATCAAACGGTTGGAGAGATGGCGCAACTCTTCGCCGGTTCGCACCGTGCGTTCCTGCTGAAGCCGGTTCTGCCGCTCCAGCAGGAAAATGCGCCAGATGCTGCCGCCGCTGACAGCAACCCCGATAAACAACGCCAAGACCATAATGCGGCCAAGGTCGCGGCGGAACGTTCGCAAACTCTGGTCCATGTTGCGATACTGCCGCTCGTAGAGATCGGTGTTCAGGCGGCGGATCTCTTCGGCGATGGCGAGGATGGTCTGACGCCGTGGCCGATGCTCGTCGCGCAGAAAGTAAGTGCCGCGCTCCTGGCGTTCCCTGGGCGTCCAGCGGAAGACCGGGAGGACGAACGACCAGTAGCGATCGGTTTCGTCGCGTAGACGGTGATAGGTCTCCGCCTCCAATGCTCTTCCGGAAGCCGAGAGAGCCTGCAGATGCGTCTCCACGCTTTCCCGGCTTCGCTGGAGTTCATCCAGGTACAGGCGATCATTTTCGCCGGAACTGTCGAGCAGGAAATCGCGAATCAGCACGCTCGTGAAGAAGAACGACCGGCTGAGTTCGAACAAAACCTGCTGGTTTCGTTGATAGTCCTCCTGGGTCTTGCGCATGTCGTCGTAGAGGCGCTCCATGCTCCTCAGGCCGATCAGGCCGGGCAGAAACATCAACAGCAGGAGCGAGCTGAGCGCCACCAGAAAGACGGACCAAACATTATGGTGCGGCCGAGCCGGGCTGTCTCCGGTATTCATGGGAGGAATCTCCCCTCTATTCTCTCCGAAGCTCGGGAATTGACGGGATAGGCCGGACCGGGCCAGCCGTTCATACTAATCGACAATGCGGCAAATACTCCCGGTCGGCGGTGTCTGCGCGCTGCCGGTGTGCGCGGCTGTTCTGTTCCACGGGAGCTGTTCGCCGACGGCGCATCCGCCGCCGGCCGGGGCGGCCCAGCAGACGCCGGTTGTGGCTGTGGCGCGTGTCGCGCGCCAGGATCTCTCACGCGATATGGAGCTGACGGCGCAGTTTCGGCCGAACCAGGAGATTGACGTTTACTCCAAGGTTTCCGGTTATCTGAACGAGGTTTACGTCGATGTCGGCGACTTCGTGCAGCGCGGCCAGTTAGTCGCCGAGGTGGAAGCGCCCGAGTTGTCGCAGGAACTGGCACATGCGAACGCCAGCGTGAAGCGCAACGAAGTGGAGATCCAACGCGCACAGGGCGAGCTCCAACGTGCGGAGGCCACCTACCGTTTGCGAAAGCTGTCCTACGACCGGTTAGCGTCGGTGGTGAAGGCGCGTCCGAACCTGGTGGCGCAGCAGGAACTCGACAACGCGGTCTCACTGTACCGGGAGGCGGAGGCGCAGGTGGAAGTCGCGAAGGCAGCGCTGGCGGCTACCATGGAGCAAGTCACGGTGGCGAAGGCGAATGCGTCGCGCATTGCGACGCTGGTCGGTTATCTCAAGGTAACCGCGCCCTTCCCCGGCATGATCACCCGGCGTTCGGTAGACGCGGGGGCGATGATCCAGGCCGGGACGGCATCGGCCACACAGGCGATCCCCATCGTCCGCCTATCGCAAGTCGATCATCTGCGGCTGGTTCTCCCCGTGCCCGAGTCGATCGCGTCGCGCATCCACGTTGGCACGCCGGTGGAGATTCGCCTCGATTCGCTCAACCGTATCTTTCAGGGGCGTGTAGCGCGCTTCTCCGGACAGCTTAGTTCGTCGACCCGGACGATGGAGGCCGAGGTTGACGTTCCGAATCCCGACCGGGCGCTAATGCCGGGCATGTATGGCTACGCCACGCTGCGGCTCGACCGCCGCAACGACACGCTGGCGGTTCCCGTACAGGCCGTCACGGCCCACGATACCAACCCCAAGGTCTATGCGGTGAACAGTTGGAACAAGCTGGAGGAACGACTGATTGTATTGGGCATCGAAACGCCGCACAGCATGGAGGTTCTTTCGGGGATCGAGGAAGGCGACCTCGTGGTGGTGGGCAACCGGGCCAACCTGCGCGCGGGCATGGAAGTAGAACCTAAGCTGGTGACTGCCGCCGGAGCGGGCGGGAGACACTGAATGTCGCGGTTCGCGATCAATAAGCCGTACTTCATTCTGGTGGTCTGCCTGGTGATTGCCGTTGTTGGGCTCACCAGCCTTGTCCGGCTTCCGGTGGATCTGTTCCCGGCCATCGACATTCCGGTGGTGGTGGTTGCGACGTTCTTCTCCGGGATGCCGCCGGAACAGATTGAGAGCGACATCACCGGCCGCTTCGAGCGCTTCTTCACCATGGCCGACAGTATCGAGCACATCGAGTCGCGCTCGCTGCCCGGCGTGAGCCTGATCAAGATTTACTTCCAGCCGGGCACAAACGCGGACTCGGCGGTAACGGGAATCGCCAACTTGGCGATGGCGAATCTCCGGCGCTTACCACCGGGGACACTCCCTCCAGTGGTTCTAAAATTCGACTCGTCGAGCTTGCCTGTCTGCCTGATCGCGGTCCGCGGGGAGGGGCTCGGCGAATCGCAACTGCGCGATCTGGCCCGCTATCAGGTCCGCAATCAGGCCGCCGGCGTTGCGGGCGCTTCGGTTCCACAGCCGTTTGGCGGGCAGTACCGGCAGATCATGGTGTATGTCGATCCGCTAAAGCTGGAGGCGCATCAGCTCAGCCCGATGGACGTTGTCCGCGCCGTCAACGATTCGAACCTGATTCTGCCCGCCGGCGAGGCGCGCATTGGCCCGTACAACTACAACATCTATACAAACAGCCAAGTGGAATCGATTCAGGACATCGCGCGCATTCCGCTGAAGGCGATGGCGGACGGCCTGGTGACCGTGGCCGATGTCGGCTCGGCGCAGGACGCGCAGCAGATTCAGAACAATATCGTACGCGTCGACGGCCAGCCCTCGGTGTATGTGCCGGTGCTCAAGCAGGGTGGCGACACCAATACGATCTCGGTAGTGGATGGAGTGAAAGCCGCGGTGGCGAACCTGGTTGACGTGCCGGAGAGCCTCGAAGCGCGGGTGGTGTTCGATCAATCGGAGTTCGTGAAGAAGGCCATCGCCACGTTGATGCACGAAGGTCTGATCGGGCTGTTTCTCACGGCGCTGATGATCCTGGTTTTTCTTGGCAGTTTCCGCGCCACAGTCGCCGTCAGTCTCTCCATTCCACTGTCGATTCTGGTTACCTTCATCGCCTTGGCGTTGGGCGGCAAGTCGATCAACCTAATGGTGCTGGGCGGGTTAGCGCTGGTGTTCTCCCGACTGATCGACAACTGCGTCATTGTAATCGAGAATATCTACCGCCACATGGAGCTGGGCGAAGCACCAAGCGAGGCCGCCGAGAACGGCGGACGCGAGGTCGCGCTGCCGGTGCTGGCGGCCACGCTGACCACATCCGTGGTCTTTTTTCCCGTCACGTTCCTTTATGGAGTGAGCCGGTTTCTGTTCTCGGCGCTGGCCATGGCGGTGGTCATCTCGCTGTTCGCTTCCTACTTCGTCGCGATGACGGTGGTTCCGCTTTTCTGCGCCCGCTTCTTGAAGCCTCATCATACGGCCGCCGGCAACACGACTCGGTTATCGCTTGGCGAGCGCTTCAATCTTTGGTTCAACGGCGGATTCCGGCGGATGCTGGATGGATACACGTGGGCCATCGGGCGGGCGCTCCGGCGGCCGGTGGCCGTGCTGCTAGCCGGCGGCGCTGTCTTCGCTGTCAGTCTGGCGATCTACCCGAAGCTCGGCGTCGCCTTCTTCCCGCGAACCGATGCCGGCCAGTTCGTCGTCAACCTGAAGGCGCCAACGGGTACGCGCCTCGAAGTCACCGCCGAGGAAGTTCGGCGCGTGGAGGAACTGATTCGCAAGGAGGTGGGCGACGGCCTGGCGATTATTGTTTCCAACATCGGCGTAACGCCGGGGTTCTCCTCCATCTACACCAGCAACTCGGCGCAACACACGGCGTTCGTGCAGGTCAGCCTCAAAGACGGACACCGCACGGGCAGCTACGAGTATATGAACCGGGTTCGGGCCACGCTCGCGCGCGAGATGCCGCAATTGAGCTGTTTTTTCCAGTCGGGCGGGCTCGTCGACGCCGTGCTGAACCTGGGCCTGCCAGCGCCGATCGACGTTCAGGTGAGCGGCTCGGACCTTCGCGTGAATTATGAGATCGCGCGGGAACTGGCCTCACGGATCCGCTCGCTGCCACAGGTGAGCGATGTCTACATCCCGCAGGACATCGACTACCCGGCACTGCGGCTGGAAGTGGATCGCCTGATGGCCAGCCAGTTAGGTCTGAGCCAAAAGGAGATTGTCAGCAACATCATCACCGCGCTCACTTCCAACCAGATGATCGCGCCGAGCTTCTGGGTGGATCACGCCAGCGGCAACGACTACCTGCTGACGGTTCAGTACCCCGAGGGACGGGTGCGAACAATGCAAGACTTTCGCGCCATTCCACTCCGCTCGCCACAGCGCCGTGACCCGGTGCGGCTGGACACGGTAGGCAGCATCAGCCGGGTGGAATCGCCGACCGAGGTCAACCATTACCAGTTGCGGCGGGTCGTCGATGTGTATGTCAGCCTCGCGGCCGAAGACTTGAAGGTGACCGCCGACGTGATCGACCGCTTCATCGCCGAACTGCAGTTGCCGCCCGGCGTGCGGGTGGACTTGCGCGGCATGGTGCAGGGCATGCGAAAATCGTTCCGCAGTTTTGCACTCGGCCTTTGCCTGTCCTTGCTGCTGCTTTACCTAATTCTGGTGGCGCAGTTCGAATCGTTCAAGGACCCCTTTATCATCCTGCTCGCGGTTCCGCTGGGTTTCACGGGCGTGCTGGTTTTGCTTTACCTGGCGGGCACGACGATCAATGTGCAGTCGCTGATGGGTGTGATCATGATGGCCGGGATTGTTGTTTCCAACAGCATCCTCATCGTCGAGTTCACGCGCCGGCTGACCGAGTCGGGCACTCCGGTTCGGGAAGCCGTGGCCGAGGCGTGCCGGGTGCGGCTTCGGCCGGTGCTAATGACCTCTTTTGCGACGATCGTCGGGCTGACGCCGATGGCGCTGAAACTCGGCACGGGCAGCGAGAGCTACGCGCCGCTCGCGCAGGCGGTGATCGGCGGCCTATCGCTGTCAGTTGTTTTCACGGTGTTCCTTGTGCCAGCGGCCTATCTGCTCGTACACGGACGCCGCGAAGCGAGGGAGTCTCAGTGAAGCACCGGCTCGCTTTGACCTTGCTGATCCTTTCGGCCGGGCTGTTCGCTCAGACGACGCCGCGCCGCCTGACGCTTGAAGAGGCCGAGCAGATCGCATTGCGCCAGAATCCGACGATCCGTGCATCGGAGTACGAAGCTCTGGCCGCCCGGCAATTGCCGGTCCAACGGGAAGCACTCCGCCGGCCGCTGCTCGATGCCGGCTTGTCGGGCGTCGGCGCGCCGAATAGCAACCGCAACCGGGTGGCGGCGGGGCTGCTGAACAACCCGGTGATTTACAGCCGCCTTGCCACCGGTTTCTCGGCCTCGCAACTGCTCTACGACTTCGGCCGCACGAATCACCTGATCGAGAGCGCGCGGATCGAGGCGCGCGCCGCCGACGGCGAACTGGACAACCAGCGCAACAGCGTGATTTTTGATGTGGACCGCGCGTACTTCGAGGCCTTGCGAACCGAGGTTGTGGTCCGCGTGGCGCGGCAGACCGTCGAAGCACGCCAAGTGGTGGTCGACCAAGTCACCGAACTCGCGCGGGCACGGCTGAAGTCGGGTCTCGATGTCAGCTTCGCTACCGTGAGTCTGGCGGAGGCCAAGCTGATTCTGGTGCAGGCGGAGAACGACCGCCGCGCCGCCTATGCATCGTTGTCGGCAGCCATGGGGTTTGACCAACCGCAGGAGATCGAGTTGGTGGACGAGCCGATCCCGACCATGGAGATCCTCGATCTGGACGAGTTGATCCGCCGTGC
Source organism: uncultured Solibacteraceae bacterium (assembly GCA_964413655.1). GTDB lineage: Bacteria > Acidobacteriota > Terriglobia > Bryobacterales > Bryobacteraceae > CAYPUQ01. Next base: position 849 of record CAYPUQ010000287.1, on the reverse strand, counting down.
GATGGCCAACCGGCCCGATCTGCGCGCGCTGCGGCTGCAGGCCGCCGCGCAGGACCGGTTAACCCGGGCCGAGCGTGTGACGCGGCGGCCGAGCGTCAGCGCGATGCTCACGACGGGCGTAGCGCCCGCCCACGTCGAGGCGATCCGGGCGGGCTATGCAGCCGGTGGGGTGGTAATCAACTTTCCGCTGCTGGATGGCGGCGCTATCCGGTCGCGGCAGGCGGAAGCCGAACTGCGCGCGCGGGCCGCGGCCGAACGTGTTCGGACCCTCGAAACCGAGGTTGTACGCGACGTCACCGTGGCTCTGGCGAGCTTGAACACCGCGGCGGAGCGGTTGGAACTGACGACGCTGCTCGTCGATCAAGCGATTCAGGCGCTGGAACTCGCCCAGTCGCGCTACGACCTGGGGCTGAGTTCCATCGTCGAGTTGAGCCAAGCCCAGCTCGCTCAGATTTCAGCCGAGATTCAGGGGGCCAACGCCCGCTACGACTACCTGATGCAGCGCCGGACGCTGCACTTCCAGACGGGCATACTGCCGTAAGCAAATTCCGCCATTCCGGCGGAGCCACTGGTCGCGGCCGGTCGGGTTGCGGAGAAATAGCGCGCAGTCGAAGCTGTTGTGGCGAGTGACAGGGGTGAGGACAGGGTCGCAAGGGTTGACTTGGGTGCGGAGCGCCGCAACGAGCCGGGGTAGTAGCGGAAGCCCGGGATGCTGTAGATCACAGTGCCGGCCAGCCGATGCGTGACGTCGAAACCCGCATAACGAGCGGTCGGCGTTCGAGTTCGGTTCGAATTTGGTTCGTTCTTGGTTCGTTCTTGGTTCGAACCCGGTTCGTTCCGGGTTCGTTC
>CAYPUQ010000286.1:2255-8279 GCA_964413655.1 uncultured Solibacteraceae bacterium | reverse complement strand
GCGCAGTTCCTCGGGCGAATGTCCGGCGTACAGGGAATGTAGCGCACTGACAATCTCCAGGTAGGTAACCAGCGTCCGTAGTTTCGCCGTCGAGCCGAGCTCCAGCTTGGTCCCTTCGCTGACGTTGAGCGGCTGGTTGAAGCTGTCGGCCTGCACTCGGAGCAGGTTGTAACCTGCACCGCGCTCGTAGAGCGTGAAACTATAGATCACGGATCCGGCCTGGCCTGGACTCAACAGCCGGCCGCCGGTCAAACCCATCGCGGCTGCCGCCGCGGGTTCGGAGGCTTGGCGCAAAATCCGGTTCACGTTTTCAATCGCTTCGCCGTCCAGCGAGGTGCGAACGGTCAAATCCGAGCGGTCCAGGTCGTACAGGCTCTGCGTGCCCAGCAGGTTGAGCAACGACGTCCGGACCGAATCGACCGCCTTCCGCTCGGCGAAGCTGCCGGCGGCCGCCAGATCGACCGAGGTCCGCAGCGGGGGCCGCACTGCCAGCGCCGCGTCCTGCAGTTCCGGACTGATCATGCCGTCGGCCGCGAGCAATCGCACGAACGAATCCGTCCGGGCTTCGAGCGACGCCGGATCCACTACCAGGTAGGCCGTCGGCTTTCGAACGGCCAAGATCAGCGAAAGCCCCTGCCGGAACGCCTTGGCCCGTTCGGCGATGAACTCGGCGCTCATGTTGCGCTCGGACGTCGTTAGCAACTCGTTCACCCGGTCGAAATCGGCGCCGTACCACGCCCAAAGGCCGTCGCCCAATCCGTTGACCTCGCCGTACCCGGCGATGGCCGACAGGGGCATCGTGTTGAAGTAATCGAGCACGATCTGGCGGCGCGCTTCGAAAGTCTCCTCCCCGTGCTGGTAGGAGCGCAGCGAAGCCGAAACCATCTGCCGGAGCTTCTCTGCCGGCGAATCGGTGCGGCCGCCCGGCGAGTGCCTGATCTTTTCGATTTGCGTCGCCAGCGTGCTTCCGCCGGTGCGCGGCTGCGACGGAAGCAGCTTGCCGACACTGTAATCGAGCGCCGCCCGGCCCATCCGCTCCCATTCGATGGCCGGGTTCTGGCGTGGATGCGCCGAAAAAAGCTGGCGGTTCTCGACGTACAGCAGGCTATGCACTAACAGCGGCGGGATGTCGTCGAAGTCCTGGTAGACCCGCCCCGGAGCGGCGAACCGGTGGAGCGGGCGGCCGGACCGGTCGAGCACGAGCAGCCCGCCCTGGCCTTTCGCGGGATAGATCGGGAAGAGGCCGAAGGAGTTGAACCGGAGAAAAATGTCCGATGCGCGCGCCTGGGCCGTAATGGCGAAGCCGTTCCGCTCCAAACGGCCCAGCCAGTCGGGCAGGTGAGCGTAGCCGAGACGGAGATCGTGCGGACCGGCGGGTGCATGGGCTAACCGCGGCGCCGGGCCCGGCGCAACTTGGTACGTCATACGCGCTGCCGCCGAAGCAAACAGCCGCGACTGAAACCAGGAGGTGCGTGCCTCGAAAATCACCAGCAGGACAACGAGTACGCAAAGCAGAAGGGCAGCAGGACGGCCGAGGGCACGCGGCCCGCGGGACAACACCTCGCCCGTGCGGAGCCGAAGGCGCTCCAACCGCACCAACTGGGCACTCACAAGCGAGGCCACAATAAACCTCTTAGAAGTAAAGATGTTTCCGCCGCGGCCGGGGTTTCACTAACTGGGTGAAATTTAAGCGCCGGACGTTTCAGACCGCGCCGTTCCCGGTTGCCTGATAGATGCCCGGCGTCATATCGTGGTGTCTTATGTCACAGAACGTACCCATCACGGTCGCGCATGGCGACGGCATCGGTCCGGAGATCATGGGTGCCACGCTGCACATCCTGAAGGCAGCCGGCGCACGCCTCGACATCGAGGAGATCGAAATCGGCGAGAAGGTCTACCTGCGCGGCATCAGCGCCGGGATCGAGCCGTCGTCGTGGGCGTCGCTGCGCCGCACCAAGGTCTTCCTGAAGGCCCCTATCACCACGCCGCAGGGTGGCGGGTTCAAAAGCCTCAACGTCACCACCCGCAAAACCCTCGGCTTGTATGCCAACGTCCGGCCGTGCGTCGCCTACCACCCCTACGTCCGGACCAAGCACCCCGGCATGGACGTGGTGATTGTCCGCGAGAACGAGGAGGATCTCTACGCCGGCGTCGAGTATCAGCAAACCGACACCGTCGTCCAGGCCGTGAAGCTCATCACCCGGCCAGGCACCGAAAAGATCGTCCGCTACGCCTTCGACTACGCGGTACGGAACAACCGGAATAAGGTGACGTGCTTCACCAAGGACAACATCATGAAAATGTCCGACGGCCTGTTCCATAAGATTTTCGAAGAAATCGGCGCCGAATATCCGGATATCGAAAAGGAACACTGGATTGTCGATATTGGCGCCGCGAAACTGGCCGATACGCCGACGGCGTTCGACGTCATCGTGATGCCCAACCTGTACGGCGATATCCTTTCCGACGTCGCGGCGCAGATCGCGGGATCGGTGGGCATCGCCGGGTCGGCCAACATCGGCACCCAAGCGGCCATGTTCGAGGCGATTCACGGCTCGGCGCCGAGGCGGGCCGGAAAAAACATGGCCAATCCTTCCGGTTTACTGATGGGAGCGGTGCTCATGTTGGTTCATATCGATCAGGCGGACGTGGCCGAGTTGGTACACAATGCCTGGCTCAGGACCATGGAAGACGGCATTCATACCTACGACATTTTCCAGGAGGGCATCAGCAAGGAGAAAGTCGGCACCAAGGAGTTCGCCGAAGCGGTGGCCGCGCGGGTCGGGCAATTCCCGGAGAAGCTGAAGCGGGCCAGCTACAAGTCGGCGCCGAAACAGACCGCGGGCGCCGACCGGGCCTCCCACGCAGTGGAGCCACAAAAGGGGCTCAAAGGCGTGGACATCGAGATCCAGTGGAAGCCGTTCGCCACCGAGGAACTCGCCCTCAAACTCCAGTCGCTCAACGGGCAGGGGATGAAGCTCACCATGATGAGTAACCGCGGGATGAAAGTCTGGCCTGACGGCGCGCCGGAAACCTTCTGTACCAACCAGTACCGCTGCCGCTTCCAGGCCGGCGACGGCCGCCCCGTAACTCACCAGCAGATCGCGGCCCTGCTGGGTGAGGTCGCCAAAGGGGGCTTGGACTTTGTCCAGGCCATGAACCTCTATACTTACGACGGCCAGCGCGGTTACGCGCTGGCGCAGGGAGAGTAGACAAGGCAAAAACTACCAAACGCGTAGCTGGCGAATTTGCCTGTCACGACGCTGTTTCCGTTGATAGACATTGAATCGAAAAGGATTACCTTTTGGCCCGCGGCGTGCATCAATTCATTGCGGCTCGGCCGGTGCGGCGGGCCAGGAGGCAGATAAATGACGGAAAATACCTATCGAACCCCGGAGCCGAACCAAAACGGCGGTATCGCGTTGCGCGTCGGAGCCATTGTGGCCGGCGTCGCGCTGGTCGCGCTGGTGGCCAGCAACGGCTACCTGCTGGTCCGGAACAATGGGCTGCACCAGGAGATCGACAACCTCCGGCAGACGACCCGAACCGAGATCGCTTCGATTGAACAGCGGACGCAGCAGCAGGAAGAGGTAACGCGGCAGTCGCTCGAAGCGCTGATCGAGCAGTTGCGCGATAGCCAATCCAGTGCCTCCACGGCGGCGGACAGGGCGCGCGTGTCGGCACAGCGCCACGCCGAAAAGCTGATGAAGACACTGGCCGACCTGCAGCAGCGGCAAAGCGACGAAATCGCCACGAAACTGACCGAGATCGAGCGTGAAAACGACGAGAAGGTCACGGCCGTCAAGAGCGACGTCGGTGTCGTCAGGACCGACGTTGAGCAGGCCCGTTCGGCGTTGGACAAAACCGTCGCCGAGTTGAAGACGGTCCGCGGTGACATGGGCGTGATGAGCGGCCTGATCGCCACGAACTCCAAAGAGTTGTCGGCGCTACGGGAACTGGGCGACCGGAATTACTACGAGTTCACTCTGACCAAGTCCAAAACGCCTCAGCGGGTCGGCAATGTCGCGCTGCAACTCAAGAAGACCGACGCCAAGCGAAGCAAGTACAGCCTCGACCTGATCGCCGACGACCGCACGGTCGAGAAGAAGGAAAAGTACATCAACGAACCGGTTCAGTTCTACGTGAACGGCACTCGTGCGCCGCTTGAGATCGTCGTCAACCAGGTGAGCAAAGACAAAATCGTCGGCTACCTGGCCACGCCGAAGATGCAGGCTGCAAGCCGTTAGATTCGCCCTGTTATCCATCGCAACAGGGTACGGGATCATTGGCATCCCGTGCCCTATTTTTGTTTTCGTCCGAAGGGCGCAACCGCCTCACCCCACCGCTCGATACAAATCCAATAGCGCCGCCCGGACATTCCCGCCGCGCAGTTCGTAGGCATCGCGCGCCAGGGCCAGCAGCGGTCCGGCGCCTTCGCCCGCCAGTTCAACCACCAACTCCGCCAGTAGCTCGGGCGAGGTCGTGCAGTGCAGCAAGGCCGGCAGCCGGCCGGGCCGATGCGCGGTAATGATCAGACCCGCCGCCTTGCGCGTCCGCCAGCGCAGCCGCCGCCACGCCGCCCAACCCAGCCGCTCGGCGCTGTCGAGCAGCAGGATGTCGCGCGGCCCGAGCGAAGGAACAGGCTCCCCCGCCCGCCGGACCACCGGACGGAAGCCGAGGTCGCCGGCCCGATCGGCGAACTCCAGCAGCAATGTCGTCTTCCCGGAACCCTCCGGCCCGACGATCGCCGCGCGCCACCGCAGCGACTCCATCCGCCCCAGCAAAGCCTGCCACGAAGTCCCCTGCGGCCGGAAGGCAAGCCGCTCCAGCCTCGATGTTCGAAACGGGTTCTCCCGCGCTCTCACGATTACAGACGAACCTCCTGACCGCTCGGGGACACCTCGATGTTCTCCCTGGCGACGTCGTGGCCGGGCTCGGCCACGGCTTCCACCGCCCACACGATGGAGATCAGCTTCCCCGAAAAGCTGTAGGGCACATCCGGCAACCGGAGCCGGAATTCTTGGAATCCCGCCGAACCGGCGTCCTCCACGGAAACCCTCGCCGCCACGCCGGCGTCCTGGCTTCCCCTCCCCTGCGTGTACCAGAACAGCCGGACTTCCAGCGACTCGGGCTCAAGGGCGAACTGCCATTCCACGGCTCCCTCGACGAAATCGCCGGGGCGAAACCGCCGTGACGCCGAACGCAGCTTCAGCGATACCATCAGACCTCCCAGTTCCTCACGGCCGGTGGTCCGGCCAACACCGGAAACTCGTACTCGAAGTCGGGCCACAACTTCACGTCGCCTTTCACCTTCAGCGTCCAGATCACCTTATTGTGGGGAGCCTCGAACGTGTGCATGGCGTCGCGCGGAATCCGCAGCGCCACCGAGCCGGTGTCCATGGGCATCGGCCGGGTCAAGGCGGCGACCTGCGCAGTGTGGAACACCGCCTGGTCGGTCGTGCTCGTGGTGCCGCGTGAATAGGTTGCTTCCTCCCGGCCCTCCAGCGAGATCTGGAGGCCGCGCATCGCGCTCGACGGGCCGCGGATGCTCCATTGCAGTGTCGCCGCCGATCCGAGCCCCACCACGCCGGGAGTCAGCGTGAAGCGCGGCCGCGGGCCGAATAGCGCCAGGAAGTGATGCGGCACCGCCAGCAGCAGCCCGAGGCCGATCAGCACGAACGGGATCAAAAAGAGGGTGGCGAAGTAGCTGGGGTCGCCGCTGCGCCAATCGTCGGCGACCAGTGCCACGAAGGTGCCGGTGATGCCGTTCCAAAAACAGGTGGTCCGGCTCCCCGCGTCGAGGCGGCCAACCGCCTCCATCTGCGACGCGCCGCCGCCCGACGAATAGGTAACCAGCCGGTGCCGCGACGAACGGTAGCGCACGCCCTCCACCTCGTAGGTGTAGAGCAACTCCACCCGGTACGTGTTCCCGTCGTCGCCGTGGCTGATGCCCACCCGGCTGAACTCAACCGTGCAATCGGCCGGCTGCCACAGGGGACTGGTTGCGATCCGGACCGCCGGCCG
>CAYPUQ010000286.1:0-2155 GCA_964413655.1 uncultured Solibacteraceae bacterium | reverse complement strand
GGCAAAAACAGGATCATGCCCAGGCTCGCCGGTTCCAGGTACGCCTCGGCCGGCGCAACCGGATTCACGTGGGCCCGCGCGCGCCCGCTGGAGGGTAGAGCTTCTCGTTCCGTGCCACTTCGGCCCAGACGAAGAAGTTGTTGCCGCCCGGCGCCAGCGACTGCGACTCGTAGGCGGTTCCCTCGAACTCATAGCGGTACCGGACTTCGAAGCGGAACGGCGGCTCGTCCGGCGCGGCCTCGGCGAGCAGCCGGCCGCCGCTGGCCGCGATTTCGACCGGCACGCGAGGCCAGAGACGCATGCCGATCGCCCCGGCCGATTCCCTTAAGAGCAATAGCGCGAACAGCAGCCCCATCCCGCCGAAGATAAGGAAGAACAGCGAAAGGATCGTCTTGGGGACCGGCTTCATGACGAGGGAACCCTGCCATCTTGACGCGACATTCGAGCGAAAAAGCCGTCACTTCATGGTGGGGCGATTCAACCAACTCTGCAAACTGCAAAGCGTACAGTGGGGCAATCGTCCACGATTACGAGCCGGCCTCCTGGCCGGCTTTTGCAGTTCCGGGCCACTTCCAGTCCAGCTATTCCACGAACCCCATCCGGCGAAGAGTTTGGCCCGGCTCGGGATCGTCGAAGCCGATAATCGTCGCCACCTGCCGGCCGTTCTCCAGCAACACCCCATACGGTGGATCGCCGAAGCGGAAAACTTGGCTCAGCGCGTCAAAATCGTAGGTCAGCGCCGCCTGTAATCCCGTATCGTTCAGAAAATTTTGGGCGTACTCCGGCTCCCGCGTCACCACCGCGACCACCCGGGCATCGCGCCATTTCATCTCCGACATCGCCTGTGCCGCGTGAAAACAGTGCATGCACTGCGGATCGTAAAAATAGAGAAACACCCGGCCTTCCTGTAAGGAGTAGGGCTTGCCGTCCACCATTACCGCCGCCGGCGCCTCGATGCCCCTTTGCTTCGCCACGGCAAAACCGTAAAATCCGAGCGTCACTGCGGCGACCGAAGCCAGGAGCACGCCCGCCGTCCGATGGCCGTACGACGGCCGGGCCCACCACCCCGCCGCGGCCGCCATCGCCAGCATGACGGCGTCGCCGATGAAGAAGCCCGGTCCCACCGCGCGCTCGATCCACGGAAAGCAACTGCACTCTTCGCCGATCAGCGTCTGGTAATGCCACCCGATGTGGCCCATGAACGCCACCAGCAGCGCTCCGATCAGCCACGCCCCCCAGCGGCGGAAGCGCGGGATGAAGATCAGAATCGCGCCGAAAGTTTCCGCCAGTCCCACGCCAAGCGTCGCCGCGGTGGCCAGCGGTGCCGGCACCTGCAATTGCACGATTCGCTGCGCCCACCCGAGGGGGTCGGTCAGCTTCCACAACCCCGACACCAGGAACAGAATTCCCAGCAGCACGGCGCAAATGTGGCCCACCCGCGACTGCCACGCAGGCTGTGCCATACTGTCTTCCATGCCCTCCATTCTAGCTGTGTGGCTCGTCGTGTCTCTCGCGACAGCCGCGGCTCAGGTAGTGGTCACCGGCGGCGGTTCTGCCAGCGTCACCGGCCAGGCCGAAGCCGGGGTGGGCGTAGGAGTCATGGCCGGACCGCGGGTACCGTCCGCGCCGGGTGTCGCGCCCGCCGGCCTGATCGTCACGAACGCAACCATCCATACCGTCGATCCCGCCCAACCGCGTGCGCGGGCGATTGCCGTCCGCAACGGCCGCATCCTCGCCGTTGGCGCGGATGTCTCGACGCATCGCGGTTCGCAAACCCAGGTCATCGACGCGCGGGGCGCCACGTTGATCCCGGGGTTCATCGACTCCCACGGCCACCTGGCCGGCCTCGGCCAGAGCCTCGAAATCGTCGATCTGCGCGACGCCGCCTCCGCCGCCGAAGCGGTTCGCCGGACCGCCAACGCCGCCAAGGACCGGCCGCCCGGCGAATGGATCCTTGGGCGGGGTTGGGATCAGACGCGTTGGCCCGGCGCCGAATTCCCGGCTGCCGCCGAACTGTCCGCCGCGGTCCCTGCGCACCCGGTCTACCTCACCCGCGTTGACGGCCACGCCGTCTGGGTGAACCAGCGCGCGCTCGACACCGCCGATATCAATGCCGCCACCGCCGACCCGCCGGGTGGCCGCATCCACCGCGATT
>CAYPUQ010000285.1:0-8322 GCA_964413655.1 uncultured Solibacteraceae bacterium | reverse complement strand
GGATGATGCCGGCGATGCCGGGTCGGTAGAGTGAGTTCCGCAGATAAGCCGACAAATTACCCAAGTGGATGATTGCCCATTACAAGGGCGTGGGCACAACCAGGAACGGAAGGGGCGTCCGCCTCACATCACCAACCATTCCGAATAGTCCCGAATGCTATAAATCGAGGGTTCCTCCGCTTCAATTCGGAATTCCGATGCCAGGCGCGAGCGAGGCGAATCGCGGGTCGGGTGGAGGTGTCGCTGTACTCTCGCGGCAATATTTCGTCGTCGCTGGAGCGGAAAGGACCATCCGACCCGGCCATCGCCGAGCCAACCCCGCCCACAGTGGCGGCCCTTCTTCGACAATCTTTTCGACCCCATGGCTCCGCCCAGCATCGAACCCCCGCTTGGTGTCAGCTACCGACGGATTGGCGCGTGAGCTATTCCGTGGACAGCATTCCTGCCGGAATCGATCCTCCCGCGCTCAATTCTCATCTGTCCATACTGCCACGCAGCAGGCGGTCAGGAAACAACGCATCGCAAGGGATCATCCGGAGAAGCCGTATCTCACCACAACTTTCCAAAAAACACCCAACACACCGCCGCGCCGACGAGGGTCATGGAGAGGCCCCAGGCCAGCAGTTGATTGAAGAGGCGGCGGGTGTCCACGTCCGCGGGAGCGGCGGCGATGCAGAGGGCACCGATGGTCGACAGCGGGGAGACGTCGACTAGGTGGGAGCCGACATTCATCGAGAAGGCGATGGCGGCGGGGTCTACATTGCCGATGCGCTCGGCGAGACCGGGGACGGTGGGCAGAAACGCCGGTAGCACGACGCCCGAGGTGCTGCTGTAGACCGAAATCAGGCCGGTGAGGAAGGCGATCACGGCGGTAACGGACTCACTGGTCGCGATCCGCGCCAGGAGATCGGTGAACAGGTCCATGCCATGCGTGCGCTCGAGCAGGGCCACCAGAACAGTAATGCCGCACACCATCACCACGACGCCCCAGGGCAGCTTGCGCACCGATTCGCCGTGATCGGCGGCGCGGAACAGACCGAGCAGCGCCGCGCCGGCGAAGGCGCCCATTCCGACATTCACCTGGAAGAAAATCACGCCAAGGATCAGGGCGGAGATGACGGCGAGCGTAATCCAGTTGCGGCGGTCGAGAGGTTGGGCGGCGATTTCGTCGCGTTCGCCGTCGTTGTGATCGTAGCGCAGGCGGAACAGCCGGAGTCCGCCGAACAGGGCGTAGCCCGCGAAGGCCACCGCCGCGTGTGCGGCGAGATTGGTGGCGTAGGCCTTCCATTCGAGGCCCGGCAGACCGATGCGGTCCATCAGCCCGTTGACAATGATGCCAGTGGGCGCGAACGGCGACAGCGAGCCCGCCCCCGCTCCGTTGCCGACCATGATCGCCATCAAGAACGGGGGCACACCGGCGCGGGCCGCGGTGGCCATGGCCATGGGCGCCACCAGCGCCGCGGTAGCGATGTTGCCGGGGCCGATGGAAGCCAGGCACACGGCCAACGCGAAGAACATCACTGGGATGAGTCCCACGTTGCCCCGGCAGCCGACCACCGACTTGTGGGCCAACTTGTCGAGCGTGCGGTTCGTGTGGGCCTGCGTAAACAGTAGCGTGACGCCGGCGAGCGTGAGGAAGAGTTGGACCGGGAAGCCGGCGGCCACTTCCTCCACCTTGAGACCGCCAAGGTAGACGCCGATGAACCAGGCCAGCGCCATCGACACAATGCCGACGTTCAGCCGGGTGGTGCAGCTTACGAAGATGGCGAGGAACAGCGCGCCGAGCGACAGCCACGCCAGGCTCATGCGTGGTCCGCCAGCAGCGATTGAAGCAGGACGGCGGGATGCAGCGCGGTTTCACCGGTGAAGTCTTTCACCTGGTGGCGGCAGGAGACGCCCGCGGCCACGACAACCGCCGCAGGCTCCTTCTCGCGAATGGCGGGAAACAGGCGCCGTTCGCCAATCTTGCGCGAGACCTCGTAGTGATCGCGCGAATAGCCGAACGAGCCAGCCATGCCGCAACAGCCGGCGTCCAGATCGACGACTTGCGCGCCGGGAATCCGTTCGAGCAGCGCCTTCGCGCCGGGCAGGAGCCCCATCGCCTTCTGATGGCAGTGGCCGTGGAGCAGTATCCGCGGCGGCCCATGGCGTAGCGGAAGGGGAGGGCTTTCCGCCGCGAGATACTCCTCGAACAGCACGCAGGCCTTCGCTACCACTTCCGCCTTCCGGCGCTCCTCGCTGCGCAGCAGCGCCGGCGCATCTTCGCGCATCGCCGACAAGCAACTCGGTTCGCAGAACAGAAACTTCCGGCCCTGTTCGGCGTCCGGATACAGCAGACGGGTATTGCGGAGCGCCTGATCGCGCGCTTCGGCGAGCAGGCCCTTCGAGATCAGCGGACGGCCACAGCAGGTGTTGCGCGCGAGCGCCGGCTTCCGTCCGGCTGCTTCTAACACGTCGAAAGCCGCGACGCCAATTTCCGGATGGTAGTAGTTGGTGAACGTGTCGACGAACAGCAGCAGATCCGGCGATTGGGGCACAGAACCGCGCCGGGCGGTCAGTTGCCTGAGTGTGACGGAACTCCATTCGGGCAGGCTGCGCCGGTGATCGATGCCGAGCCATCGCTCGTTCAGCCGGCGCGCCAGGCGCGTCCGCGCGAGCACGTTGGTGACACCCGCGAAACGGCCGCCCCACTTGGCCAGCGCATGTGCGTGGCCGAGGACGCGGGCGTGGAGCGGGACGCCATGCCGCGCCCAATAGCCGGCGAGAAACTCGCTCTTGAAGCGGGCCATATCGACGCCCACCGGGCATTCCGCTTTGCAGGCGCGGCACTCAAGGCAGAGGTCGAGGACGTCGTAAACGCCGCGATCGCCAAGTCCCGCTTCGCCCAGGCGGCCGGCGAGCGCGAGGCGCAGCACGTTGGCGCGGCCGCGGGTGCAGTCGGACTCTTCGTGCGTGGCCATGTAGGACGGGCACATCGTGCCGTCGAGTTTCTTGCGGCACGCGCCGAGGCCGCTGCACATCTCGACGGCGCCGCCGAGACCGCCGTAATCCGAGTAGTCGAACCAGGTGTTCGGGTTCGGGGTTCGATAGCCGGCTCCGAAGCGCAGGTTGGCGGTGAGCGGCGGCGAATCGACGATCTTACCCGGATTCAGAATTCCCTCGGGATCGAATGTACGCTTGATGGTACGAAACGCTTCGTAGAGGACCGGACCGAACATCTTGCTTAGGAACGGGCTGCGTACCAGACCGTCGCCGTGTTCGCCCGACAGCGCGCCTCCGAACTCGAGCACCAGGTCCGCGACATCGTTGGCGATGGCTTCGAATTTCCGGACGCCGTCCTCGGTTTTCAGGTTCACCACCGGCCGCACGTGCAGGCACCCGACCGAGGCGTGGGCGTAAACGCCGGCCGAGGAGTCGTGCTTCGCGACGATGCCAAGAAAGCGTTCGATGTAGTCGCGCAGCTTCTCCGGCGCCACGGCGGTGTCCTCCACGAACGAAGCGGACTTGGCGTCCTCTTTCATCGCCATCGACAGGCCGAGCCCGGCCTCGCGCAGGCCCCAGATGCGGGCTTGCCCGGCGAGGCTGTATTCGCGGTGGAAGTGGTAGCCCATGCCGCGGCGGGTGAGGTCGTCAACGGCTGCTTCCAGGCGCGGCGGAAGGGCCTCCTGGGTTTCGTCGTAGAACTCGACGCAGAGCAGCGCGCCAGGGTCCCCCACCATGAAGCTCTCGCGCAGTTGCTGGAGACGCGGGCTTTGGCGCGTGTGATCGAGGATGAACTTGTCCATCACTTCGATGGCCGAGGGCTTGTGTTCGAGCAGGAAGGGCGTCGCGGCCAGCGCTTCCAGCAGGTCGTAAAACTGTATGGCGAGAACCGCTTTCGCTTTCGGCAGCGGGACGAGGTTGAGCTTCGCTTCGAGCACCACGCCGAGCGTACCCTCCGAACCGACGATCAGTTTCGTCATGTTGAAGGGTCGGCCTAGGCGGGTGAACTCGTCGAGATTGTAACCGCCGACGCGACGAAGAATCTTCGGAAAGCGGCGCTCCACTTCGTTCGCGCACTCAGCGGCGAGGTGGCGCACGGTGCGGTAGCATTCCGCCGCCAGGGTATCGCCCGCGGAGGCCGCTTCGAGTTCATCGGGCGTGAGCGGGCGGAGCTGGACCACGGAGCCGTCGGCCAGGAGGACTTCCTGCTCGATCACGTGGTCGATTGTTTTGCCATAGAGCACGGAGCGGGCGCCGCTCGAGTTGTTCGCCATCATGCCGCCGACGGCGGCGCGGCTGGCGGTTGAGATGTCGGGAGCAAAGCGCAGTCCGTGATGGCGAAGCTGGGCGTTCAGTTCATCGAGAATGATGCCGGGTTGGACGCGTACCCAGCGCTCCTCGACATTCAGTTCCAGTATGCGGTTGTAGTATTTCGAGGTGTCGATCTGGAGGCCGGCGCCGACGGCTTGGCCGGCTTGCGAGGTTCCGCCGCCGCGGAGGGTGACCGGACAGCGGTGCTTGCGGCAGATGTCGAGGGCGCGGATGAGGTCTTCGCGGGTCTTGACGAGGGCTACTCCGAGGGGCTCGATCTGGTAGATGCTGGCGTCGGTGGAATAAAGGGCTCGGGAAACTCTGTCGAAGCGGACCTCTCCTTCGAGGGCGGCCTTCAGATCGTGTTCGAGAGCGGCAGCGTCGACGAGGCGGGGATCGGGTTGGGGTAGCGGAGTGTTGGGGGAGAGGGGGACGAGGGTCATAGCGCCGCCAGACCGGTGCGGAGGCGGTCGAGGCCGCGCGCGAGTGTCGATCCGCCGCTGGCGAAGGAGACCCGCAGGGTGCCTTCGCCACACTCGCCGTAAGCCGAGCCGTGGGCGACGACGACGCCGTGATCACGCAGCAGACGCGTTCGCGCTTCGTTCGATGCAAGATCCTTGGCGCGAAGATCCACCATCGCGAAGAAGCCGCCTTCGGGCGGCAGGACGGAAACGTTCGCGATCCCCGTCAGCGTTTCGAGCACCGAGCTTCGGCGAGTGGCGTATTCGCACCGCATTTCTTCGACGCAGTTCTGGGGGCCGGTGAGGGCAGCGGCACCGGCGTCCTGGATAAACGTCGCCGGACCGCGGCTGGATTGCTGCAACACGAGCAGCATCGCCTGGACGATGTCGCGGGGCGCAGCACAGTAGCCGAGCCGCCAACCGGTCATCGCGTAGGTCTTCGAGAAGCTGTTCACGACTATGCAGCGCGCGCGGACATCGCCAGAAAGGGCGGCCGGGGAAATATGGCGGTGGCCGTCGTAGGCGATCGCTTCGTAGATCTCGTCGCTGAGAAGCATCACGTCGCGACAGAGCAGAAACTCGGCGATCCCGCCGAGTTCGGCTCCGGTGAAGACCGTGCCCACGGGGTTCCAGGGCGTGTTGAGCAGCAAGAGCCGGGTTTGCGGAGTCCAGGCCGCTTCGAGCGCTTCGGGCGTCAACGAGAACCGGCCGTTTGCGAGCGTGCTGCGCACCGGGCGTGGGCTCGCGCCTGCGAGGCGGATCGGCGACTGGTAGGCGTCGTAAACCGGGTCGGGGAGCAGAACGTCGTCGCCGGGTCCGACCAGCGCCATCAGCGCGGCATGAACACCGAGGGTCGCGCCGTCTGTGATAAGGATCTCGTTGGCGGGATCGTAGGACAGGCCGTTGTCGCGCGCCAGTTTCTCCGCCACCGCTTGGCGCAGTTTCGGTTCGCCGCGATTATCGGGATAGGCGGTGCGGCCGTCGCGCAGGGCGCGCTCCACCGCTTCCACGATGTGCGCCGGCGTGCGGAAGTCCGGTTCACCTCGCATCAACGAGACGAGGTCGCGGCCCTCGGCCTGCAGCGCCCGCACTTCGGCCAGGATGGAATTGACGGCGGTCGGCTTCAACAGCGAAGCGCGCGGGAGGGCGCGCACCGTTTCCGATGGCATGGGTAACCGTCTACCAGTATCAACCCGCGCGCGGTGACGTCAATCCATCACCGGCCACTCGTCGAGCACCTCCTCGCCGCGGCAGACATGAATCCGGCGATAGAGGTTCACGGTAGGGTCGCAGTGGGGAGGAACGAAGCGCACGCGTGCGCCGAGGCGGAGGGGCCGCGACGGCGATTCGAGGTGCAGCAAGCCGAACTCGTCGCCCGCCCATTGGTAGCGCACGCCGGTTACGTCCACCGGCTCCGGACCGAAGGGGCGGTCCGTCGAGAAGGCCTTGTATCCGGCGTCCACGGTTACGTGGCCGGGGTAGTTGGCACTAACCACGGTGGCGAGCACGGTCATGGCGTTGGCGAAGTCGACCCCGCCGATCTTGCGGTAGGCGGCGTCCATGAAGACATAGGAGCCGGTTTGCAGTTCGGTCAGCGTATCGCCGGCGCCGTCGACGGTCCACGTGCCGGTGCTGCCGCCGGAGATCACTGGCGTCTCGATGCCCGACCGGGCGAGCAGGTCGCGGGTTTCAGCGGCGGCTTCGAGGACCCGCGCCGAGTATTCACGGCGGCCCTCGACACTCTCGAAATGCGAGGCGCGGACGCTGTACGCTTGCAGGCCGGCGAAGCGCAGGTTGGGCGCACTGACGACGGCTTGCGCGAGTTCCACAGCCGGCGCGCCGGGGGCGATGCCGGTACGGTGATCGCCGACGTCGAGGTCCACCAGCACGCCGAGCGCGGCGGCGCAGGCGGAGGCGGCTTCCTGATACCAGCGGACCTGCTCGGCGTGGTCCACGACGACGGCGATTTCATTGACGCCGGCGACGAGGCGGGCGATGCGCGCCATTTTGCGGGGGTCGGCGAGAGGGGAGGTCAGCAGGACACTCGGAATTCCTGCCCGTGCCATCAGCTCAGCTTCGGGGACCGTGGCGGCGCAGACGCCGGCGGCTCCGGCGGAAACTTGGCGGCGCGCCACTGGCACGCACTTGTGAGCCTTGGCGTGGGGCCGCAGTGTCTTGCTCGATGCCCTGGCGTGCGCGGCCATCCGCGCGATGTTGGTTTCCAGCGCGTCGAGGTCTACGAGGAGCGCTGGGGTTGGGAGGTCGTGGATGGTCATGCCGGTTTGGGCAGCAGGTGCTTCTGGATTTTACCGAGCGCGGTGCGCGGAAGTTGTTCGACGCGAATGAACGCGCGGGGCACCTTGAACGATGCGAGCGCGGCGCGACAGCGTTCTTCGAGCCGCGCAGGATCGTAATCGCCCTGGCAGACGATGTAGGCCACCGGGGTCTCACCGCGGACCTTGTCGGGAATGCCGGCGACGGCCGCTTCAAGCACGCCCTCCTGTTCGAGCAGGAACTCTTCGATCTCGCGGGGGTAGATGTTGAAGCCGCCCGAGATGATGAGGTCGCTGCGGCGGCCGGCCAGCGTGTAGTATCCGTCGGGCGATTTGTTGCCGATGTCGCCGGTGCGGAAATAACCGTGGACGAAAGCGGCGCTGGTTGCTTCCTCGCGGCGCCAATAGCCGGGGAAGACGTTCGGGCCGCGGATGTACAGTTCTCCGGTGTCACCCGCCGTGACGGCCCCGCCCGATTCGGGGTGGAGGATCTTCACGGAAACGCCCGGCAGCGCCAGGCCCACCGTCCCCGGCCTTCGCTCGCCGGCGTAGGGGTTGCTGATGTTCATCAGCGTCTCGGTCATGCCGTAGCGTTCGAGGATGGTGTGGCCGTAGCGGGCTCGGAAGTCCTCGAGGACCTGCGCGGGGAGCGGCGCCGATCCGGATACGAAGAGGCGCATGTGCCGGCCGATCTCGCGCGCCGTCTCTTCGGGGAGGTCGAGGAGGCGGACGTAGATGGTGGGTACGCCAAAGAAGAGCGTCGGCCGGAAATCGGCGAACTGCGTGGAGGCCCGCTGGTGATCGAACCGTTCGAGCAGGCGCATCCGCAGGCCGGCGATCAGCCAGCAGTGCAGCCCGTTGCCGAGGCCGTGTACGTGGAAAAGCGGCAGCGGTAGCAGCAGGCGATCCTGCGGCGTGATCCGCCAGCAAGTGATGAGGTTCAGGGCGTTGGCGGCGAAGTTGTTGTGCGTGAGGATTGCACCCTTCGATGTCCCGGTGGTACCCGAGGTATAGATGATGGCGGCGGGTTCGTCTCCATCGACGTTAGCGGTGACGGGGTCGCTGGGGCGATGGGCAGCCGCGACCGCGAGTTCGTCCAACTGCCAGACCGGACCCTTGGCGGGAAAGTCGCCCGCGACCACGGTAGCGGCGGGTTCGGCGTCGCCGAGGATGTGCGCGATCTCGCGTTCGCGGTAAAGGATGTTTATTGGAACGAAGATGACGCCGAGGCGCAAGCAGGCGATGTAGAGGTCGATCGTTTCGACGCGGTTGGCGAGGTAGAGGCAGAGGCGGTC
>CAYPUQ010000284.1:0-8452 GCA_964413655.1 uncultured Solibacteraceae bacterium | reverse complement strand
GATTCGGACGAATTCCGCGCGGGAGATCGTCATTTCGGAGCGGCCCGTGTGGGCGGCGCCGAGTTCCGGAAATTCCATGTGGTGCTGGATGGGGCCCTCAAAACCGGCCGCGCGCGCCATCGCGAAGAAGGCACGGAAATCGACCGTCCCATCGCCCATCGGGCACCAGCGGGGCCGCCATTCGCCCTTCTCGTTCTTCTCCCAAAAGAAGTCCTTGACGGCAACCCCGCGCGTGACGGGCAGGAGAAGCCGCGTGGAGTTGAGCCAACCGCCGAAGCTGCCTTCCACGGTGGCGTGGCCGATGTCGAGGTTCACACTCACGGCGGCTGTGTCGAGATCTTTCACAACCAGCCAGATGTCCCACATGGAAGCTCCGAATTGGCCGATGCCGGAGTGGGTGTGATACATGGCGCAGACGCCAAAGCGCCGATTCAGCGACGCGAGGTCCTTGCTTCGCCGTTTGAACTCCTCGATCTGGCGAGGGATGGGTTGAGCGGGGTCGTACCGGAAGCCGCCCCAACGGTACCGGCGGATGCCGAGTTCGGCGGCGGACCGAACGATGGCTTCGGCGTGAGGGGAACCGGCGTCGACGATTCCGGCGGTGATCATCGGAATCGCCAAACCGGCATTGCGGAAAATTTCAACAGCGCGGGGCAGGTCGGTTGCGACGCGCTCGGGTTCGACGTGGCCGCCCCTGCGGACGGTGAGATCGACGCCATCGTAGCCGAGTTCGGCGCAGAGAGCGGCAGTACCCTTCCAGTCCAGCCATTGAAAGTGCTTTGAGAAGGCGCAAATAGGCAGGGTGGCGGCCGGCGAGGGTCGTGCGGCACGGGAAAAAACCGCCCCGGCGAGGGTGCCGAGGCAGGCGCGGCGGCTGAAGGAAGCAGTCCTGGCGATCATGGCGGCGTTCTCAATCGTATCGTACATTGCGGCTCGGCGAGGGGCCAAACTGGAGGCAAGTTAACTGGCGAACTAGGTGAAACCCTAGTGGATCATTCTGTCCGAAACTGCGAAACTATTAGAGAAGCCTGACCGGAGGAGTAGGCTTGTGAGTTTTCATGAGCAGAAGCGAAAGGAAAATGCGATGACCAGTCTCCCCCCTGTCGTGCGCGTTTTTCCAGCCGAACGGCGGTTGTCGGCCTTATTGGTTAGCCCGCTGGACGAAAATCACCAATTTCTAGAGCGATTTTTCGGACGAACCAATTGGGATCTCTATTTATCCCGTTCCTGCCAGGATGCTTTCCGCCAATTAAGAGAACATCAGATCGGGGTAATTGTCACCGAGAAGGAACTGCCGGACGGAGACTGGAAGTGTTTGCTGGCTGTGGCTGCCGCCTGTTCCGTTTGCGTCCCGGTCATCGTGACGCACCGCTTCTCCGAGATCGACTGCTTGACGGAGATCCTGGACGCCGGCGCCTACGATGTCCTGGCTAAACCGTTCGACGAGAACGAGGTGCGGCAGGTGCTCTCCTTTGCTTGGCAGCAATGGATCCGCAACGCGAACGCCGCCCGCGTGAGCGTTCCGGTTCGAAAAGACGCCGGGGCGGCGGTCCACGCCGAGCTTCATCGTGCTTTCGCCTGAAGTTCAGGCGAATTCGCGGACCTATTCCCCCACAAAGCCGGATTGAACGGCGAAGCGCGTTAGTTCCGCAATGCTCCGCAAGCCAAGCCGCCGCATGATGTGCCCGCGATGAAATTCCACCGTCTTGATTGAAACGTTCAGAATGGCGGCAACTTCCTTATTAGTCCGGCCCTCGGCCACCAGTTGCAGAACTTCTCTTTGTCGTGTCGTCAGTTCGGCAGCCGGCCTTCCGGACCGTGATAACACCCGATCGATGACCTCGCCGCCGAATCGTGGCGCGACGTAGGTGCCTCCATCGAGGACTCTTCGGACCGCGATGCGCAACTCCTCGCTGGCCGATGACTTCAGAACATAACCCGAACCGCCGGCGTCGAACGCTTCGCGCAGATAGAGCGCGTTGGCATGCATGCTGAGGAAGAGCAGTTTTGCTCGCGGCCAACTCTTCTTGATCTGCCTGGCCGCCTCGATGCCGTTCAGCATCGGCATGGTGATATCCAGGATGACGAGGTCGGGCCGGAGCCGCAAAGCTTCCTCCACCAGCGACCGGCCGTCGGCCGCTTCGCCCACCACATCGTAATGCGGTTCCAGCAGACTGCGAATTCCCGCCAGAACGAGCGCATGGTCGTCCGCGAGCAGAATCCGGGCCCGCTTCACTGTTCCGCCTCCGCCACGGGAAGCTTGACGGTAACCCGCGTGCCGCGGCCCGGCCGCGACTCGATGGTGAAGGTCCCCTTGAGCAGTCGTGTCCGTTCCCTCATGCCTAGGATGCCAAGGCCGACGTTCGCGCCCAGCAACTGAACCGGGAAGCCCGAGCCGTTGTCTCCGACTCGAAGTCGGATTCCTCCGGCCGCTCCCTCGACCGAAACGGTGACCCGCTTGGCCGCGGCATGCTTGGCGACGTTACGCAGGCACTCCTGGGTGATCTTGTACAAGCAGGCAGCAATGTCCCGGGTGAGGGCGCCGGGAAGGCGGCGCTCCGTAAACCGGACGGTAATGCCCTCGCGTTGGCCGAAACTCTCGCACAGGAATCGCAACGCCTTCGCCAGCCCGAGGTCGTCGAGTTCCGAAGGGTGTAGCTCGTGGGCGGCATGGCGGGCGACCTCGGCCGCCTGAACCACCCGGCCCTGCAACCCGCGGAGCTGCTTCTTGAGCTGGTTGGCGGATGCTGGAGGTTCAGCCACCAGCCGGCCCAAATCCATGGCCACCATCGCCAGCGGTTGGGTCAGGTCGTCGTGCAACTCCCGCGAGATGCGCCACCGCTCGTCTTCCTGGGCGGTCGCCAGACGGGCGTCGAGTTGCTGCCGTTCCTGTTCCGCCCGGTTTCGCCGGGTGATGTCCAGATTCACGCCCAACATGCGAGAAGGGGTGCCAGCCGGATCGCGGAATACCTTCCCGCGGCCCGACAACCAATGAATCGTACCATCCGGCCAGATGACGCGGAATTCCGTGTCGTAAGGCTGGAGCCCCTGCAAGGCTCGATTCAGATCCTCTAGCACGCGCTCGCGGTCGCCGGGATGAATCAGGCCTTCCCACTCCTGGGGAGGAAGAGCGATGTCGCTCGATGGCAAGCCGTACAGAGGACCCCACTTCGGCGAACAGTAGGTCTTGCCTGCCTGAATGTCCCAATCCCAGACTCCGATCCCGGCTGCCTCCTCCGCCAGTTCGAGCCGTTCCAGGCTGCGCTGCAACGACTCCTCGGCGGTGCGCCGCTCGGTGAGATCGGTGATCAGACCAAGTGCCAGCGTTCCGTCCTTGGTCTGAACGTAGTTCAGGCTGACGGCCACCGGGAACTCCGAACCGTCCTGGCGGCGGCCCGTCAGGTCGAGACCGGCGCCCATGGGCCGGTTGCGCGGCGATGCGAAATACTCCGCGCGGTGCGCGGCGTGAGAGGCCCGGAAACGATCGGGGAGCAAAACCTCCAGGTTCAACCCCAGCAATTGTTCACGCCGGTAGCCGAACATCTTCTCGGCCATCAGATTCGCCATGACGATCCGGCCCTCGCGATCCACCGACAGGATCGCCTGCGAGGTAGCTTCCTGTATGGCCAACTCACGCCGGCGGAGTTCCTCAGTGCCGGCCTCCTTCGAATCCCGCACGGTCTTACGGAGTCCGTTGCCCTTCCCCACGAATGACGCTCCCCTGAGACCCTTCCGCCTCGACACGAAGATATCAGTTATCGGCGGCGCGGGGTAGGGCTGGGAGGTCTGCCGGGTGGACTCAATCGTCTTCTTCGGTGGAGATGAAGTTGCTTTCGAAGGCGTGGTCCAGCACTTCCTCGGTGAGGCGCCACGGAAGCCGCTCGAAACGGATGAGGTCGATGGCGTGCGTGAGCACGTCGCGGGGGTGGCAGCGGCGGCGAGGCTTGCCAGTGGATCTATAGCGGTGTTCCATGAAGCGTTCGAGCACCTTCTCCTCGAACGGGAGTTGCTTCGAGTCGGCAAACCGGCGGAAGATCGTCAGGAACTCCTCCTCGGCGGGATTCCGCATCAGCATCTTGTATTGAATGCGCCGGAGGAAGGCTTCATCGCCCAACTGGTCGGGTTTCAGGTTAGTTGAAAAGACGAGGAACGTCTCGAACGGCACGTTGATTTTGCCGCCGGTCTGAAACGTCAGGTAGTCGATCCGGCGCTCCATGGGCACAATCCAGCGGTTGAGGACTTCGGCTGGGGTGACCTTTTGCCGGCCGAAGTCGTCGATGAGGTAAATGCCGTTGTTGGCCTTCAGTTGGAGCGGCGCGTCGTAGAACTTGGCAACCTTGTTGTAGCTGAGGTCGAGCGTGTCGAGTGTCAACTCGCCGCCGCTGACAATGAACGGGCGGCGGCACCGGAACCAGCGGGTGTCGTACGGCGGATCGTAGGTCAGTGAAATCTGGGATTCCTCTTCGGCCTCGGGCTTATGGTAGATCGGGTCGAACATCTGAATGATCATGCCCTGCGACTCGATAGCGTAGGGGACGTAGATCGGCACCTGATCCAGATCGAAGAGCGCCTCGGCCAGGTACGTCTTCCCATTGCCCGGCTGGCCGTAAATCAGGAACGATTTCCCCGAGTTCACCGCCGGTCCGATCTGGCTGAGCAGTTCGCGGGTCACCACCATGTGGCGAAACGCCTGTTGCAGCATTTCCAGATTGAGCCAACTCTCCTGGCGCCGCTGAGCGCGGACGATGTCGGCGTACTGGAAGAGCGGGACGGGGGCCTTGGCGGCGTACTGGTTGGCCTCGAGGTACTCGCGGGCGTGTTGGCGGCCGCTCTCGGTGAGAGCGAAAACCGAAGTGATATTGCCCATGCCCAGCGAGCGCTTCACGTGAACGAGATGGTTGCGCTTGAGGAACTCGATGATGCTCTCGATCACGCTGAAACGCAGTCCGAGTGAACGCGCCAAGTCGCGCCCCAGTGTCTCGCTCCGGAAGTAGAGCGTCTTGAGGATCAACTGCTCAAGCATCGCCTCCGTTAGGCCCGTATGTTCGATAGTTTCCGGTACCGGCGGGACGATCGGTTCGTCGTGGTGCTGCTGGTGGTCGTGATGGTGCTGCCGCTCCGCGGGTTCCTGCTGGTGCTGCTGCTGGTCGATGAGAGAGAGGACTTCGCTGGCTTCCATGGCGGTCTTCTTGCCAGATCGGCCAGATTACGCGACAGCGTTAGTTGGGCGTTTGCCTTACGAGCGTGTGCATCAATCTCCTGCTCGACACGCTGAAGATTCCAATAACAAAGGGAGTCTCGCTGTGTTGCAGCTTGAAATCAACGCGTTACAGTCCGCAGCAGGTTATCCGCCGAAGCGCCACACAGGGCGTCCGCCGACGATTGTTGCGATCGGGCCGCCCTGAAAAACCACATCGTGGAATGGAGAGTTTTTGCTCTTCGATGCGGTCTTGTTGACGTCGTAGGTCCACTCGTGGGTTGCGGAGAACACGGTGATGTCGGCCGGCGAGCCGGGCGTCAGGCGCCCCTTGTCGAGGTTCAAAATACGCGCGGGCCCAGTCGTGAACAGTTCGACCAGGCGGACCAGCGGGATTCGACCGTTATGCACGAGTTCGCGGAGCGAAACGGCGATGGCGGTTTCGAGGCCGGTAATCCCAAACGGGCAGCGCTCGAACTCCTGCATCTTCTCGCTGCCGGCATGCGGAGCGTGATCGGTGGCGATCGCCTCGATGACACCACTGGCGAGCCCGGCGGCGCAGGCCTCCACATCGGCCTTCCCGCGCAGCGGCGGCTTCATCTTGTAGTTGCTGTCGTAGGGCAGCGTGTCTTCGTCGGCGAGAGCAAAGTGATGGGGTGTGACCTCGCAGCTTACCGGGAGGCCGCGCCCGCGCGCATACCCCGCCATGGCGACGGCGTTGGCGGTAGAGATATGCGCGATGTGATACCGGCACCCGGTGAGCTGGGCGAGCAGAATGTCGCGCGCGACCATGACGTCTTCGCTCGCGCCCGGGATGCCGCGGAGGCCGCGCGAAACCGAGGTGAACCCTTCGTGCATATCGCCGCTCAACGAGAGGTTGAGATCCTCGCAGTGATTGATGACCGGGATGCCATAAGAGTGGGCTAGTTCCATCGCGTGCCGCATGACGCGGGCGTTCATCACCGGGCGGCCGTCGTCGGAGATCGCGACGATGCCGGCCTCACGCATGGAAGCGATGGCAGCCAGTTCCTCGCCGGCGCTGCCAACCGTGATGGCGCCGATCGGAAGGACATGCACGTCGGCGACGGCGCGGGCGCGCTGAACGATGTAGCTGGTGACCGTGGCGCTGTCGTTGACCGGCAAGGTGTTGGGCATGCAGCAAATGGTGGTGAAGCCGCCGGCGGCGGCGGCGCGCGCGCCGCTTTCGATGGTCTCGGCGTATTCGAAGCCGGGCTCGCGCAGATGCGCGTGCATGTCGATGAAACCGGGCGCGACCATCATCCCGGTGGCGTCGAATGTCTCTGCGCCGGGCGCGTCAATGCCGGCGGCGACACCGGCGATGCGGCCTTCTTCCACCAGCACGTCGGCGACGGCGTCGTGGCGCGAGGCGGGATCGATGACCCGTCCGTTCCTGATGAGCAGGCGATTCATCCGTTCAACACCTTCTCCAGGACGGCCATCCGGACGGCAACGCCGTTCTCCACCTGGTTGAGGATCACCGACTGCCGGGAATCGGCGATTTCACTGGCGAGCTCCCGGCCGCGGTTGATCGGACCGGGGTGCATCACGATAACGTCCGGTCCGGCGAGACCGATATGCTCGAGGCGGAGGCCGTAGAAGCGGAAGTACTCGGCGGCGTGGAAGAGGCGATCCTCCTGGCGTTCGAGTTGGACGCGCAACATCATGATGACACTCGCGCCGGCAATGGCCTCGTTCATGTCGTAGGTAAGGTGAACATTGGGGGCGATGCAAGCGAGTTCGGATGGCAGCATGGTGGCGGGACCGCACAGGACGACTTCGGCGCCGAATTTGGTCAACAGGTAGATGTTCGACCGGGCGACTCGGCTGTGTCCGATGTCGCCGATGATGGCGACGCGGAGACCCTCGAGCGACGGGCGGTGGTCGAGGATAGTGAGGGCGTCGAGCAGCGCCTGCGTCGGGTGCTCATGCTGGCCGTCGCCGGCGTTGATGATCGGGATGGGGAGGTAGCGGGCGAGGAAATGAGGCGCCCCCGACGCGGCATGCCTCATGACGATGGCATGCGGCCGCATCGCGGCGAGGGTGTTGAGCGTATCCACCAGCGATTCGCCCTTCGAAACGCTCGATCCGGAGGCAGTAATCGACACCGAGTCGGCGCCGAGCCGCTTGGCGGCAATCTCGAAGCTCGTGCGGGTCCGCGTGGAAGCTTCGAAGAACATGTTGACGATCATCTTGCCGCGCAGGATGGAGCGCGGAGATTCGGGTTGTTCGGGATGGCGGAAGTCGGTAGCGCGGCGAAGGATCGCCACGATCTCCTCGCGGGTGAGTTCCTCGATGCCGAGCAGGCCGGGCTTCCGCGCCGACATGGCGGCTACTCCTCGACCTTCTCCACGAGCAGGACCTTTTCGGTGCCGTCAATCTCGTTGAACTTCACCTCGATGATTTCGTTGTTTGTAGTCTGAACCATCCGGCCGACATAGCGGGCTTCAATCGGGAGTTCGCGGTGGCCACGGTCGATGAGAACGAGGAGTTGGACCCGGTCCGGGCGGCCTTGATCGAAGAGCGCGCCGAGGGCGGCGCGAATCGTGCGGCCAGTGAAGAGCACATCGTCCGTGAGAATGATGTCCTTGCCGGTGACGGAGAAAGGGATGGGCGAAGGGCGGACCTCGGGCAGCGGGCCGGACGTGGTGAGATCGTCCCGGTAGAAGCTGATATCGAGCACGCCGACGGGAATCTCGTGGCCCTCGAGTGACCCGATTTTCGCGGCCAGGCGTTCGGCGATCGGAACACCGCGCCGCTTGATACCGATGAAGGCAAGCTTGCCGAGATCGGCGGTTTTCTCGAGTATTTCGTGCGCGAGGCGGACAAGCGTCCGGTCGATCTCGCTGGCGCTCATCAGTTGCGCCTTTTCACGGACAACGGGCATGCGGGTTCCTTTGGGGGAAACGGGATTTGGCGCCTGGTGGGCCCGCCAAAGGACTCAGGTTACCACACGCTATAGCGGTGCATAGTGGCGGGTACTGTTGGAGTCCGATACACTGTTGTGCCATGACGAGACGAATGCTGATGGCGGGATTGGCGGGGGTGGCCGCG
This sequence comes from uncultured Solibacteraceae bacterium, assembly GCA_964413655.1. Classification (GTDB taxonomy): domain Bacteria; phylum Acidobacteriota; class Terriglobia; order Bryobacterales; family Bryobacteraceae; genus CAYPUQ01. Next base: position 183 of record CAYPUQ010000284.1, on the reverse strand, counting down.
ATGCCCCAGGCCGAGGATTCACGGACGCGGTTCCGGATCGGGTGCATGACGCTGCCCTACGCGGCGTTTCGCGTGGAGCGGGCGCTCGAGGGCATCGCGGCCGCCGGGTACGATGTCGCCGCTTGGGGGGTCACTCACACGAACAGCGCGGGCCAGCGCGTCCCCTGCCTGGCGCCCGACGCG
>CAYPUQ010000283.1:0-8456 GCA_964413655.1 uncultured Solibacteraceae bacterium | reverse complement strand
CAGGGTCGCGGGGTCGGCGGGCTGGGCGGCGAGTCGCGCGCGAGCGCGCAGACCCGCGCGTTTCAGCCGGGAGGCGCCACGGCGCATGGCCAGGATGGCCAGCGAATCGGCATTGGAGAGCCACAGCGCCGCGTACTGGCGCCGGCGCGAGCCCGGTTCGCCGCCCAGCTTGTTGTCCAAGTACAACGTCCCGATCGCGCCGCGGCGCAGCTTGCCGTTGGTGGTTTTGGCGATACTGCCGGGCGCGATGAGAACCACTTCGTCCGGCGTATCGCCGATAGCGGCCATTACGCGCTCGCGGACGCTCCGTTCGACGCGCCGCAGTTCACCCTCACCGTCCGCGTCCGACTCGGCGACAACTACGAGGCGCTCGGTTCCGGTCTTCTTGTCCGGGATGCCAACCGCCGCGACGGACCCGCGAATCACACCCGCGGCCTGCGCGACGGCCACTTCTATATCGGTCGGATACAGCTTACGCCCGGCGCGGATGATCGTGTCCTTCCAGCGGCCGGTGATGTAGATCTCGCCGTCCACGAGGTAGGCCAGGTCGCCCGAGTCCATCCACTCGCCGTGCAAGGCTGATCGCGTGGCGGCCTCATTCCGGTAGTAGCCGAGGCTGCACGACGAGCCGCGAAACTGCAGACGGCCGATGCCGCGGTCCGGCACCGGCTGATCGTGGTCGTCGACGATGCGCACTTCCATGCCGTCGACCGGCCGGCCGACGGCGGCGAAATCGAGCGTGTCGGACTCGTTCTCGCCGGCTGGGACCGCAATCGCCCGCGATTCCAGATCGGCGCGGCGAACGCAATCGGCCACCAATCCGCGCGACGCGGGCGAGATGGACAGCGCCACGGTCGCCTCGGCGAGACCGTAGGCCGGCGCGACCGCTTCGGCGCGAAATCCAGTCCAGGCGAACCGCTCGGCGAAATGACGCGCGGTGCCCGGCAGCACCATTTCCCCGGCGTTAACGGCGACGCGCCAGCAACTCAGGTCGATTCCTTCGAGGGTCCAAGCCGGGATACGGCGCGCACAAAGTTCCCAGGCGAAGTTCGGAGCTGCTGACAGCGTGCCGCGCGAGTCGTGAATTGCCCAGAGCCAGCTCTCCGGCCGGCGGAGAAACTCGAGCGGCGAAAGAACCGTGGCCGGCAGGCCGTAAAAGAGACCGAAGAGCCAGCAGCCGACCAGTCCCATGTCGCTCTGCAGCGGCAGCCAGCTTACGAGTGCGTCGTCGGGCCGGACACCGATCGCGTGCCCGATCGCGCGCATGTTGGCGAGCAGGTTGTCGTGACTGAGCACGACGCCCTTGGGGTCGCCGGTACTGCCGGAGGTGTACTGGACCAGCGCGGTGGAGGCAGGCTCGGGCAGGCGTCCGGCGCCGCGCGTTCCGTAGTGCTTCAGCGTGGCGACATCGGCGACATCCAGCAGATTGGGCAGATTGACCCGCAGGATGCGGGCAAGCTGTTCGATACGGTCGAAGCCGATCAGCAGACGGACGCCGGCGTTGCGCAGGATGCGGATCTGGCGGTCGGTGTACTCGCCGAGATCCTCGACCGGCGAGGGCGGATAGACCGGGACGGGGATTCCGCCCGCCAGTACGATACCGAAGAATGCTTCGAAGAAGTCGCGCGAATTGGGCAACAGGAGCGCCACCGTCTCTTCACGCTTCAGGCCGGCGGCGATCAAACCGCGCGCCACCTTGACGGCGGCGTCGTGGAGTTGCCCGCTTGTGATTCCTTGCCCGGCGCCCTCTTCCAATAGATGGATCTGGATGCGGCCAGGGTCGGACTCGGCCTGCCATTGGAGAACATCGGCGAGGGTACGGGCGTGATACGGCGGCGGTGGCGCCTCGCGAGCCGGCGGAACAATCCGGTAAACGGATTCGGAAGTTGAATCCTGCCCGCCCTGCTGAATCGCGCGCACCCAGCCGGCGGGCGTGTCGGCCTGTTCGGCGATGTCTTCGGGCAATTCGATCTCCAGCCGCGATTCACAGCGGATTAGCAACTCAACCAGATCGAGGCTGGCTAGCCCAAGGTCGCGCTGAAACGACGACTGGAGGGTCAGGTTGGCGGCGGCGCGCTCCTTGCCCTGTTCGCGGAGCAGTTCGCGGATGATGTCGAGAACCTGTAGATCGAGGGACTTGCCTTCGAGGTTTTGTGCGGGCGTCGCCATGCGGCCTCAACCTTTATACTTTAAACGACCAGCCTTTGGTCGCTTCGGCTTCCACCCACTTTTGGATGCCGTGGATTTCGTGGTCCACCCAGTAGCTCTTCCATTCGATACGATCAGGCGTCCAGGGCAAGCGGGCGCGGTCCTCTTCGCTCAGCATCGAATGGGCGGTGCGGATGTTTTCCGCCTCGAAGACGAAGCGGTTGTCGAGCATGAAGGGCTGGTAAAGTTCCAGCGCCTGCTCGCGGATATTCAGTTGCAGCCCGAGCACGCGCAGTTTGCCGCCTAACTGCGCCAGCGGGCGCCGGCCGGGCAATCCGGTGTGCTGCACCATGCGGCGCAGGCCGACGACGAAACGCTGCAGCCCGGCGATACGGCGGGTCAGTGCCATGCGGCGCGCCTTCGCACGGGGCGGCGACACGATGCGTACGCCGAGGTTGATCGCCGGGATTTTCAATCCGCGGCGGTGGTGGTTACGGCGGCGCTTCTGCCGGAGGTGCTCTTCGTACATCCACTCCACGAGTTGCCCGAGTGACACCGGGTTGATGTCGGCGGTTCCTATCTGGTAGACGCGCGGTCCGGTGCCGTTCAGCAACATTACAGTGGCCGTCAGGATGGAGGTGGCCACCTGGTCGACTGGAACGACTTCGAGTGGAAATTCGGGGCGGAGTGGCCAGTGGCGAAGTCCAGCCATAGCCATCATGATGAGCGGTGCCGCGGTTCGCCCGCCTTCCACCCAGCCGGGAAACGGGAACTCGAGTGCGGCCTCAACGATCGCGGGCCGGACGATGGCGTAGTCGATATCTGGTTCCGAAACCAGAAGTTGCTCGCCGAGGCTCTTGCTGTAGGTGTACGTGTTCACCCAACCCCACTGGGCGGCGCGCTGGCGGCCGAGATCGGCAAGGCGCTGTGCGATCTCCTTGTGACGCGTGTTCCCGCGCCGGGCGGCCGCCGCATAGACTTCCTTGATCTGCCCGCGAATGAACTGGACCTCGTCGCGGGGATCGAAGCTCTTGTCGGCGGGACCCTTGCGGCGCGGGTAATAGCCGAGAATGGGTTCGGTCTCCTCCACCAACCCGTGGGATTCGCCGCAGACGAAACAGGTGGAGATGTGAACGATCTTGGCGCCGAGATGGCGGGCGACGGCAATGGCGTTCTCGACGCCGTCCACGTTGGACTTGAACGACTCATCGATCGGGGCGAAGAATTCAACCAGGCCGGCGCAGTTGATGATAACGCTGGCGCGTCCCTTGAGGGTGGCCAGCGCTTCGTCGCTCAGGCCGAGCATCGGGTCGCCCACGTCGCCGGCGTGGATGCTGATTCGTTCCTCGAAGAAGCCGGGGGCGGCCTTTTCGACGACCGGCTTGAGACACGGCGAAGTGAGTACGTCGTTGAAGAAGCGGTCGCGCGGGCTGACACCGGGGCGCGCGCGGACGATGATGTGCAGATGCTTCAAGTCCGGGAACCGGTCGATGAGGAGACCCAACAGGACCTTGCCAACGAATCCGTTGGCGCCGGTCAGCAGGATTTCGTGTTCGCGGAACAGTTGGGCGGCGTCTTTCAACGGGTGCGGCTCCTCGAGAACGCGAGAACTGGTGCTCGACGTGGTGCGATACAATAGCCTAGCTATCGCGATGCATTGGTGTCAAGGTGGCCTGACACGGAACACCAATCGGCGGTGGTGCTGATAGACCTTTGCATGTTTTTGACCCGCCTTCGTTCGTCGCTGATCTCCGTTCCGGGAATCCTTCTTTTCACGGGGCTCATGGGGACGATTTCGATCTTCGTTTCGCTGTTTTCCTCCACTGGCCGCACCCAGCACAAGGTGTCGCGCGCGTGGGCGCGCCTCTTGCTGTGGGTGGCGGGCGTTCGCGTGGAGGTGGATGGCCTCGAGAAGATTCCGCCAGGCGGTAGTTACGTGTTCGTCGCCAACCACCGCAGCTACTTCGACGCTCCGGTGATTCTGCCGCGAATCCAGACGCAATTCCGGTTTCTCGCCGCGAATCACCTTTTTTCCTGGCCGTTCATCGGTTTTCATCTGAAGCGGTCCGGACATCTGCCAGTCGATAGCTCGAATCCGCGCGAGTCGCTGAGAAGCATGTCGGAGGCGGCGCGGGGAATCCAGGAGCGCGGCATTTCGATTCTGCTGTTTCCGGAGGGCGAGCGGACCATGGGGGAACTGATCCCGTTCAAGGACGGCGCCGCCTACATTGCGATCAAGGCGGGCGTACCGATCGTGCCGATCGCGCTCATCGGGATGGAGAAGATTCTGCCCGTGCATTCGGGCGTCGTACGGTCGGGCAAGGTGCGGATGCGGATCGGCGATCCGATTCCGACGCTCGACCTGACCCTGCACGACCGCACGCGGCTCACGCTGGAGTCATACCGGAAAGTGCTGGAATTGATGGATCTGGCGCCGGTCGAGGCGGTGGCGTCACGGTGACGGGGGCGGTTCCGGAGACGTTCACGGTTCGCACCGTTCATGCGGCGGATGGGCGGATGGAGTCAGCGGCTTACGACATGATACCGGCACTGCCGCAAGGGCAGACGGTCTGCTCTCTGTTTGCCGAGTTCCTGGCCAGTCAGCCGGGGGAGTTCGATGCGAAGCTGCCGTTTCTCAACAAGGTGGAGGTAGAGATGCAATGGGCGGCGGCCGGGGGCGGGTCCGCCTTTTATGCCTTTCTGCATGGAGGTGAGCCGCTCGGCATGGGTGTCCTGCTATCGGGGGCGACTGAGGAATCAGATGGCTCCATGCTGGAGAGTTTTCGCGCGGCGCTCCTCGACGCCGTAACGGATGGGCGGAGCGCAGCGGTTGTGGAGGACGCGGACCGTCCACTGGCGGTGCTGGTCCAGTTCCCAGACCGGCCGGAACTGATGCCCACGCTGCAACTGCTGACGACGGCGCTCGCATCCGTGTACTTTCGGGTGGTCGCGCAGTTGCGCGGCGGCGAACGGCAATCCTAAACTGGCAGTCGCAATTCCGGCTATGTCTCTGAGCTATCTACGCTCGTTGTTGATTACCGATCCGCTGATCATCCTGGCGACTATCGTCATGGGGTCGGTCTCGGTGTGTTGCTCGTTCTTCGATCCCGAGGGCACGAAGCAGCACGCCGTGGCGCGGACGTGGGCGAAGATGCTGCTCTGGATCGCCCGTGTGCGGGTGCATTGCCGCGGCTGCGAGAACCTCGCAGCGGACGCGAACTACGTCTACGTTGGGAACCATCTCAGCCTGATGGATACCCCCGTGGTGCTCTCTAGCATTCCGCGACCGTTCTTGTTCCTGGTGAATGTCAAATACGTCCGGATGCCGTTTCTCGGCACGCATCTGCGGCGGGCGGGCCACTTCCCGGTGGACTCGAGCGACATGAAGGCGAGCCTCCGAACCATGACCGAGGCGGCGAAGCGGATCCGCGAGCAGCGGCTCTCGATTCTGATGTTCCCCGAGGGCTCGCGGGCAAAGGGCGAAATGCAGGAGTTTAAGGAGGGCGCCGCCATGATTGCGATCAAGTCGGGCGCGCCGGTGGTTCCGTTCGCCCTGCGGGGCACGCGCGACGTGCTGCCGGTCGGTAGCGTCCATATTCGCGGGCGGCGGGTGGACATGCTGTTGGGCGAACCGATCCGGACCGATCACCTGACCTTGAAGGATCGCGCCATGCTCACCCAGCTTATGCGCGATCGCGTGAGCGAGTTGAGGGCGCAATTGGACGGCGAGCCTGATCGAGTGGCGGCCGTCGTGCCGGAGAAGAGCTGATGGCGGCCCCGCCCCCCGCGTTCACGCGGACCAGCCGCGCCGAAAACCTAAACGAGTTGCGGCAGGGTTTGTTCGATGTGCTCATCCTCGGCGGCGGCATCAACGGCGCCGGGCTTGCGCGGGACTTGAAGTTGCGCGCGCGCCGGGCCGGCGTGGCGCTACGCGTGGCCTTGGTCGAAAAGCGGCACTTTTCGAGTGGCACCAGCGGGCGCAATTCGCAACTGATCCACGGGGGGCTTCGGTATCTGAAAAACTTCGAGTTCGGCCTGGTGCGCGAGGCCCTGCACGAGCGGGACACCCTGATGCGCATCGCTCCGCACCTCGTCGAGCCTCTGCCGGTGCTGCTGCCTATGTACGGGTGGATTCCGAGCGTCTATTACGGCATCGGGCTGTGGCTCTACGACCTGCTGGCCGGCGAGCGGAACGTCGGCCGCCGGCGCTACGTGACGCGCGCGGATCTCGCCCGCATGGAGCCGCGCCTGCGGCTGAATGGTCTGCATTCCGCGGCAATCTACTACGACTGCAAGGTTCACTCGGCGCGTCTGGTGCTCGAAAACCTCTTCGACGCCGCGCGCGACGGCGCGGTGATCGTCAACTACTGCGCCGCTGGCGAACCGGAGGTGCGTTCGGGCGAGTATCGCGTGAAGGTCGAGGACACGCTCGATGGCGGGCGGTTCGTGGTGCGCGCGCGCAAAGTGGTGGACGCGCGGGGTCCGTGGGCGACGGGAGTGAAACTGCGCCAGGTGCGCGGCTCGCACTTGGTGTTTCCACGATTGAACGCGAGCGAAAACGCGATCGCTCATTTCGGCGTGGACGGGCGAATTCTATTCATCATTCCGTGGGGTCCTGGGAATTCTTTGTCGTTGGTTGGAACGACGGATATCGACCATGACCGCGGGGCCGACGACGTGGGCATCGGCTCCGAGGAAGTGCGGTATCTGTACCAGGCGGTGGAACCGCTATTTCCCCAGGTCCGCGATATGCAGCCGCTGGCGGCCTATAGTTCGTTGCGGCCCCTTGTGCTTGAAGAAGGCGCGAGCGCTACGTCCACGAGCCGCGAGCACCGGATTTGGGACGACGAGAGCGGGGTGGTGCGGATCACCGGCGGAAAATATACGACCTACCGGGTAATGAGCGAGGAAACGTCGGAGTTGGTGTGCGCGGCGGTGGCGCCGGGTCTGCGCGGCCAGTGCACGACGGCGGAAGTTCCGCTGGGAGGCAACCGGCCCGATGTGCTGATGATGACGAGCGAGCGTTCCGCCGAGTGGGCGGCGCGTTACGAACTGGAGACGAGCGAGGTGCGCGAGATCCTGCGCTGCTTCGGGGTCCAAGCCGAGGCGTTGCTCGGCAGGCTTCCGGGCCAGGCGCCTGAGGGTCTGACGCGGGTGGAATGCGCCGTGGCGGACTGGGCGGTTGACCACGAGATGGTGCAGCGGCTCCCCGACCTGCTGTACGTTTCGACCTATTGGGGTCATGAGCGGGCCTGGAACGATGAGTTCATCTCGTCGCTCGGCCGATTCGCTGGCGCGCGGTTAGGTTGGCATGAAGCGCGGGCCGCCGGGGAGGTTGCGTTGGTCCGGCGGATGGCAGCGTTTCCGGCGCCTTGACTGCCCGACCCAGGCTGGGCCAAGGATTCAGGACTGTGAGCGCATCCCGCGGCCGGCGGCTCTCCCAACCCTTCCCCCTATAATCGGAGTCATGGGGCGGACACCCATAGCCGCCGCGGTGACGATGGCGTGCGCGCTCTGCGTCACTGGCCTCTCCCAGATGCGCTCCCGCCAACTTCCGGATACGGACGTTCCGGTTCCACTCCCCGAAGCCGAGTTCCATTTCGTCCGGCTCGAGTACAAGGACCTGCCCTACGCGCGGCGCGGATTCATCCGCGGCTGGTGGATGCAGGACTGGCCGGCGGCCGAAATCCACTTCGCGCAAGGCATCCGGCGGCTCACCCGCATCCACACGGGCGACGGGCGTCACATGCCGATCACCAGCGACCGGCTCTTCGACTACCCGTGGGCCTACGCCACCCAAACCGGCTACTGGGACCTCAGTCACGCCGAAACGGACCGCCTCCGTGAGTACCTGCTGAAGGGCGGTTTCCTGGTGGTCGACGATTTCTACGGACCGCGCGACTGGGAGGTGTTCGCCGAGTCCATGCAGCGCGTGTTTCCCGGTCAACCGATCGTGGACATCGAGGACGGCGATCCGGTGATGCACGCTTTCTACGACATCGACGAGCGCACGCAAATTCCCGGGCTGCGCCACCTCCGCCGCGGACCCGGGGGATCCACTTTGGTCCAGCCGATGCCGTGGCCACCCCAGTGGCGCGCCATCTACGACGACCGCGGCCGCATGGTGGTGGCAATCAACTACAACATGGACATCGGCGACGCCTGGGAGCACGCCGACATGCCGGAATACCCCGAAGCGATGACCAGCCTCGCGTACCGGTTCGGGATCAACTACATCATCTATGCGATGACGCATTGAAGCGGGGTTGGCCCACGGATGCGCTTAAACGAGGCGCCTCGGACATCCG
>CAYPUQ010000282.1:0-8520 GCA_964413655.1 uncultured Solibacteraceae bacterium | reverse complement strand
GCCGTCCGCGAGCAACTTGAGTCGCTCCGGTCCGGTGTTCGTTGAATTGAATCGGGCATCTAAAGCGCCTCACCGAACGTTCACGGCGAGGCGGAGTTCACGCGGTTTCTGCTCGGGTAGCCGCCTTCAACCACCGTAAAATTAACGCGCCCCCTCAGCGATACGGCTTTTCGATATAATTTGGAGCGCGTCAGGGGCTGTCTGCGGGGAGGTTCCGATCACCCCAGCCAGTCTCGTTCTGCTGAGTTGAATGAATTGAATTGAGGGGTATTCCTTATGATCCGTCCACGGATTCTGATCATCCTTTCCGGCCTGCTGGCCGCCACCGCTCCACTGGCTTTCGGTCAGGCAACGGCCCAGTTAACTGGTAGTGTCACGGACAGTTCCGGGGCAGGCATTTCCGCCGCTGAAGTCACTGTCATCGGTGTCCAAACGGGCGTCGAACGCCGCGTCCAGACCAACGAACTGGGCGGCTACACGGCTCCTTTCCTGCCGCCGGGCGACTATCGAATCTCGGTACAGAAGCCGGGCTTCCGGCAGGCGACCCGCGACAATTTGAGACTCGAAGTTAACCAGACGGCGCGCCTCGACTTCACGCTGGAAGTCGGCGCGGTGACGGAATCCGTCGAAGTGACCGGCGCGATTCCCCTGATCGAGTCCGATACCTCCGCCGTCGGACAGGTCATCGAGACGAAGGCCATCGAGGACCTGCCGTTGAACGGTCGCAATTTCGTCCAGCTTGCCATCCTTGGTCCGGGCGTAACCGGTGTCGGCTTCGGCGCGGCGGGAACCATCATGAGCGGCAACCGGCCGGATGATTTACGGCCCGGTTCCGAGCTGTTCGCCAACGGCAACCGCGAAGGCTCGAACAACTTCCTGATGGACGGCATCGACAACAACGAACGGCTGACGCTGTCGATTGTCCTGCGGCCGTCGGTGGAGGCGGTGCGCGAGTTCAAGATCCAGACGAGCATGTTCGCCGCCGATCAAGGCCGCAACGCCGGCGCGACGGTGAACGTGATCACGAAGTCCGGCTCGAACGAGTGGCACGGCAGCCTCTACGAATTCCTGCGTAACGACCGGTTCGACGCGCGGAATTATTTCGCCGACGGCAACGCACCCAAGCCCGCGTTCCGGCAGAACCAGTTCGGCGGCACGCTCGGCGGGAAGATCGTTCCGAATCGCCTCTTCTTCTTCGGTAACTACGAAGGCTTCCGCCGGCGCGTCGAGCGAACGTTCGTAAACACGGTGCCGTTGGCCGAAGTCCGGCAGGGCAACTTCACCCGCGTTCGCGACATCTTCGACCCGCTCACCACACGGCCCGATGCCAGCGCGGCCACCGGCTTTATCCGCGACCCGTTCCCGAATCGCCTGATTCCGGCCAATCGTTTCGACTCGGTCACCGGGCGGCTCATCCAGTCCTATCCGATGCCGCAGATCGACCGCTTGGCCGCCAACCATGTCACGAACCCGAAGGAGGCGCAGCGCTGGAACCAGGGTGACGTGCGGCTCGATTGGAATTGGAACGCTTCCAACACCGTCTTCGGCCGCTTTTCGCGCCAGGACACTGTCACAACGCGCCCATCGACGTTCCCCAATTCGACAATCCCCGGCTTCGACGGAGCAGTGGGCCTCGGCAACGAAGACACTTTCGCCGGCGACTCCGCGCTGAAGGCTTACAACTCGGTCTTGAGTTGGATTCGCACGTTTACGCCCACCTTCATCATGGAGGCCAAGATGGGCTTCAACCGCTTCAACCTCGACTTCAAGCAGGAAGGCGCCGCGGAAGGCGCGGCTCTCGGCGACAAACTCGGCGTGCCGCGAGCCAATCAAGGCCCGCGCTCGGACGGGATTCCGATCTTCAGCCCGAGCGGCTTCACCGGCATCGGCCAGACTCGCTCGCTGCCAATCGTCCGTATCGAGAACGCGTTTCACCCGCGTGTGGACTTCACTAATATCCGCGGCGGCCACACGATCAAATTCGGCATGGAGGCGCGCCGACGCCAGATCACGCAGTATCAGACCAATCGCGGCAACGGGCGCTTCAACTTCTCCAACACGTTTGTTAACAATCCGAACCAGACGGCCAACACCGGCGACCCGATGGCGAGTTTCCTCCTTGGCACGGCCTCGACCATCGAGCAGGACTTCACGCTCGTCTTCCCCGGCTTCCGCCAGACCGAGTGGAATATGTACGTCCACAACGACTGGCGCGTCTCGAACTGGCTGACCCTCAATGTTGGTCTGCGCTACGAGTACGACACCCCGCTCGTCGAAGTGGCCGACCGCCAGACCAATTTCGATGTCGTGACCGGGAAACTCTTGATCGCCGGCTTCAACACGGACCGCGCCACCGGCGTCCGTCCGGATCGCAACAACCTCGCCCCGCGTTTCGGCTTCGCGATGCGGGTGCGGCCAGGAACCGTGCTGCGCGGCGGCTACGGCATCTTTTACAACCCGGCCGGCAGCGAGAACGTCTACATGCGCCGCCACCGGCAGTTGCCGTTCGGCCCGATTAACGTGGTGGATATTAACCAGTTTGTGTCCAACCCACGGAGGGTCCAGGAAGGCTTCGACCCGATCCCCGTGCTGGACTTCGACATAGTGGCCAACAACCCGCAGGGCGGCATGCTCGCCGTGACGCCGAACTTCCGCTCCGGCTACACGCAACAGTACACCTTGCAGATCCAACAGCAGATGCCGAAGGACATGGTGGTGAAGGTCGGGTTCGTCGGAAACGTGGGCCGCCGGCTCGACACCACCTACGACTTCAACCAACCCGTGCCGGGTCCGGGCGCGCCGGCTCCGCGCCGGCCGCTAAACAATATCGCGCCGGGTGTCGTTGGAGTCACCTATATGACCTCCGAAGGGAATTCGAACTATAACTCGCTTCAGGCTTCGCTCGAGAAACGATTCGCGGGCGGCTTGGGGTTCCTCACCGCCTATACTTGGGCACACTCGATCGACAACGTCGCCAACGCCTTCGGCGGCGCCGCCAACGGACCGCTGCCCCAGGACCGGCGCTGCTTCAGTTGTGACCGCGCCAGCAGCGGCTTCGACATCCGCCACCGGCTGACCAACAGCATGAACTGGGCGCTGCCGTTCGGCAAAGCCCGCAAGTGGGATCTTGGGTCCCCCGTGGCGAACTCCATTTTCGGCGGCTGGGACACCAACCTGATCTTCACCTCGCAAACCGGGTTGCCGTTCACACCGACTTTGCAGGCATCCGTCTCGAACGCTGGCGGCAGCCGTCCCGACCGCTTGGGCCAGGGAACGATTGCCAACCCCGATCCGGCGCGCTGGTTCGACACATCCTTCAACACGGCCGGAGCGGCATGGGGCGTGCCGCAACAGTTCACCTTCGGCAATGCCGGGCGGAACATCCTCTATGGGCCGGGACGCATCAACTTCGACTGGTCGGCGTTCAAAGACTTCTCGCCGAGCGAAAGCTGGCGGCTCCAGTTCCGCGCCGAAATCTTCAACCTGTTCAACACGCCGCAATTCGGTCTTCCGAACGCGGCCATTGGCAACCCGAATGCCGGCCTTATCACCGGCATTGTCGGCAACCCGCGCCAGGTGCAGTTAGGATTGCGTTTCACGTTTTGAGCCGCTACCCCACACCGCGTATGAAGACCGAATCGGTATCGACCGGCCGCCGCCGGTTTCTCGCCGGGGCCGTGGCGGTTCCGTCGCTGTTGGCGGCCTGCGGACAACGGCGGCGTCCGCCTCGCATACTGCTCCGCGGATCCTGGCAGAGCGTGAACATCGGCGACATCGGGCATACTCCAGGCGCACTGTCGCTGCTCGAGCGGCACTTCCCCGAAGCCGAAGTCACCCTTTGGCCCGGCCAACTCGGCCACGGGTCGCGCGAGTTCCTGCTGAAGAGCTTCCCTCGGCTCAAAATCGCCGAGGGAGGCCTCAACGCGGATAATCGGCCGGACACGCCCGCCCTGGCCACGGCCTGGGAGGAGGCCAGCCTCTATTTGAGCGGCTCCGGTTCCGGATTTCCCGCCAGCGCTCATGCCATCGCGTTCCAGAAAGCCACCGGCAAACCGGTGGGCGTGTTTGGCGTGAGCACCGACCCGGTCTCCGGCATTGGCGGTGACCGCGAGCCCGAGGGCGGCACTCTCGACGAAATCCGCGAGAAGGCCGCTAAACTGCCCGCCACGCACCTCGGCGCGAACCTCCGCTATATCATCGATCAGGCCGCGTTCTTCTATTGCCGCGACACCATTTCTCTCGAGTACCTCAAGGCGCAAGGAGTCCGGACGCCAGTACTCGACTTCGGTCCGGATGCACAACTCGGCATGCGCCAGCGCGACGACCCGCGGGGGCTCGCCTACCTCAAGTCCGCCGGGCTCGAAGAGGGCAAGTTCATCTGCGTCATCCCGAGGCTGCGATACACGCCGTATTACCGCATCAGAAACGTTCTTCGCACCCCCGCCGACGACATCCGGGACGAGATCAATGTCCGCACGACGGAAAAAGATCATGCCAAGCTGCGCGAGTTGATCGCGGCGTACGTGAACAACACCGGCAACAAAGTTCTGGCGTGCGCCGAGATGACCTATCAAGTGGAGATGGCGAAGGAGGTGCTGGTGGACCCGCTGCCCGACGCTGTGAAGAAGAACGTCGTGTGGCGCAATACGTTCTGGCTGCCGGACGAGGCGGCGTCCGTGTACTCGAAGGCGCTGGCGGTTATCAGTGTCGAATGTCACTCGCCGTTGATCGCGCTGCACAACGGCACGCCGGCGTTTTATGTCCGGCAGCCCACCGATACATGCAAGGGGCAAATGTACCGCGACTTCGGCGCTGGTGAGTGGTTCTTCGAGGTTGAGGAAACCAGCGGCGCGCAGCTTTGGTCGCGGCTCGGCGCCATCCATCGTGATCCCGCCGCGGCGAAAGCAAAAGTGAAGTCGATTATGGCCGGCGTCGAGGCGCGGCAAAAGCGGATGGTCGACGCGGTCCGCGCCGCGTGCCGGGCCTGACAACCGCGCCGCCGTGTTGCGCTATACGCGACCGGGCTCCGGATGCATCCACGGCTTCCGGTAGGACCGGCGCAGCAACCGGTTCGCATCGGCGTCGCCCACTACCTGGTGCTTGGTTGGATCCCACGTGAGGCTCCGTCCAAGCTGCATCGAGAGATTGGCCAGAATACAACTGGCCGTGGAAATGTGGCCCTGCTCTATCTCGGCCACGGGCTTACTCCTGGCGTCGATGGCTGCCAGGAAGTCCTTCATGTGATACCGGATGGCCGGCGCGACGTGACGCTCCAGGTCCTTCTCGGTCTTATCCTCCGGGTACTGCTCCAGTTCGTAGGTGACGTCCTTGCGAATCGTTTGCCCGCCCTTCTCCATCGGCGCGTAATCCCAGCGGAACACGCTGGTTCGCAGCGTTCCCTTATCGCCATAAAACGTGGCGCCCCACGGATAGTCCGGATCGGGCGGATGCCCGTACGTCCGGTGCTGCCAAACGATCTGCAGATCGCCGTAGTCGAAGGTGGCCGACTGGGTGTCGCTGATATTCGCTTTGCTGTCCTTCTGCACCAGGATGCCGCCGGTCGAGGAAACGCGCTTCGGCCAGCCGAGGTCCATCATCCACCGCACCATGTCGAGCATGTGGATGCACATATCGCCCACAATGCCGTTGCCGTACTCCATGAACGCGCGCCAGCGGCGCGGATGGACGAGTTCATTGAACGGCCGCATCGGCGCGGGGCCGGTCCACATTTCGTAGTCCAGGTGATCGGGCGGCGCTGTATCGGGCGGATTGTTCCGCGCCCGCATGTGGTAGTAGCAGTAAATCTCGATCACCCCGACCTTGCCCAGTTTGCCCGTGCGGATGATCTGGTCCCGCGCTTCGGCCAGGTGCGGTGTGGAGCGCCGCTGCGTGCCCACCTGAACTACGCGGTTGTACTTGCGGGCGGCGGCCAGCATCGCCTGGCCCTCGACGATGTCGACGCTGATCGGTTTCTGCACGTAGACGTCGGCCCCCGCCTGCACCGCCGCGATCATGGGCAAGGCGTGCCAGTGATCCGGCGTGACGATGATCGCGATGTCCAGGTCCTTCTCCTTCAGCATCTCGCGGTAGTCTTTGTAGACCCGCGGGCGCTTCTTCGACTGCTGGCGCGATGCCACCTGCTCGGCGGCGTCTTCGAGCATTCGCCGGTCCGGATCGCAGAGCGATACCACCTCCACCGGCGCCACCTGGATCAGCCGGAACAAATCGCACTTCCCATACCACCCGCAGCCGATCAGGCCCACCCGGCGCGGCTTCTGGTCGGCGTATGGGACTGCGTAACCGGCCGCCGATAGAGCCAAACCGGCGGCGCTGCTGGAGAGAAAATTCCGGCGATTCATAGGACTCTTAGCAGTATATGTGAACCCGCCGCACGTCCGGTCACCGGGAATCCTGGAGCAAGGATTCCAGCAGCGTCTGGCTCACCTTCCAGTTCCCCTTGACCGTTGTCTTGTCGACCGTGAAGACGCCGCTGGTGAGGAGGCCGCTCAAATCATCCGGATTCGGCTCGTGCCCCTCCCGTTCGATGAAGCGGCGGAGCAGTCCGGAGATCTCTTCGAGCCGGTCGCGCGCGGTTTGCGCTTCGGACTCGTTCGAACACGGCGCGGAGAGCGAAAGCTGTAATGCATCGCCGTTCCGGTTAAGAGCCAGAATCACGTGGCTAGCCGGCCGCAAGGCGGAAATGAAGGCGCGCGTCCCATCGGGCACGCGATCCGAAGACTGCAGCACCGGACCCGGTATGCGGAGCCACACCGGATCGGTTGGCAGATCGGCCGCCGCGGGCTGGGAGGCGGCGAGCCTCCACGCCGCCTGCGGGGCTTGGCTGACAGCCATCGCCATGACGTGCTTGGATATCGGAAAGAACGAGATTCTCTTATCGGGCGAACTGCCACCGGCCTCGCAAAAGGCGTTGAGACACTTCCCGCCCTGTTGGGCGGCCCAGGTTCGGAGCCGGTCCCAGTCGAACCGTCCTTTGAGGAGGAAGAATGATTCTTTCCCGAGGAAGGACGCCAGCACCAGGTCGAGGTCGCGCGTATAGTCGAATCCCGTCCCGGCGACAAAATCCCGGTATTCCTGTTCCTGCGTCCCCGCCGCGTCCGCGAGCAGCTTGAGAACCCCAGCCTGCCGCAGCGCGGCGACGTCGATGGCAACCTGCGCCGACTGCGCCGGCAACCGGGCCATCAACCCCGGCAGGCTCTCCGCCTTCCGCGACCGGTACACGTACAGCCCTACCGCAATGAGGGTACAGAGGGTAACCGTAACGCCGAGAACCCGCCAGCCGTGCAAACGGAGCCGCACTCCTAGTCAGGTTACACCGGATGGCGTGCCAAGGTTGCGAACTGCGGCCGTCAGCGCTCCTCAATCGGCGTCTGAATCAGGAACGAGCGGTTGCGACCGTTATCCACCACCATCCCATTCCACTTGTGCTGTCCGTTCACCTCTAGCGCCAGCGATCCGTCTATCGGATGGTCGAGAATCAGGATATCGTCTGGTTGGAGTGCCAGAAGATCCCTGGCCGAGATCGTCGGCCCCCGCAGCCGGGCGTCCATGTGCAACTTGGCCGGCCGCACCAGCCGAAGAATGCGCTCCTGTTCCTCCGCTGTCGATTCGCTCTTCCGCAGCAACCACTGCTGGTCGAACTTCTGACGCAGCATCTTGACGATGATCGAGGGGATGCCGAGGTTCAGCATACCGGAGGTCTCGCCAATGCGGATTTCGATGCTGATCCCCACAATTGCCTCGTTCGGCGCCAGGATCTGCAACATCTGCGGTTCGGTCTCGCGCGCTTCGATCGAAAAGGCCAGCGACGCCACACCGGCCCAGGCATCCTTCAGATCCTTGAGAATGATCCGGTAGACCCCTTCGAGAATGCTTGCCTCGATCTCGGTGATCTCGCGGTCCATGCGGGCCGTCACCTTCCCCGCGCCGCCGAGCAGCATCTCGATGATCGGGAAAACGAGCGACGGGTTCATCTCCAGCACCGCGCTGCCGTCGTACGGCCGCATGCCCAGCGCCGTCAGGATCGAGGGTGATGGCAGGATCTGCAGGAACTCGGCAAAAGACAACTGTTCCACCGAGACCAGGTTCACCACCACGTAGGCGCGCAGATACGCCGACAGGCTCGACGCGAGCGAACGCGAAAAGTTCTCGTGCAGCGTATGGATCGCGCGTAATTGGTCCTTGGCGATCCGGTCCGGCCGGCGGAAGTCGTAGGTCTCGGCCTGCCCGGTCTTCGGCTCTGCGATGCCTGACGAACGAAGGTTCCGGACCGCGACGTCGATCTCGTCCTGAGTCAATACACGTTCCATGCCCTGCTGCACCTATCGGTCATTTGCCTTAGAAACTGTAGCCGGCGCGCCGGTTGCTAAACTTCAAAGGGTGGGACGCTTCCATATCCGTAACTTCGGCTGCCGGGCCGCTCAGGCCGATGGCGCGGCGCTCGAGTCGCTCCTCGCCGGCCAGGGGCTCAGCGCCTCCGCCGACCCCGCCGCGGCCGACCTC
>CAYPUQ010000281.1:4805-8576 GCA_964413655.1 uncultured Solibacteraceae bacterium | reverse complement strand
CAAATAGCGGCTCGACGTGCTGGACAGCGGTGCGCAGAAACCGGCTCCCGATGGGCTCTATCGTGGTGCTAAGTCATGGGCATTGACCGAGCGTCATCCCAAAAAGCAGATCGGAGAACTCGCGACGTTTTCGATCTACTCGCACGCATCGATCCGAGTCACGAGCGGCGGCTCGACGCTCTGGACGGGGGATCGCAGTGACCTACTTGCCGATCCGGCGCAAGTGCTCCCAGGTATAAATCCCGGTGTTGTGGCCGTCGCTCCAGTGAATGCGGATCGCGTAGCTGCCTACCGGCTCCACGTTTAGCATCTTGAGGGCCGGCTTGAACATCGGGAACGGCGAGGAATCGGGCTGAGCGTAACTGGTTCTTTCGGGCTCCGTGCCGTGCGCTCCGGTGCACGTTGCGCAAGGACACTCGTCGCGGAGCAGCCCCAGCGGCAACTCGCTGTGGTGTCCGTCTTTCCAGTCGATCTTGATGCCCTTCGACTTGGATATGGCGATATGTTCCGGTTCGTGCGCCGCCACGCTCATTGCACGCGCTCCACGTCGCGGACACCTGGCACGCGGCGCATGGACGCGCTGATCCGCTCCAACTGTTTCTTATCGCGAATCTCGATCGTCATATCCACAATCGCGCAGTCGGTGTGGCTGCGCCGGTCGTCCGTGCGCGCCTCCAGGCTGCGGATGTTGCTATTCTCATGCGTCAGAATCGTGGTGAGCTGGTTGAGAATGCCCGGTTTGTCCTCCGAGTACACGACAATCTTCACGGTGAAGGAATCGCTGCCGGCGCGCGCCCACTCCACGTCTACTTTCCGTTCCGATTCGTACAGCAAGTTCACCACGTTCGGGCAATTCACCGAGTGGACACCGACGCCCTTGCCCCGCGTGATGTATCCCACGATCCCCTCGCCGCGAATTGGGTTGCAGCACTTCGCCCGGTAGACCATCAGGTCGCTCATGCCGCTGACCCGGATAACCAGGTCGCCCGTATCCGGGAGCGGCACGGGTCTGGGTGCCTCTTTCTCTTCCGCCGGGGCCGTCTCGGGCACCAGTTTCTGCAAGACCTGCCGCGCCGAGTATTTCCCGTAACCGAGTGCCGCGTGCAGATCCTCTAACTTGCTGACACCGTATTCGCCCGCTACCCGGTCCATGTCATCGTGCGGCACGCGGCTCAATACGATGCCCAGCCGGCGAGCCTCGCGCTCCATCGCCTTTTGCCCGATCTCCACGGCACGTTCGCGCTCGCTGACGTTGATGATCTGGCGTATCTTCTGCCGCGCCCGCGATGTCTTCACCAACGACAGCCAATCCTTGCTCGGCTTGTGCTGCGACTGCGTCAGAATCTCCACCACGTCGCCGTTGCGCAGCGTCGTCCGGAGCGGCACAATCCGGCCGTTCACCTTCGCGCCGACACACGTGTGGCCGACGTCGGTGTGAATGGCGTAGGCGAAATCGACCGGCGTGGCATCGCGCGGGAGCACAATCACCTTACCCCGCGGCGTGAAGCAGTAGACCTCCTCCGGGTACAAGTCCACTTTCAACGTGGACATGAACTCGCCCGGATCCCGCATCTCGCGCTGCCACTCGACGAGTTGCCGCAGCCAAGCGATCCCCTGATCGTCCATGCCCGGGCCTTTGTGCCCCTCTTTGTATTTCCAGTGCGCCGCGATACCTTCCTCGGCGACCCGGTGCATCTCTTCGGTCCGTATCTGTATCTCGAAAGTAATCCCGCCCGGCCCGATCACGGACGTGTGCAGCGACTGGTACAGATTCGGCCGCGGAATGGCGATAAAATCCTTGATCCGGCCCGGAATCGGATGCCATTCGTTGTGGATTACACCGAGTGCCGCGTAACAGTTCTTCACCGAATCGGTGATAATCCGCAGGCCGACCAGGTCGTACACCTGGTCCATCCCGATTCGCTGCCGCCTCAGTTTCAGCCAGACCGAATAGGTCCGCTTGATGCGGCCCTCCACCCGAGCGGGCACTCCTTCCCGCGACAACTTCACCCGGATCGTCTCGCGCATCTGCTCGAGCGACGCTTCCGTGTTGGCGACGCGCTGCTTCACCTGCTCTTCGATTTCCGCCGCGGCTTCCGGCTCCACGTACAGGAACGACAAATCCTCCAGTTCGCCGCGCAGCTTGCCCATGCCCAGCCGGTGGGCGATCGGCGCGTAAATCTCCAGCGTTTCTTGCGCCGTGCGGAGCTGATTCTCGCGGGGCATATGCCTGAGCGTCCGCATATTGTGGAGACGGTCGGCCAATTTCACAAGAATCACCCGGATGTCGGTCACCATCGCCAGCAGCATCTTGCGGACGCTTTCGGCCTGCCGCTCCTCGCGCGAATAGAGCTTGACCTTGCCTAGTTTCGTGACGCCGCCGACGCAATGGGCGACGTCCTTTCCGAACTTGGCGGCAATATCCTCGGGCGAACAGCCGGTGTCTTCCACCGTGTCGTGCAGCAGTGCTGTTTGGAGGGTGGTGAGATCCATGCCGCGTTCGGCCAGGATGTGAGCGACGGAGATCGGATGGGTGATGTAGGGTTCGCCGGTGACCCGCTTCTGGTCGCGGTGAACCTCTGCGGCGAATTCGTAAGCGGCGCGCAAGAGGGCGAGATCCTCGCCCGGCCGCTGCACGCGAACCAGATCCTCTAATTCCTGGTACTGCTCTTCCACGCCGGCAGTCGTTAAAGTAGCGACACTACCCCCACTATTGTCTTCGGACGCGAGGCCCATCTTCTTCCTAGATTAGCAGGCGCGTGAAGACTCAAGCGTTCATTGCCAATCCGTTTGGCCACGGCGCGGCGGCGCCTCTCCCTTGTCAAGCCATGGCAAACTGATTCATGGCGGAAAGCGAGGGCACTATGAAAGGGAAGGCGAGGCGGAACGCGGACCCACTTGAGCGTCAGACCGAACTAGCGCTGCGCCCCGGATCGTTCATCGGCGACCGGGGGTGTTTCTCATTCGTGAGAGCCCTGGACAAAGCGCTGGCGAGCATCGGGGCTCTGACGAAGACCGAACCAGCCCGCGCCGCCGCGCTGTGCGAAACCTTCCTCGCGGGCTGCTATGAGAAAGTCAAGGAACTCGACGACTCGAGCGGCTGCATCGGCCAGTTCGTAAGCGACCTGATCGGCGCTTGGATCAACATCGAGAAGGACTTCGCCCAGGCGCTCGACAAGCCCGGCCTAGCCGAATTCGAGAGACGGATTCGCGTTCGTTTCGAGGCCGCGGCGAGGCCCGAACCTGGTACTCCGCCGGGCAGTCATGACCACCCGCACCGGCGCTGCAGTGAGGTTCCGCGGACCCCTTACAATGCACGGACGAATATGGCGGCCTACGTGGCGCGCGCCGAACAGGCCGGAATCACCGCGCGGGACTGCAGCGTGTTGGGCGGTCTGCTCGCTCGCCGCAGACCGCACGAGGCGCTGGCATGGGTTGAACGCGGACTCGCCCTTGAGTGGAAGACTCCGGGGTTCTCCACAGTCGGCTGCGAGCTTGCCCGGCTTAAGCGCCAACTCCTGACCAAACTCGACGGCGGGGACGAGGCAGTCCGTGCCGCCTGGTCGGAGTTTCAGTCGGAGGCCGACAAGTATCCTGACGAGGGCCTCATGAAACTCGTGCCCAAAGCCGAACGGGCGGCTTGGCACGAAAAGGCGATGAACGCGGCCCAGAGCGGCGAACTCCGGTCCGTGCTGGCGTTGTTTCTCGAAATCAATGAGACGGAACGTCTCGCGGCAGCCGTGGACACGGCCGCCGGCGAGGATCTCAAGC
>CAYPUQ010000281.1:0-4705 GCA_964413655.1 uncultured Solibacteraceae bacterium | reverse complement strand
ACTCTGACGCGGCGCGGTCGAACTTCGACCGCGCGAGACGCTGTTATGAGAGAGCCGGGCTCACCCCCGAATGGGAGGAGACCGTGCGCCGGGTGTTCCCCGGCCACTCGCGCAAAGCCGGCTTCATGCCGGGGTTCGAAGCGCTGGCATCGAGGGGCAAGGAGCCTTCGTTTCTCGATCGCGCCAAGACCCGCTGGTGCGTGCGCCACAGGGGAGGCGGCTTATGAGGAGCGATGGGAGATTCAGCGACGGCCCCCCGGAGACGCTGGAGGAACTGCTGGAAGAGATCGTCGACGAATTCACGGTAGAGGCGGGCGACGATGACGATAGGTTCGGGAATTTTCTGGACGCCTGCCGGCGCAACATGGCTTGGCCCTGCGAAGCGTTTGTTATTGGCGAACCGGTCCTGTTGACCAAGCTCGACTACGAAGGGAACTGGCGGCGCGGCCTGATCGCGGTGTGCCGCCGCTCCGATGGTTCCGAATACGAAATCGCGGCTTCCGAGGTCGTGGTTTCGCCGGCAATTGAAGGGGCGCGCTACCTCGCCGCGTATCGCAAATGGATGGGAGTCGAGCCTTTCCCGGTCGAGACGGCGGCCTCCGTTCGCACCAGGCGCCGGCGGCCGGCTCCGGCCGCGATTAGCCTCGACCTCCGCGTGGAGTCAGCCGTTCTGTCGGTTAAACAGACGACCGCGCGGTGCCGGCTGCTCGGGAGTGGCCAGGTTGTCACGCTCCGAGCCAAACGTTCGCTGGACTTGGTTCCTGGCGAGATAGCCGTGGTGGTCCCGCACAAGCAGTGGAGATACTCCGGCAGCCAGTATCTCTCCGGCGCCGTTGAGTCGCGCCGGCTCGACGTGACAGCGCTCGGCCTGGTCCCGCTCAAGCTCAGGGACCGGACTCGCTGGGATCCGCTCGAAGACCACTGGCGCGAGAAGGACGAGCCGATTCCGGAGTGGGCGAAACCGATCCTCGCCCGCGGCCCGCGCTGGGCCTTCGAGATGGAACAAGTGTTGCCCGGTAAAAACCCCGAGGATCCCTTTTCGGACCCGATCATCGAATCAAACGATCTGAAGGAGGCCGGCCAGACAGCGGCGGCCCGCAGATTATTGATGGAGACATGCGAGGCCGATCTGCGCTGTTTGGACGCTCACGCTCATCTCGGCAACCTGGTTTTCGACCCCGACCCCGCGTGGGCCATCCGCCATTACGAGGTGGGCGTGCGGATCGGCGAACTCTCGCTTGGCGGCGATTTCGACGGCGTGCTGCCGTGGCGCCGGATCGACAACCGGCCGTTCCTGCGCTGCTTGCATGGTTTCGCATGGTGTCTCTGGCGTCTCGGCCGCTTCGAAGAAGCCGCAAGTGTATTCGATCGCCTACTGTGGCTGAACCCGTCAGACAACCAAGAGGTGCGATTCATGATCGATGAGGTTCGGGCGGGGCAGGCATGGAAGTCCGGCGAGAACGACGCGCCTTAAGGATACCGCATGAGACTCAGATACCTCGATGACGACGAAGTGCCAACGCTGGAGCAGGCGCTCCTCGCGCACATGAATGGGGACGAGCTAAGAAGACTTGTCGCGTTGACTGGCGAGAAAGCGGCCAACCGAAAAGGGGATATGGCCGCCGTCGTGCTGCGGCATCTCAAGGGGGAGGAGCGGCTGCGCGCGGCCTGGGAGAGCCTGGACGAGTTACAGCGGGCGGCCGTAGCCGAAGTCGTCCACTCGCCCTCGGCCCTTTTCCCGGCCGGCCGGTTCCGCGCCAAGTACGGCCAGGACCCGGACTGGGGTTCGGCCCGCAAATACGGGTATGGACGGGAACCGTCGCGGCTCTGTTTCTTTTTCTACAAGGGCCTGATCCCAGCCGACCTCAAGCAAAGGCTCCTTCAGTTCGTGCCGCCGCCGGCCGAGGCGGCGGTCAGCTTGCTCGACCAGGTTCCGGAGGCATACGGCCGCCCATTCCGGCGGTGGAACGAGAAGAAGCGCATTGCCGAGGAAGGCACGGAGCCCATACCGATTACCGTTCATGAGACCGAGCGAGCGGCCCAGCGGGAACTGCTCTCCGTCCTGCGACTGGTGGACGCGGGCAAAGTGTCTGTCAGCAGCACGACACGCCGCCCTTCGGCCTCGACCGTCGCGGCGATTGGGGAAGTCCTCGATGGCGGAGACTACTACCCGCACGTGCCGCCCAAGAACGAGTGGTTCGACGAGAATGCCGGACCGATCCGCGCCTTCGCTTGGCCACTGCTGCTCCAGGCAGGCGGGCTCGCCCAACTCGCGGGCTCACGGCTCCAGCTCACCAAGAAGGGCCGGAAGGCGCTCTCGGATCCACCCGCCGCAACGCTCCGCCTGCTATGGGAAGGATGGCAGAGGACGACCCTTTTCGACGAACTCTCGCGCATCGACTGCGTGAAGGGGCAGACCGGAAGGGGCAAGCGTGGGTTGACCAGTCCGTCTTCGCGGCGTGAAGCGGTAGGTTCCAGCCTTGCCGGGTGCCCAGCCGGAAAGTGGATCGCGACCGGGGAATTGATCCGGTTCATGCACGCCACGGACGACTTCGTCCCGGTGGCCCGCGATTACAGGGGTTTTTACCTCGTCGATCCACAATACGGTTCGCTGGGCTACGAAGGATATTCGCGCTATCTCGACGAGCGTTATGTTTGCGCCCTGCTGCTCGAATACACCGCTACGCTCGGCATGATCGACGTGGCGCTCGTCCCGCCGACGGGCGCCCGCCTGGACTTCCGCAAGATGTGGGGCGCCGACGAACTGTCGTATCTCAGCCGCTACGACGGGCTGATCTGTTTCCGTATCACGCCGCTTGGGGCGTATTGTCTCGGTGTGGAATCCGGCTACCGGCCGGCGCCGGTCGAAGTGAAACCGGTTCTTCGGGTGCTGCCAAACCTCGAGATCGCCGCCACGGGCGCGGATCTGGAGTATGTCGACCGGCTGGCTCTGGATGGCTTCGCGACTCGCGTCTCGGAGTCGGTGTGGCGGCTGGAATCCGGAAAGCTGCTTGCGTCCATCGAGGAAGGAAGGTCCTTGCGGGAGATCTGCGATTTTCTGGCCGCGCGCGGAGGGGCTGCCATCCCCGAGACCGTTGCGCGCTTTTTTGCGGAGATGGAGGCCCGGAGCAAGATGCTTCGCGACCGCGGCTTGGCCCGCTTGATCGAATGCGTCGATTCGTCGGTCGCCGCCATGATCGCCAATGACCGGCGGACGCGCAAGCACTGCCTGCTGACCGGGGAACGGCACCTTGTGGTTCCCGCCTCCTCCGAGAACGCCTTCCGGCGTGCGCTGCGAGAGGCCGGTTATTTGGTGGCCGCGGCCGGAGCGCGCCAGGCCAAGAACTCGTCAGGAGACGCGCCAGCCGAGGCGGACGACCCGGCGGCCGGAGAGTAGCCGCGCGGCCGCGAAAGCGGGCAAACTATACCGCGATTCATGGTATGTATGGAAAACGATGGTTCGGGTAGAGACTGTTCTGGAGTCGTGGCGCACAGTGCGGCAGGATGCCGCGCAAGCCGTACTGGACCTACCGGGAGGAGAACTGGCGTACCGGCCGGGCGACGAGTTGATGACCTTCGGCGAGATTGCACGGCACATTCTGGAGGCGGGCCACGGATTGACGGGCTTGTTGCTGGCCGGGGAGGATAACATGGCGACGCCGGAGTTCCGCCAGAAGATCAGGGAATACCAGACGGAATTGCCGGCCGGGGCCGGTCCGGAGGCGCTGGCGGCGGAGATGAACCGGGCGGTGGAACAGCGGATCGAGGAACTGAGGAAGCAGCCGCAGGATTTCTACGCGGGCATCGTCACCCGGTTCGACGGGCAGCGTGTGACGCGGCTCGAAATGCTGCAGTTTGTGAAGGAGCACGAATTGACCCACCGGTCCCAACTGTTCCTGTACCTGCGGTTGCGGGGCGTAGTGCCGCCAACCACGCGCCGGAAGATGGCGAAAAAGTAGAGTCCGGTTCCCACGGGTTGCATTTTTCGCTGGTTGCTGTATAAGGAATAAATCGACGGTTGAGAGTTGTGATTGGAAGGAGGCGCGCCGGCGTTCCCCAAGGTGGATCGAGAGCAGCCGGCGGCCGGGAGAACTGGAGAATAGTAACATGCTGCAATGTCCTTTATGTGACGCCGACATCGACGTGGACGAAGACGAACTGGATGAAGGCGACGCGTTGACCTGCGACGAATGCGGGGCGGACCTGAGCGTGTCCAGCTTGGACCCGCTCGAGTTGGAAGCGGAAGAGGACGACGACGACGACGACGATCTCTATTCCGACGATGACGACGAAGAGGACGACGACGAGGAAGAAGAGGACTGGTAGGGTCTGGAGCCGGCGAGAAACGCTGCTGCTGCCGCTGTTCGGGCGCGCACGCCTGAGCGGAAAGGGCAGCGATCCGGATCAATCAGGTGTGGTCGCGGGAACGGTGTTCGCGGACCCGGGATACGCGCTACGCGGCGCGCGTGTGGTGGTTCGAGCGACTTCCAAAGAGGGTGCGAAGAAGCCAAAGCCGTCCGAGTGGAAGGTGGCGACGGACGGCCGCGGTGAGTTCGCGGTGCGCGTGCCCGCTGGTTCGTTGCGCTATGTCGTGGCGGTCGAAGCGCGGGGCTTCGCCCGCCAGGAGAAAGAGACGTTGGTTGGCATTAACGAGCGGGTGGAATTGAACTTTCTGCTGGAACCGTTAGGGCGCTGAGTCAGGCCC
>CAYPUQ010000280.1:0-8598 GCA_964413655.1 uncultured Solibacteraceae bacterium | reverse complement strand
CAACCTCACCCTGCCAGCACCGCGGCGCTGGTGGTGAGCACACCGCCGCATGCGGTGAATTCTTCCTTCATCCGCTCCGCGGCGGCGCGGTCGAGGTGCTGGATGGCATCGGTGACGAGTTCGACCCGGCGGCCGGTCATCAGCAACCCCATGACCGCATTCCTGACGCAGACTTCCGTCACCACTCCATAAGCCACACAACGTTCGGCTTTCAGTGCTCTGAGGACCTGCTCGATGTTGGCGTTGGTGAAGCAATCGGTGGTTTGCTTCTCGACAATGATCTGGCGCGCGCCGTCGAGCGAGACGGTGGTGCGGGCCGCGGGGACTACCACGCGCGGCTCCAGCAGAGTCGACGCGGGCTTCTGCTGCGGCGCCGTTCCCACCACGCAGTGCGGCGGCCAATCCCTGAACTCGGGGTCGTTCTCGGCATGGGCGTCCATCGTGGAGACGACCGGGATCCCGTGCGCGGCGGCATGCTGGTTTAAGCGCGCGACGACCGGAACAATCTTCTCGGCGCCGGGCACATAGAGCGCGCCTGCCGGGTAGAGGAAGTCGATCTGGGTGTCGACGTCGAGGAAGACGGTTTTCATGCGGGTCCCTCTTCCTTCACTCTACATAGTCTTACTGCGCGTCCGCTCATAAAGCCCGAGCAACTCGGCGGAATACTCGACCGGGTAGGGGTTGTGGGTGTCGTAGAGGGAGAGGCAGGCCGCGGGGAGTTTCCCGAGAAGCTCGGCCGCGCGCTTCCGTGCGCGATGGACATCGGGAGGATTTTCCACGAGGCCACCGCGGAGGAGGACGGGCTTGAGAAGCGCCTCGACGTCGCCGCTGTCCCCGGCCGCTGCCGCGGGGCACGTGGGGCATTCCCAGGAGCAGCCGATGAGGTCGTGGTCCGGGAAGCGGAATACCTGCTTCGCACCGGGGTAGGTTTGCTTGTCCTCGCTGAACTTGGCGGTGTAGAGCTTCTCACCGCCGGATTCAAGTTCGACCAGTTTGTAGACGGCGCCGAGATTCGGGCGGTCGGCCGAAGTGGCGAGTTCCGTGCCGACGCCGAGAGCGTCGATGGGCAGGCCGAGGGCGGTGAACTCCAGGATGCGGTACTCGTTGAGATCGCCGGTGACCATGATCCTGGCGTCGTGCATGCCCGCATCGTCGAGGATCTGGCGGACGGCTGGAACGAGAGTCTTCAGGTCGCCGGAGTCGAGCCGGACGCCCCAGAGGGGCTGGCCGAGGGAGACCGCGCGGCGGGCGCCTTCGAGGGTGTCGTAGCTGTCGATGAGGTAGATGGTGGAAGGGCCGAGCAGGTTCTGCAGGACCCGGAACGACTCGATCTCGGAGGGAAAGGCGAGGACCCAGGAGTGGGCCGAGGTGCCATAAACAGGGATGCCGAAGCGATAGCCGGCTTCGGTGTTGGAGGTGCCGATGCAGCCCGCGATATAGGCGGCGCGCGCGGCGAGGGTGCCGGCTTCCGGGGTATGGGCGCGGCGCGTGCCGAACTCGACCACGGAACGGCCGCCGGCGGCCTGCACAACGCGGGCGGCCTTGGAGGCGACCATAGTCTGGAAGCCGATTGTGGCGAGGAGGTAGGTTTCGACGATCTGCGCCTCGATGAGCGGAGCGCGGACGGTCAGGAGAGGTTCGTTCGCGAAAACAGGCGTGCCCTCGGGAACGGCCCACAGGTCGCCGGTGAAGTGGAGTCCGCTGAGCGCGGTGAAGAACTCCTCAGGAGCGCGGGCGAACTGGGGCAGATTGCGGAGGTAGGCGATCTCCTCATCCCGGAAGCGGAGGCTGAGCAGGTAGTCGACCGCTTGCTGAAGGCCGGCGGCGATCAGGTAGTTCCGTTCGGGCGGCAGGGAGCGGACGAAGAGTTCGAAAGTGGCTTTTTCTTGAGCTTTGCCGGCCGACACGTAGCCCGCGGCCATGGTGAGTTCATAGAGGTCGGTGAGGAGGGCGGTCATGGGGTAGCCCAGCCCGACGGCCTGAGAGGCCGCCGCAGGCCGAAGGCCTGCCCCACCGCGGTCATTTTTTCTGTTCTTCCTTCTTTTCCGGCTCGCGGACGGCGGCGGCCGTTTGTTGGAGCTCCTCCACCTTGCTGGATTCCAGTTCGTAGAGCGAAGGTTCGCCAACGCGCATCGCAAGCCAGCGGTCGCCAGCCTTGCCAATCCGGACGTTCTCGACGCGCTTGCCGTCGGAAGACGTCACACTCAGTTCGATGTCCGGCTGTGGGGCGCCGCTGTCGAGAAAGCGGACCGAGGACAGGTCGCGGAGTTGATCGATGACGTTGCGGACGGAGACAGAGTCCATCTCTTTGTCCCCGACCAGCCACTTGTCATCTTTCTTCTCGACCGCCAGGTTGGTCTTTTCGTCCTTATAGGTGAGCTTGTCGGGGTCGCTCCAGCCGAAGTCGAAGATCTTCTTGTTACGGTAGTCGTCGAGCGATTTGCCGAGGCTGTCGCCGAGGGCAGAGTCGACCTTGTGGACGCCCTCGACGGCGTCGCTGCGCGCGAGGTAAGTGCTGTCGGCAGTGCGCCGGACATCGAGAGTCTGCGTGCCGGCGGCGTCGGTGGCGCGAACGGAAGCGACGAGCGCAGTATTGCCGAACCGGCCGGCGAGTTGGGCCAGTTCGCTATCCGCCAACGTGACATCCATCTTCGCGTCGCGAACCTTGCGGACGAGTTCCTCGACCTCGCCGCCGTCGGCGCGCAACGGGCGCGGCTTGATGATCTGCCACTCGTTCTGCTGGTTTTTACCGAACTCGATGGTCTGGCCCTTGGCGGTGACTTCCAGCCGGGTGAGCTTGTCGGAATCGAACGTAAGGAGCCGCTTGTCGCGGAGGTCCTTCCAGGTCTTCTCGAAGCTGGACTTGTTCCAGCTTGCCAGTGTGAAGACACGCGGGTCGTCTTCGAGTTTGCAGAAGGCATAAGAGCCGGTGGGTGTCTCGTCGCCAATCAAGAGCTTGACGACGCCCCCATCCTTCTTCTTGACGGCGACGGTGATCTGCGGCCGGTCGAGACCATAAGCAGAGAGATCCTCGGCCTTTTCCTCGACGACACGATCGGAGGCGAGGCTGCCGAGCGTCGTGACGAGACTGGAGGCCGCATCCTGGTCGGCATTGAGGACACGGGGCGCGACGAGTTCGTACTTGCCTTCGTCGGACCGCGTGATGGAAGTAGTCTCGCCGAGACGGTCGATGTCGATTTGTTGAATCTGGTCCGCGGGAATCTCGACGATCTTGGGTGGCGAGTCGGGATCGGGTTTCCCTTCCTTGTCCCGTTCGACCTTGTTGGAGTACCAAACGCCGCCGGCAAGGAGCGCCAGCACGACGGCGGCAACCAGAAGACCCTTCGTCTGCATCCGTAGCTGTTACCTCCTTCTCCACCAGACGCTCAGTCCGGCGGCGAGGATCATGAGAGGGAAGCCAATGACGCTGGCATAAAAAAGCACGCGCATCTGGCGGGCGGTGAGCGACAGGCGACGGTCCTCCTGCTCCTTGGGCCGGATTGAAATCAGGTCCTCGTCGGCCGACAGCCAGTTCAGCATGTTCATCGCGAGGTCGCGGTTGCCGTTGAAGCGGAGGATCGAGTTTGCGACCCAGCCGGAAGAACCGACGGCGACAAAACGGCCCTTCTTGTTTTCCTGGCCGGTGTCGTAAGTGCCTGCGACGGCGAGAGTAAGCGGTCCCTTCTTATCCTTGGCGGTGTCGATCTTGACCGATGGCGAAGACAGATTGGTGGTGGCGAAGCTGTTGTCCGAGCTGGAAAACAGCTTGTCGGTGGAGACCTTGTCGGCGGATTTGGTGTCGAGCGAGCGCACGAGCGGGAAGGCGGTGGCGACGTCGCGCATCTCGCGCACGATCGCATGGAACTCGTAGGAGGCCACCAGCGGCACGGCTTCGTTCAGGCCGAAAAGCTGGCCGATGCCGGAGGTGTCGAGAACAAGGTCCTTATTCAGGACCACACCCCAGGAGTCGAGAAGTTGGGTGAGGCGGGCGTTGTCGCTGGCTTGGTCGCCGGGACCGAGGCGGAGCGGTGGGTCGAGAAGGAACAGCGCGGAACCGCCGTTTTCGATGAAGGTCTTAAGGGCGTTCACGGCGGGTTCGAGATAGTCGTACTTAGGACCGCCAACCACAACGACGGTACACTCTTCGGGGATCTCAGGTTTCTCGATGAGCGACATGGTCTGAGTGCGGTAGTTGTTGCGTTCGATCAGCTCCTTGAAATTCGAGTAGCCATCGCGCTCGGTGTTATCGAGGGCATGTTCGCCGGAGCCGGAGACGAAGCAGACGGTGCGGACGCCTCCCTTGAGAGCGCGGATGAGCGCGCCGGTGATTTCTTCCTCGGTGACCGACTTCGCCTCCTCCTGGCGGCCGGCGGCCTCGACGAATATGGTGCCGTAGCTGCGGACGCCGGCGGCACGGGCGACGGTGGGCTTACGGTCCGGGTCGACGTAATCGATTGAGAGTCTTGGGGAGAGATTGTCGTAACGGTCGAGAAGATCGCGCGAGTTCTGAAAGTTCGACGTGCGATCGAAGTACGTGATCTTGACGTCTTCCTTCAGTTCGCGAACGACCTTGATGGACTGGTCGGCGAGACTGAATCGCTTGTTCGCGGTGGTGTCGATGGACCGGTTGTGGCGCTGCGCGAGAAAGTTTACCGCGCCGATCGCGCCGATAACCACGAGGACATAGACGGTGACATAGGCGGCGTATTTCGTTTGTTTTGCTTTGAGCCAATTGGCGTTCATTACGACCTCCAGCGCAGGGACTCCATCGACCGGGAGGTCAGAAAGAGCCCGAAGAAAATGACAGTTAGATAAAAGATCAGGTCCTTGGTGTCGAGCACGCCCTTGGAGAAGGGTTCGAAATGAGTGACGACGGACATATAGGAGACCACTTTGGCCCAGGAGGCGGTTTCAAAGGCAGTGACCCAGTCGAGCACCCAGAGCAGCAGGCAAATGGCGAACGTGGCGACGAAGGCGATGATCTGGTTCTTCGTTGTTGTGGAGATGAATGTGCCGATGGCCAGCAGGCAGCCGCCCTGGAGCAGCAAGCCAAGGAAGCCGACGAGAATCGGTTTCCAGTCGGGGCTGCCGTAAGCGAACAGGATGAGCAGGTTGAGACCGGCAACGGCGAGGATGGCGGCATACATCACGAGTGCGGCGAGCCACTTGCCAACAATGATTTCGAGGTCATGGACGGGCGACGTGGTCAGCAGTTCGATGGTGCCGGATCGCTTCTCTTCGGCGAACAGACGCATGGTGATGCCGGGGATGATGAACAAGCCGATCACGCTGATGTTCATCAACACGGGCCGGACGACCCACTCATTCACGTCCATCGGCATGCCGCGGCCCATCATCATCATTTCCTGGCCTCGGACGACGAAGATAGCGGTGGCGGCGTAGAAGAAGTAGCCGGCGATGAGGGCAAAGAAGCCCATTAGTCCGTAGGCGATGGGGGAAGAGAAATAGCTCTTCAGTTCTTTTCGGCAGATGATCAGTACGTTACTCACTGGGCGTCTCCTTCTGCTTCGGGTTTCTCGGCGGCGGTGAGTTGCAGGAAGATTTCCTCGAGGCTGAACGCGACGGTGTGGAGTTCGTGGAGGTTCCAACCAGCTTCGACGACCGAGCGGGCGATTTCGGGGCGGATATTGGAACCGTGCATGCCCTCGACCTCGAAGCGCAGTACCCCGGCGCGCGGCTCGCGGGCGACAACACGGCTGACGCCGGACACCTGTTCGAGACGGCGCTGAGCGTCGGCGGCGGGCAGTTCGCCGTCGCGGGACGAAAGTTCGACGGCGACCGCTTCGGCGCCACGGAGCCGGTGGGTGAGGTTCTCGACCGAGTCGGTGGCGACGAGCTTCCCTTTATTGATGATGATGACCTTCTGGCAGGTCTGCTCGACCTCCGGCAGGATGTGGGTGCTGAGAATGATGGTATGTTCGCCGGAGAGCTGCTTAATGAGCTGGCGAGTCTCGATGATCTGCTTCGGATCGAGGCCGGCGGTGGGCTCGTCGAGGATCAGGACATCGGGGTTGTGGATGATCGCCTGGGCGAGTCCGACGCGCTGGCGGTAACCTTTGGACAGCTTACTGATCAGCTTCGTGGAAACATCGGAGACGGCGCATCGCTCGGAAACTTCTCGAACGCGCCCGGCCGCTTCGGCTTTGGGGACCCCTTTCAGCCGGGCGACGAAGTGGAGGTATTCGTGGACCTCCATGTCCGGATAGAGAGGCGGCGTTTCGGGCAGATAGCCGATGCGGCGCTTGACCTCCATGGGCTGATTGGCGACATCGAAACCGGCAACTTCGGCGCGGCCTTCGGTGGCTGGCAGAAAGCAGGTCAAGACGCGCATGGTTGTCGTCTTACCTGCGCCGTTGGGCCCGAGGAAGCCGACGATTTCCCCCTTGTTCACGGTGAAGGAGATGTTGTCGACCGCGGTCGTGCGCGCGTAGCGCTTGGTCAGACCTTCGACGGTAATCATAGTTGTACAGGACTCGGAATGAAGAGATTTCGTTAGCCGGGCACAGGCCCGGCGCAAGGTTCAACTGCGCGGCATCGCCAAGCAGCAACTGAAATTACATCATAAAAACGGAGCCAAGGTGTGTCAACGCCGCGGGCGCCGGCCGGTGAGGCGGGCGTAATCCGCGCCGGAGACAACGGCGTAGTAGGTCTTCGGCTGGGCTTTTGGCGCGGGTACCGGCGGCGGGTGCGGCGATTTCGGGGCGTCCGGTGGTTGATTGGAGCCGGCCGATTCGGCGGCAGAGGGGTGTTCGATTTCGGGATTAGGTTCGTTTGTTCCAGCGGCCGAAGCCGTTGCGGGGCCTGTGGTTTGTGCCGATTCCGAACCGGGATCGGGCGGCGGATCGGCCGGCGAGTGCGCACTCAGCTCGCGAAGGGTGCGAAGTTCCTTGATCGCGCGTTCGAAGCGCAGGGCGAGCCGCGACTGGTAGCGCTGAAGGTTCGCGATGTAGTTGGAACCTTCCTGGAGGCGCTGGCAGGCAAGAGCGACCCGAAGAGGGTGCGGGACCGATTCGAACTGCTGAGCGAGTTCCGGCGCCATGCGGTCCATCTCGAGACCGGTCAGAGTGGTCTCGATGCCTATGGCGCGGCGGAGTTGCCACTTGGCAAACGCCATCTCCTCGGCGCAGGTGAATTCCAGGAGGTTTTCGGGCTGGACGGTTTGCAGGCACGCATCGAAGAGCATGTTGAATCGTTCGGAGGACTCGACGCCGAGGACGACGGTGGAGGCGGTGAGTCCATGGGTGATGGCGTTGAGCGAAGAGCGCTCTTTGCCGTCGGGGGTGACGGGGCCGCGGGATTTGCGGCCGTTGGCGCGGGAAGCGCGGACGCGACGGGGAGAAGACATGGGAATAACCTCTCAGGGACAACGATAACGCCGGGCAAGAGGCTGGGCCCGGGGAGCGAGAGGACGGACGCCTGATCGCACCCAGAGGATAGCGCAAGCCGTCAAGCGCGGGGTGTGGGAACAGCAGACAAGTGGTTTAGAATGAGTGAACTAAAATATTTCTAGTAGCTGTGATGGGGAATCGGGCGGCGGGAGCAGGTTCACAGCGCGGCTTCGGCGCAAATAGATGGGAGTGCAGGAGAGGCGCTCTCCTTGTGTGAAGATCGTGTCGCCGATGAATCCAGTGATCACCCGACGCGGCAACACAACCACAGGAGAAGGCCATGCGTTTATCGAGGAGTTACGCTGAAATTTCGGAGCACCCAGATTACCGTTGGCCTGGATTTCCATCGCCAAACAGGCGAACGGCTCAATCGAGAGTAATGCCGAAGTACTCGTTCCGCTCGTCGCGGGAAACCTGCGACTCGTGTACAGTGAGGCGCCTGGCCAGTTCGCGCTGCGATATCCCTGGGCAATGCGTAGCGAGATCAAAAGATGTCCAAATCCGCGAAAGTTCTCCAACTCCTCGAATTCGCCGCGCTTCAGACGTTCGTAGCCCTCAACTTCCTCCTTCAATTGCAGATGAAACGACTCGATTGGATCGGCGGCGCGCTTGATCTTCTCGTCGTCGAGACCGGCCTCCTTCAGCCTCGCTCGATGATCGGCGAGCCGGTCCGACGCCGCCTGATACTCGGCTTCGTTGCGAATCATGGCCGACCTCCATACTTGATCTTCACTTGATCTTCACGATGCCCTGCGGTTTGCCATTGCGGCGGCATTGGCGAAAAGCCGAGGGGAACTCCAACTCGTTTCCGTGTCCATCGGAGATTCCGCTGCCAATCCCCAAGCCCGGCACATGCGGATAACATCGGCAACTGCTTCCAAAACCCGAGAAGGTCAATTCCTGGGAGGAGGGAA
Organism: uncultured Solibacteraceae bacterium; assembly: GCA_964413655.1. Taxonomy (GTDB): domain Bacteria; phylum Acidobacteriota; class Terriglobia; order Bryobacterales; family Bryobacteraceae; genus CAYPUQ01. The sequence continues at coordinate 275 of CAYPUQ010000280.1, read as the reverse complement.
TGGACAGGAAAAGGCCCCTGCGATTCCCTCCAGTTCCATTGCTGGGGCTCATCCTCGCCGTCAAGGCAACCCTTACGGGCCCGCTTCGCTCCGGCCTTGACCGCGGCGGGTGAGCTACGATTCAGTGTGCGTCTGCAGGGAGGATTCCTTGAACGAAGATCACATTGACCTCCCGAGAACTGGCCTCCGGACGAACTGCTGACGAGGCCGTTGCCTCTGCCCACGCAATCTTGGATAAACTAAGGCATCTATGACAGCGGTGCTTAAGGATGGAC